>CAIZGR010000403.1 GCA_903932535.1 uncultured Hyphomicrobiales bacterium | reverse complement strand
CCGCGCGGGCGTCCGGCCGGGTTCCCCGATTCCCCCGGCTTGAACGCGCCGGCCCTTTGATGTTCGGCGTCTTGAATTTTCGTCACCCGGAAAAAATCTCCATGGCAATGAGCGCGGTTTCGGGCGCCGGCGTCGAGCGGGGAAACGGAAACCCCACTCCCCTGTTCTGGACCTGCTTTTTCAGGCTCACGCCCGGCCCTCGTTCTGCGCCGACGCCGTGGCGGCACGGGCGCAAAGATGGCTCGGCAAGGGGCGGACTAGACCTAGATCGCGTCCTCTCATGCGGCCCTCGCGAGCTCTAGGACGCGGCGCACGACGCGGCGGCTCATGCCGAAGCGGAGCACGTCGGCGTTGTTCACCTGTTGCCGTGACAGGCCGATCAAGTTGCCGATCTCGGCGCACGTCATTCGGCCGCGCATGTCGTTCACCTTGTCGATAGCGTCGGGCGCGTAGTTCATCGGCAGGGAAGCCGGCTCGATCTTGTGGCGCTTCACCGGCTTCAACTTCGGCCGAGGCGGCGCGGCCAGGATGGGCAGGGCGTCAAAGAGGCTGTCCCGATAGACGATCTGCGGCGGACTGAAGCGGCGCGCATACGTTCGGCGGAACGGCTCGGCGACACCCTCGGCGATCATGTCGCGCTCTAGCGCGCGACTGAGCCTCACCCGATCGCCTTCCATGCGATGAGACCCGCGAACGCGCCGGATGTCTCGACCATAGGCGGCCTGCGGCGTCGCCAATTTGCTCAGGTAGCGTGTCAGGCCGGGCATGTCGTGGACGCGCTTCGCGTCGATCGCCTCGCCAAAGATCGAGGAGCCTTCGAGGCTTTCGATCAGGCGGCCGACGTGGCCTTTCGGCGCCGCAACGATCAGGTGCGCGTGAAGGCTCGGCGTCGGCTCTAGAACCTCGATCCAATAGGGCGGACAGCCCTTGCGGCTTTGGAACAAGACGACGTGATTTTTGATCTTCTCGCCGAGCTCCCGAATTTCGGTTTCGTCGTCGCCTTCGGTCGCCAACTCGATCGTGACGAAGACGGCTGAGCCACGACGTTCAATGAAGTGCGCCGCCTCGCTGAGCCGCTTCAACTCGGGACCGGATACGCCGTTGCGATAGCGGGCGACCGTGCGAGGAAGATCCCCGTCTCTAACAACAAAGGAAGGGGCGCGACGACGGGCAAGGGTTGAAATGCTCGGCGACGCAAAGGGTTGGCCCTGCTTTTCGGGCTGAAATTCTGTGTGAAGATTTGACGCCATGGGGCGCTTACCTCATGGCGGCTCGGTCAACGAACTGGCGGCCGATTCCGGTCACGTCCGCGCCAGGCGTCGGCGTCTCACACCCGGAGAGCCATTGGCGCACGTCGGCGAGGCGGACCAAGCGCCTGCGGCCGATCTGGATTGAAGGAAGTTCGCCCCTTGCGAGGATGCGGTGGATCGTGCGGCGGCTCAGGCCGAGATTTTCGGCAAGGCGGTTGATCCCGATACATGCGGCTTCAATATCGACCTGCATTCCCGACTACCTCTCAACGATTTTCCTCCCGTGTGCGACTTTAGTTGAAAGGACTGTACCATGAACGGCCTGCGTGCGCCAAGCGTCGTCACACCCGGAATGCAGTTTTTCCCCGCTTTCCCCTCTAGAATGAGAATGGCTAACCGTGGCGGTCACAGATTTACCCCCTACCATGCGTTCGCCGAGCTTCAGCCATCCCGACCACTCGGCCGAGATAATCTTGATGACGTTCGTCTTGCTCGGCAGTCCCCGCCGGCGCCGTTCGCGCCGTTCGATGAGGCCGAGACGGACGGCGAGACGGACGGCGTTCTTGACCGTCGATCGACTCACCCCGGCGAGGGCGGCGACCATGTCGAGCGGTAACGAGCACGTCCCGCCCCGCTGACACTGGCGGGCGACGACACTCAGGACCGCCAGCTCGGCCATCGTGAACGAGGCGGCGATCCTCGCCGGGACCACGCCACTCATGGCCTGACGTCGGCGACGTTCGAGTGAAGCCTGTCTATCGGGTGAACGCGGTTCGGCGGCCCTACGGCGGGCGCTGGCGGCCGTTGCGTGCGCCATGGCTACAAGAGACCCCGGACGGGCAAAGGCGGCTCGGCGGGCCTGTAGGGCCTCGGCGACGGCCTCGGCGTCGGCGTCGGCTATCTGTCCCTCGGCGTGAGCGCGCCATAGCAGGCGGGCGGTTTCGTCCAGGGCGTGCGAGTTGCGGGCGTCGGTGACGGCGGCGCGGAATTGATCGGCGAGCATGGCGTGGTTGGTCCTTCGGGCAGGGACCCCGCCGCTCTGGACGCGCGCCGATTGGCCGAGCGATAGCGTTGCCTCGAACGGAGGCTTGACGCCGAGATCAGTTTTCGGGGATCATCCGGACTGCCACATCACAGATGTTCCCCGGTTCGCCGGGACCACCGGCCCTCCCTAGCGGAGGGTCGTTGCGTTTCTGGGGGTTTCGTTCCTCTCGATCAGGTGCGCGACTCGCGCCCTATCAGCATGATTCCGCTGCGGGCGGGCGTCAATGCCGGGCGCGGTCTGCCCCCGTCTGTCCACAAAGCCGGGCGCAATGCTCGGGAATATCAGGCTTTCCGGCCGGTGCGCGCCTTCCCTTCGTTCCCGTCCTGTTCGTTCGCGCGCATCATGGCGCGGCGAGAACTTCGCCGGCCCCCTCTTTCCCCGATTCGGGCGGCGGCCCCGCTCAGGCCGCGGCACCGGCTCTCAGGACGCCCGCCACGCCCTCGTGGCTGATCCGGAAGCCCTTCGCCTGCATCTCCTCGGCGATGGCCCTCAGCGCCTTTCCCTGAGCCCGTAGCGCGGCCATTTCGCGGATGGCCTCCTGCTCAGACGGAACCTCGACCAGTTCGCCGGTCTCGCCGCGTCGGAACCCGAACGGGACCTTTCCGCCGAGATATCGGCCGCGCGCCTTCTGATCCGCCTTCACCTGGCCGATCCGTTCGCGGATGCGATCACGTTCGGCCTCAGCGAACGCGGCGGCGATCGTCAGGAATAGCTTCGACAGCCCGTTGCCGGCGATATCGCCCCCCAGGTCGAGAAGGTGGAGCTTCACGCCCCGCGCCTTCAATTCCTCGACCACGTTGAGGGCGTCCAGGGCCGAGCGGAACATGCGATCCAGCTTCGGGGCGATGACGATATCGCCCGCCTTGATGTTGGCGATCATGGCGCCCCCGGCGGGCCGATCGGCGAGCGGGACCGAACCCGAGACGCCCTCCTCCACCACGTACTCGACCGTGCCGAAGTCGTGCATGAGGGCGTATCCCTCGATCTGCCGCCGTTGGACATCGAGGCTTTCGCCCTCGTTCGCCTGCTTCAGCGTCGAAACCCGGCAGTATCCGTAGGTAGCCATCTTCTCGTCCTGTCAGCTTGTCAGCTTGCATCATCATATGCCCACAAGCGACAGGGCGTGTCAAGTCGTTATAGCAAGCTGACAAGAGGGCTTCCGGGGCGACCGTAACGCGACCGTAACGCGACCCGTCGCATGGTGCACCGCGCGACCCCGGCGAGCGACCGGGCGCGACCGGAGCGCGACCCCTCATGCTGACCCTCGGACAGGCCGCCCGACTGACGGGAACGAGCAAGACGACGTTGACCCGAGCGATTCGGGCAGGGCGGCTATCTGCGACCCGCCGCGACGATGGTGGTTACGCGATCGACCCGGCCGAGCTATCGCGCGTGTTCACCGTGTCTCCCGAGACTGGCGAGACTGGCGCGGCGACGGGTGACGTGGTGTACCACGCGACCCCCGAGCGTGACGGGCCT
>CAIZGR010000402.1 GCA_903932535.1 uncultured Hyphomicrobiales bacterium | reverse complement strand
GCGGAAAAATAGGGCGGACGAGCAAAAAACTCTCCAAGGCATCGTAGACGAACGGCTGAAAGCGCTCCTAGTTTCCGACGAAGGTCGCCTGCGGCAAATGAGCGAAGCGCTCGAAGGCCAGTCCCGCACGATCTCCGAACTCCAGCGCATCATAGCCGACCAGTCCGAGCGCATGTCGCACCTTGAAGCGACCGTGAAGACGCAGAGCAAGCATATCGTCGCGCTGGAGCGCCTGCTACGCGCGCAGAACGTCGAGCCGCCTGCGCGGCCGTTCGGAGCCGCCACCAAGACCTGACGGAAACCGCTCGCGCAGCTTGGCGGCGTATTCCGCCTCTTTTTCAATCAAGATCGCCCGCCGACCTTCGAGGGCCGCCGCCGCGCCCGTCTGGCCGGTGCCGGCGAACGGGTCGAGCACGAGGCCGCCTGGCGGCGTGACGAGCTTCACGAGGTAGCGCATGAGCGCGAGCGGCTTGACCGTCGGGTGGTCGAACGCGCGCTCCTCTTTCGTAGCCTTCGCGCAGTAGAAGAACCGGGCGGCCGACAAGTCGTCCTCTTCGCGTTTCGGCGCTGCAGGCCGACTTTTGAACTCGCCGTAGACCTTGTTCCGCATCGGCGGTTCGGTGCCGCGCACGTCGCCTTGTTGGCCGGCGCTGTCGGGGAACAGCGCGCGCACCTCGTCCGAGCCGTCGAGGATGAGATTGGCGGGAAAGCGGCCTTCGTAGTCTTTGGGCGCCGCTTGCGTTCCCCGGCGCTCGTTCGCGTCGTCTTCCCCCCATATCCGACGCCCTTGACCCGCCGGCAAACGGTTGAACGCCACGGTCCGGTTCCCGCCTTCTACCCGGCAGTCCTGGACGCGCAGCGCGCCCACGCCGTAGCGGTCAAGGTTCGCCTGCACCGTCGGCTCGCCGAGCGGCTTGCGCGAGACGGAAATCGGTTCCCAGGCGGGCTTCAGCCGCACGCCCTCGCCGTCGCGCGCGGGCTTGTTGGGAGCAAACCCCTGCGCGTACATCCAACCGATGAGGTCGCGCACCTCGAACCCGGCGTCCTCGATCGCGCAAACCATGCGGTGCTGCGTGCGGGTCGCCGACATGGCTAGAAGCCATCCGCCGGGCTTGAGCAGCCGATAGGCGGCGCGCCACACCTCGACGCGCTGCGACACGTCGCCGCCGTCCCACGACTGGCCCATGAAGCCGCGCGTCAAGCGCGCGGAAGGATCGGACTTGTCCCGCGCCCGTTGGCTGGTCTGCGTATCGTCGTCGAGGCTCGTCTTTCCGAACCGCGCGACGATCGACTTCAAATGATAGGGCGTGTCGGAAACCAGTGCGTCCACGCGAACGCCCTCGACGGCCATCTGGCGCATAACTTCGAGGCAGTCCCCTTCGCGAACCCGGACAGCGGTCAAAGGTCGCTCGCCGCGATCTCGGCCCGCGCCAGCTTGCGGCTCGCCTGGTCGCGCGTGTCGGCGCCGAGGTCGTCCAGCGCGCGGGCGATCGCGGCGTCGCGCAGATAGGCCGAGAGCGTCTGGCCCTGCGAAGCGGCGGCGGCGCGCAGGATTTCGAAGTCGCCCTCTAGGACGCGG
>CAIZGR010000401.1 GCA_903932535.1 uncultured Hyphomicrobiales bacterium | reverse complement strand
GCGCGAAAAGCAGCACGCCGCTGCGCCGCGCTCAACGACGACAGCGCGGCCAGCCACTCTGAGAAATCCGACGGCTTCATCTCAAACCCCAAGTCGCATGAGCCCTTATCGCTCCTTTCAACACGATTTGCAATAAGCGCGAAAGATATTCGCCGCCAATCAGAAGCACCCGCCCGTCCGGAAGGACGCCGCCCGAGGTGGCGTAGGGAACATAGTCCCGCGGCAGGCTCGCGGCGGGATAAAATGTCCCGTTCACATAGCTGCCGGATGCATCCGGCCGGAACAGATACCAGTCGATCAGCAGGCCGCCCTGGTAAAGAATGCTGCCGTCGGTCAGCAGAAATCCATAGACGATGCCGTCGTAAGGCGTTCCGTTGGTCAGCGGCGTGACCTTCTGGGCTTGCGCCCCAAGGGACGCGCCGCCAAGCAGCGCTGCTGCGAAAAGCAGCCTTCTTCCGGCCATTGTTATTCCCCTCCCACCGGGACTTGCGTCGCTTGGGCGGCCCGGCCGGCAAAAAATCAAGCGACACGGGCCATGGCCCGATCAAACAGACTTCAACTTTATCCCTACGCCCAGGATATGAGCCAGGGTCGGCCCAAAGACAATCGCGATCTTTCGGTTGTTCCCAGATAGGCGTACGCTCGGATGGACGTCGCGCGCACGGAAGACCCATGGGCGTAAAGGGGCGCAGGGCGTTCCCTCAAATCCGGACGCGACAGGCGAAGGCGGGCGCGGTGGGAGGCCCGCGCCATTGTCCGCCGCCCGCGCAGCCGCTAAGCTTTTCAAAAATCGGGGGGACCGCGCAGGGTGAACAACGCTCGGCTGCATATCGAGGAAATCGAGCGCGTGGCGCTCGGCGAGGCAAGCCGCCGCGACGACGCGGTGGTCGAATCCTGGCTGCGCTGCCTCAACGACTACCGCATGGACCCGAGCCACGCCCAGGAGGCCTATATCGTGCCCGCGCAACAGTTGCGCGAGCATCGCGAGCAGGCCGGCGAGCTGATCCGCATCGGGCGGACCGGGCTCGAGACGCTGTTCCGCAACGTGGCCGAGCAGAATTATGTGCTGCTTCTTTCCGACAAGCGCGGCGTCACCGTCGATTTTCTGGGCGACCCGACCTTCGACAACCATCTGCGCAAGGCGGGGCTCTATCTCGGCTCGGAATGGTCGGAGAGCCGAGCCGGCACCTGCGCGGTCGGGGCCTGCATCGTCTCGGGCGAGCCGGTCGTCATCCATCAGGACGACCATTTCGACACGAGCCACATCGGCCTCACCTGCACCGCCGCGCCGATCTTCGACACGCTCGGCGACCTCACCGCCGTGCTCGACATCTCGCAGCTCCGCTCGCCGACCGTCAAAGCCAGCCAGCGCCTCGCCCTGCACCTCGTCTCGACGACCGCGCGCCGGATCGAATTCGCCAACCTGCTCGCGCGCGCCCGCCACGACTGGATTGTACGCCTTGCGCGCTCGCCCGACTTTCTCGACGTCGATCCGGACGCGGCGATCGCGATCGACGGCCGCGGCCGGATCAGCGGCCTGACCCACGGCGGCTTCGCCGCCCTCGCGCGCGCGCTCAACGTCTCGGCGCCCTCGACGCGCGCCCTGATCGGCCTGCCGCTCTCCCGGCTTTTCGACATCGACGCCGACGACCTGCCACGCTTCATGCGCGGCCGGCCGGCCGGCGACCGCGTGGTGCGCACCCGCGACGGGGTCGCGATGTTCGCGAGCGCCATCGCGCCCGCGCTGCGGGTGAAGCCGGCGGAGCGCCCGTCCGCGCCGGCGGCGATGCCCGCTTCGCTCGGCGCCCTCGCCTTCGGCGAT
>CAIZGR010000400.1 GCA_903932535.1 uncultured Hyphomicrobiales bacterium | reverse complement strand
GACGCGGCGCCAGTTGCTCATTTCCTCGCCGCGGATGTTTTTGTCTGGACTGAGCTTTCCCTTCAGGACTTGCAGCCGGATATACTCAGCCTTGGTCAGTTTCGTGCGCGGCTCCGTGGTTTGATCGAGGATGGGATCGCGGCCGCGGTTGGTCGCCATGGCGCCGGCTTCGTCGACGCCGGTCTCGAAACCGCCGCGGATCATGGCGCTCTCGAGCTGGTCGACCGTCACGCCGTACATGTTCGCCACTTCGGCCAGTTCCTTCGGCGTCAGATCGTCCTTGGCCGTCAGCTCCGCCAGCCGTTTGCGCTTGACGTCGCTGAGTTTCACGTCGCCGGGCGAAGGTTCGCGCGGCGTCGCCGGCTCGGGCGCGGCTTTGCGCGGCTTCTTGCCGCCGCCTCCGTCGCCGCTCCCCGAACCGCCCGCGCCGCCTCCGCCCGCCCCATTGCCTCCGCCGCCGCCCGCGCTCTCCGGCTCCGGAACTTTCGCCGCCTGCGGCTCCGGCGCCTCGACGGCCTCGGGTTGCTGTACGCGGGCCGGTCCTGCGGGCTGTTCCGCTTTCACGGGCTCGGCTCCCAGCTCCGCCTTCGCCGGAACGGCTTCGACGGGCTCCGGCGCCTTCGCCGTCCGCGCCTTTGGCTTTTCGAGTTTCGCCTGCCTGGCGGCTTCGGCCTTGATCTCCTCCAGCTCCTTGGCCTGGACCGGCTCCCGGGGCGGCGCCGGCTGTTCCGCTTTCGGCGGTTCTAGCGCCGCATCGGTCTCGAGCGGCTTGCCGATACCGGACTTCTCGGCGGGAAGCTCCGGCGGTCTGATCTCGACCGGCTCCGGCCCCGCGCCGGACTTCGGCCCCGGCGTCTCCTTGGGCGCGGCTTTGACCGAGGGGCCGCCGCCCGTCGCTTCGCCTCCCCCGGCATGATCGGGAATGCTCGGCGGGCTCTTGCCCTTCAGGCCGCCGGCGAGCTTGCCCATGCCCTTTTCCGCGCCATGGCCGCCGGCCAGCCCGCCGGCGAAGCCGCCGATGAAGCCGGTCATGGCCCCGGCGGCGTCGCCGATGGCCGCGCCCTCCTTGACCACATCGCGCGGGTCGGCGGTGCTCGAATAGGCGTGCAGCGTGCGAAAGACCGTGATCAATCCCTTGATGATGACGGAATTGATCGCGTCCAGCACCAGGGTGACCAGCGCGATGGCCCCGGCGACGGTGGACAATGTGCCCGCCAGCGGCGCGGCCACGCCGACCGTCGCCACGGTGATCGCCCACATCGCGATCGAAATGGCGCCGATCACGCCGGCGATGAGGTTGAGGACTTCCGAGGCGACCTCGATCGCCGTGCTGACCGATTCCAGCGAATTGGCGAGCGTGTCGTACTGGCCCTCGCCCTTGCCGTATTTGCCGATGGTCGCGCCCGTCTGTTTCCAGTCGCGCTGCGAAAGGGAATAGGCCGCCATGACGCCTGCGATGACGGCGCCGACGGCGGGAATCGGCGCCTTGCTCGCGGCCACGGCGCCGTAGCGCGCGGCCATGGACGTCGCGAATTTGAGCGCGCCCTTTTCGAAGCCCTTTTCGAGCAGCTTGGTTCCGGCGCCCATGGCCGCGCCTGTGACGGCGCCCTGGGCCAAATTGTCCTCGCGCAACGCGGAATAGGCGATGAAGGCGGCGCGTTGTCCCGAGCCCGCCGCGCCTACCGCGTCGCCGGCCTTGCTCCAGCGCTTGTGCTCGGCCAGTTCCTGATCGACGTTGGCGAGGCCGCCGGAGGTTTGCAATATCTGCACCGCCGCGCCGGCGACCTCCTTGTCGCCCGGCGGCGGCGCGTCCGCCTTGGCCGCGGCGGGGCCGCCGAGATCGGCGGGGGCGCTTTTCGCCGATTTTTCGATGGCCTCCTTAAGGGGCGCCGGCTTGTCCGCCGCGGCCTTCCCGTCCGGCGCCGCCGCCGGCGGATTCGTGGGATTGGGCGAGACCGGCGCCGGCGCGGGCGTCGCCTGGGCGGCGGGGTCCGGATTGACGAAGGGCGCGCTCAGGGGGTCCGCGCCCCGGCGCCGCAGCATGCGGGCGCCGGACGCGCGCGAATCCAGCGCGACATGGGCCAGTTCATGGGCGAGCAGATCGCGCCCGGCCTCGCCGCCCGGGCTGTAGCGCCTTTCGCCGAAATAAAGATCGCCCCCATAGGCGAAAGCCTCGGCGCGGGCGATACGCGCGGCGTTGGCCGCGCCGGGTCCGGCGTGGACGCGAACCTTCGAGAAATCGAAATCGTAAAGCCTGCCGAACTCGGAACGGCTCGGCGCCGGCAGAGGCGCGGCTTCGCCGCGCGCGGCGTCGATCGCCGCGCCGAGCGCCGGCGGCGCAGCGATGGAAGCGCCGCTCGACCCGACGCTTCGCGCTGCGCGGCTTTCGCCGGCCTGCGCGCCGCGCATCGCCGCGTGCGCCGGCCCGACCGCACGCTCGCGGTGGCCGACCATAACGTGCCCACCGAGGGCCAGGCGCTCGGCGTCGCCGCCGTGGCCGACGAGGAGGCCCGCGCCCAGCTGCAGGCGCTCGAGCGCAACGTCGCCTACTTCGGTATCGAGTTCTTCCCCATGGGCGATCCGCGCAACGGCATCGTCCATGTGGTCGGCCCCGAACAGGGCCGCACCCAGCCGGGCATGACCATCGTCTGCGGCGACTCCCACACCTCCACCCACGGGGCCTTCGGCGCCCTGGCCCAGGGCATCGGCACCTCGGAGGTCGAGCACGTCCTGGCCACCCAGACCCTGCGCCAGCAGAAGTCGAAGAACATGCGCGTGACCTTCACCGGGACGCCGGCGCCCGGCGTCGGGGCCAAGGACTTCGCTCTGGCGATGATCGGCCGGATCGGCACGAGCGGCGGGACCGGCCACGTCATCGAATATGCCGGCG
>CAIZGR010000399.1 GCA_903932535.1 uncultured Hyphomicrobiales bacterium | reverse complement strand
TGACCCAGAACCAGCCGTCGGGCTTCGTCGGCACCGTGTACAACACCGGCGCCTTCGTTCCCGGCGCTTGGCAGGGCAACTCGAACGGCTTCGCCGGCCGTCTCCGCATCACCCGTTACTTCTGATCGCAATCCGATCGGATGAAACACAGCCCCGGAGCGCAAGCTCCGGGGTTTTTTGTTGCCCCCGCCGGCTGTTCCTGGCCAAATGCGGCGACGGCGCGCCCGCGGTCTCCAGCCCGAGGGCCGCCCGACGCGGAGGGTTCGGACACAATGAGGACTTTTGCCTTCGTCGTCGCGGCGCTGGCCGCCTTCCACGCCGAACAGGCATCGGCGGACGCGCCCAAGTGCGACGTCTTCCCCAGCGCGCAGGCGCGGGCGCAGTGCGCGTGCGCGCTGCAACTCGGCGGATGGATCACGAAGGTGCAGGACCGGTGGCGCGTGGTCTATGTCCGGCGCCATCAGGAGCGCTATTGCCACGACAAGCTCGACAGCCGGCGCGCGGCGCCGAACTGAAGGGCGCCTGGCGTCCGGGCTGACCTGCCTCAGCGCGCGCTATTCCGCGCCGCAGCCCAGCCGGCGTTGCTGCCTCGCGATCGAGTCCACCCGTCTCTGGTCGCGAAAGGTCAGCTTTCCATAAGGCCGAAAGCACCTCTGGCCGAAAACCCTGAGCGCGCGCTCGTCCTTGAAACACATTCCGCGTCTGGCGTAGATCGCGTTCTGATTATACCACAGGCTTTCGCAGGTTGTTTGCTGCCGGGCAAACGCGGCCGGCGCGGCGACGTCGGCCGCGATTACGATCATACAGAGCAGGAAAAGCCGTCTCTTCATATCCGGAGCGCCCCCAACCGAACTTCGTCGGACCTTGATCCATGTCTGGACTGCGGCGGCATCCTAGACGGTTTTGCAGGCCGGCGCGATCCGGTCTCGTGAAGCAGCCGTCGACCGCGTCGCCGCGCTCGAGCCGAGCGCGGCGACAGAGCGCCTGAGGTCCGAAGAATCCGTGGGGCGCAGCGTCGCATGGGAAAGTTCCGGCGATTTTACCCTTGCGAACCCGCCCTCGGCGGCCGATGATCGGATCGAAGCCTGCGCTGGAAGTGTGCGGCAAGACGCGTTCGGTCCGGGCTGCTCGCCTTTGCGCCTTCAGAACTCCGTTCCGATCGTCTCGAGCGCTCCCCGGTGCTGGCGAGCCCATGTTTGTTCTGGGAGACCGGCTGAGATTTTGCGGCGATGATGCGGCAATACGAATTGGTGGAACGGGTCCGCCGCTATAATCCCAAGGCCGACGAAGACCTGCTCAACCGCGCCTACGTGTTCGCGATGAAGGCGCACGGGACGCAGAAGCGCGCCTCCGGCGACCCCTATTTCTCGCATCCCCTCGAAGTGGCGGCGATTCTCACCGAGCTGAAGCTCGACGACGCCACGATCGTCGCGGCGATGCTGCACGACACCATCGAAGACACCGAGACGACACGCGACGACATCAACAAGGCGTTCGGCGACGAGATCGGCGGGCTGGTCGACGGCTTGACCAAGCTCAGCAAGCTCGATTTCGTCACCAAGCACGCGCAGCAAGCCGAGAACTTCCGCAAGCTCCTCCTCGCCATCGCGGACGACGCGCGCGTGCTGCTGGTCAAGCTCGCCGACCGCCTGCACAACATGCGCACCCTCCATTTCATGCCGGAGGCCAAGCGCGCCCGCATCGCCCAGGACACGCTCGACATCTATGCGCCGCTCGCGGGCCGCATGGGCATGCAGAGCATGCGCAGCGAGCTCGAGGACCTGTCGTTCCGCTGCCTGATGCCGGACGCCCACAAGCTCATCGTCACGCGGCTCGAGGCGCTCAAGGCCAAGAACGGCGCGCTGATCGCCCGGATCGAGGCGGAGCTGAGGGACCAGTTCGTCCGTCGCGGCATCAAGGTCGAGGTCAAGGGCCGGCAGAAGGCGCCCTATTCGATCTGGAAGAAGATGGAGCGCCGCTCGATCGCCTTCGAGCAGCTGTCGGACATCTACGGCTTCCGAATTCTGGTCGACACGGTCTCCGACTGCTACGCCTCGATCGGCGTTGCGCATACGACCTGGCCGGCCGTGCCCGGGCGGTTCAAGGACTATATCTCGACGCCGAAGCAGAACGACTACCGCTCGATCCACACCACCGTCATCGGGCCGGGCAGCCAGCGCGTGGAATTGCAGATCCGCACCCACGAGATGCACGAGGTCGCGGAATACGGCATCGCCGCCCACACGATCTACAAGGACGGCCGGCCGGACACGCCGGGGGTCAGCGAGAGCCGAGCGTACCGCGGCTTGCGCCAGACGATCGAGGCGCTGGCGAGCGACGATTCGGAGAAGTTCCTCGAGCACACCAAGCTCGAGCTGTTCCACGACCAGGTCTTCTGCTTCACCCCCAAGGGCCGTCTGATCGCCCTGCCGCGCGGCGCGACCGCGATCGACTTCGCCTACGCCGTCCACACCGACATCGGCAATTCGGCGGTCGGCTGCAAGATCAACGGCCGCATCGCGCCTCTGATCTCGATGCTCCAGAACGGCGACGAGGTGCAGATTTCCCGCTCGGACCGGAGCACGCCGCCGGCCGCCTGGGACGGCGTGGTCGTGACCGGCCGCGCCCGCGCCGCGATCCGCCGCGCCACCCGCGAGGCGGCGAAGGCGCAGTTCGGCGGGCTCGGGCGCCAGATCGTCGAGCGCGCCTTCGAGCGAGCCGGCAAGAAGTTCTCCGAATCGAAGCTGAAGGCCGCGCTGCCGCGCCTCGCCCGGGCCTCGGTCGACGACGTGTTCGTCGGCGTCGGGCGCGGCGAGATCTATTCCAGCGACGTCGTGCGCGCCGTCCATCCCGACTTCAAGGACGAGCGCAAGGCGGGTCCCGCCGTGCCGCAGAACGAGACCGGGTGGTTCGAGCTGCCGAAGGCGGCGAATCTCGTCTTCCGCGTGCCGGGCGGCCCGGAAAAACCCGAGCCCGGCGCCGCGCCGGCGCCCGTGCGCGGCATCGACCCGGACACGCCCGTCCGGTTCGCCCCCAAAGGCGGCGCGGTGCCGGGCGAGCGAATCGTCGGCATCCGGGGCAAGGAGGGGATCACCATCTATCCGATCCACTCGCCCGCGCTCGCCGACTTCAACGACGAGCCGGACAGCTGGCTCGACGTCCGCTGGGACCTGGAGGCCGCCGACAAGGCCGTCTACTCGACCCAGATCGTCATCACCATGCTCAACGAGCCGGGCGCGCTCGGAATCATCGCCACCGCCATCGGGGAATACGGGGCCAATATCGATTCCGTCTCGTCGGCGGCGAGCGGGGTGGACTTCCGCGACCTGCGCATCGACCTCCAGGTGCGCGACATCCAGCACCTCAACGCCATCCTCGCCGAGCTGAGGGGCAAGACCGTCGTCCACAAGGTGGAAAGGCTCAGCGGTTAGCCCCATGCCGCTTTATTTCGCCTATGGCTCGAACATGGACGCCGAGGCGATGGCGCGCCGCTGCCCACGGTCGAGAGCGATTGGCCTCGCGCGGCTCGCCCGCCACCGGCTCGCGATCATGCGCGAGGGGTGGCTCACCGTCGTGCGCGATCCGCGCGCGGCCGTGCACGGCGTCCTGTGGGACGCAGCGCTCGGCGACATTCCCGCCCTCGACCGCTGGGAGGGCGTGGCGGCGGGCCTCTACGCCAAGGTCGTCCAGCCGGTCATCGCGCCGGAAGGGCCGAAAAGAGCGCTCGTCTACGTCGGCGCCAACGCCGGCCCGGGCGCCGCCAAGCCTGACTACTTGGCCGCGGTCATCGCCGCGGCGCGGGCGCGCGGGCTGCCGGCGGAAGCGCGCGCCATGCTCGAGGCGCTGGGGTAGGCGGCGCTCCGCCTGCTCCCGTTCGGCGTTCGCGGGAGAAGGCGGCTGGCGGCAATCTGCCGGATGAAGAGACGCCGCGCGACTCCCGCTCAGTTGGGGACAACCGGCCGCTCCGCCGCGACGAGCGGCCGTCATTACATTATTGCGATGGGATACGCAAAAACTCACGTTGACAGTTCATGATTATCATGCGACCTCATGTGCCTAATGTTCTATGAGGCCTATCCGATGGCGAACGTCCTATCCATACGCCAGTTCGGCCTCCGCAGCCGGGCGGCGGTCGACGCCCGCGAGCTCTCGCGAAAGCTCGATTTGATCGAGGACCGTCCCGATGCGGTTCTGACGTGGTCGGACGTTGCGCGTCACGCGCGCGCCTTGTGGCGGCGGCTCGAAACGGCGCCGCGAACGCGCTAGGTCAGGCCAGCCCCGCATCCGCCCCGCGGCGCATGGCGTCCGGTATGCCTTTCCGCTTACTTTCGTCGTCGACGGCTTGGCCCGAAAAACCGACCCCTTCGATTTCGACCAGCAATTCCGACTGTCCATCGGGACTTTTGTCGACTCGAACGAGTCGGTTATGATTCCGACAGAGGCAGACCGAGAAAGGAGGGGCTGGCGATGCGGACGGAGAAGAACCGGACGAAATGCAACTGGGTATCCGAGCAATTGTCTCGCCATGACGCTCGCCGCCCTCAACATGCTCGCCTTCGCCTGGCACACCGTGCTCGAAGTTCTGGAGCCGCCTTGGCGAACCGCCGGCCAAGCCGCCGCAAAACGAACCAGCTTCTTCGCCCATATCCTCACGCTGACCGCCTACATCGCCTTTCTCTCCTGGCCTGACCTCCTCGAAGCCCTCGCCACCCTCACCATCCCGCCCCACCTCCTCTCCGGCCATAAAAACGAATGAGGACCTTGCTGCGGGAGACCTTTAGAATTGCAGGACCGAGGATGACGTCCTTGTCGTAGGCGGTCGCCGCCGCCTTGCTGCCTCTCATCGCCATGCCCCCGGCGCCGCGGACGCGGCCGTCGGCCGCGCTCGACGAGCGCGGCGACAGCCGTGTCCGCGCACCCTGTCGCAGTGCCGCAGTTGCCGTTCCGCCGCAAACCTGCTAACGGCGCTCCC
Source organism: uncultured Hyphomicrobiales bacterium (assembly GCA_903932535.1). Lineage (GTDB taxonomy): Bacteria > Pseudomonadota > Alphaproteobacteria > Rhizobiales > Beijerinckiaceae > Roseiarcus. The sequence continues at coordinate 1,171 of CAIZGR010000399.1, read as the reverse complement.
CTAACCCGTGGAAGAACGCCCGGTCGCCAGCCGGGAGTCCCGTTCGCACCACGAAACTGCAACCTGGCGCTCCTGCCCAAGCCTGATGCGGCCTGGACGGGGCAATCGCCGGACGCACTTGTAGCCGCGCTCGCCGGGCGCGGCCGGCGCGGTCAACGACCGCGTCTACAAATGCGACCGACCGTCTGCCTCGTCTTACGCGAGACGGCGAAGCGGGGCGCCTCCGCTTGGAGCAGCACCATGGCGAAGAAAATCGTCGGTTACATCAAACTGCAAGTGCCGGCGGGCGCGGCCAATCCGTCGCCCCCGATCGGTCCCGCGCTCGGCCAGCGCGGTCTCAACATCATGGAATTCTGCAAGGCCTTCAACGCGCGCACCGCGCAGATCGAGAAGGGCTCGCCGATTCCGGTCGTCATCACCGCCTTTCAGGACCGCTCGTTCACCTTCGAGATGCGTCAGCCGCCGGTGACGTTCTGGCTGAAGAAGGCCGCCAACCTCAAGATCGGCAAGAAGCCTGCCTCCGGCCACAAGACCCCGGGCCGCGGCTTCGTCGGCAAGGTGACGAAGCAGCAGGTGCGCGAGATCGCCGAGAAGAAGATCGTCGACCTGAACTGCGACTCGATCGAATCCGCGATGAAGATGATCGAAGGCTCCGCCCGTTCGATGGGCCTGCAGGTGGTGGAGTAAGCCCATGTCCAAGCACGGCAAGCGTATCAAGAACGCCCGCGAAGCGGTCGAGCGCACCAAGCTCTATCCGCTCGCCGAGGCGGTGAAGCTGGTCAAGACCAACGCCAGCGCCAAGTTCGACGAGACGGTCGAGCTCGCCCTCAACCTCGGCGTCGACCCGAAGCACGCCGACCAGATGGTGCGCGGCGTCGTCAACCTGCCCAACGGCACCGGCCGCACCCTGCGCGTCGCGGTGTTCGCGCGCGGGGCCAAGGCGGACGAAGCGCGGGAAGCCGGCGCCGACGTCGTCGGGGCCGAGGATCTGGTCGCCGCCGTCCAGGGCGGCACGATCGACTTCGACCGCTGCATCGCCACCCCCGACCTGATGCCGCTCGTCGGCCGCCTCGGCAAGGTTCTGGGTCCGCGCGGCCTGATGCCGAATCCGAAGGTCGGCACGGTGACCATGGACGTCAAGGCGGCGGTCGCCGCCTCCAAGGGCGGCGCG
>CAIZGR010000398.1 GCA_903932535.1 uncultured Hyphomicrobiales bacterium | reverse complement strand
CGTCCTCGGCCGGAATCAGGAACGGCTCGCCGGCGAGCTCGGCGCGCATGTGCAGGCCGCTCGGCGTGACGCGGTAGAACAATTGGCCGTCGGGCGATTCCCACAGCGCCATCCAATCGGCGGCGACGGGGATGAGGCGGATCACGCGCCCGCGGCGGTCGCGGATTTTGGCCGCATAGCCGTTGCCGCGCATGACCAGCCAGAACTGGACCATCTCGGCGAATTCGAACCAGGTCTGCCAGTCGTTGGGCGCGATGAACAGGCCGTAGAGCTCGTGATCGCTCGCCTCGACGCGCTTGTCGTCGCTATCGAGGCGATAGAGGACGGGGTCGCATTTGGCGAAATCCTCGGCCAGCATGGTGACGCAGGCCATGACGGTCGTCGCCTTCAAGGCGCTCGCCTGGCTGATGTCGATGCCGGTGTTCGAATGGGTCGCGAACGGCGACCAGCCGGCGTCGTAATCGTCGGAGAACGAGCGGCGGCGCGGCGGCGCGGATACGGGGGTTCCCTGGAAGCGCGCGGCTCCCTGACGCCAGCTCATATCGCGCTCCGGACTAGCGGGCGCGGCGTTTGACAGCCGGCGCGGCCCACGGATTGAGGGAGAACCCGGTCAGGCGATGGCGGCCCTCTTCGTCGCTGCTGCGCACGCTCATCATCACGACGGGCGTGGGCTTGCGCGGATCGGGGACGCATTCGGGCGGCAGCAGCTCATGCGAGACGACGACGCGCAGCGCGGGGCCGGACTCGGTCGAGCCCAGCACGAGGGCGCCGGAATCGCGCAGCACCTGAAACGCCTCGACGGCGAGCTCGGGCGCGATCTCCAGGATGCCGATTTTCATGCGCGCTCCGGAGGCGTGTGGCGGGGTGCAGGGCGGCTTGTCGGCGCGTCCTTCGAGGCCGCTTCGCGGCGCCTCAGGACGAGGGGCGTGAAGCTCAACCAAAACTCCGCAGGCCTCGGTTGGCGCTGTAGACGCTGCCGGCGGGTTCCGGGTTAGTGCTCATCAGCGCGACGGCGTTGAAGAGGGCCATCAGCGGGTCGATCTTGGCGGTGCCGGACGCGGCTTTCGTGACCATCGCGGCGTTGCCGCTCAGCACCGTGCGGGCGTTGCCGACGCTCCAGGCCATCAGGCGCTGGTCGGCGTGGAGAAGCGTGCGGTCGTCGAGCTTGCGCTCGGCGGTCTTGATCGCGCCGTGCAGCTTGTAGCCCTGGCTGACGCCGATCAAAGGCGCCATGCGGCCTTCTTCGGATTCCTGCACGCCAATGGTTTTCAGGCCCTCGACGATGAGGCCGACGCCGTGCGTGTCGATGCCGGCGATCGCCAGCAGGCCGGCGGCGAGCGGGCGGGCGATGACTTTCACCGCCGCCTGGATGTCGGGCGGGATGTTTACGGGCGCGTCGGGGTCGATGGGTTCGGGCGTTGCGGCGGGTTCGTTGTTTTCGATCATCGCGGCGAGGCCGAAGGGGGCGAGCCAGCCGACCGAGTCGAAGATTTCGAGCTCGCCGGTCATGGCGAAGTCGATCAATTGCGAGGCGATGCTCTTGCGGCGGCGCAGCACCGAGATGTGGGCGTAGGCGCGGCTCCACGACAGCCAGCGGCCGGTGCCGCGTTCGCGGCCGATCAGGGTCAGGCCCAGCAGATCGTCGAGGCCGCCGCCGTCGATGCCGGCCACGACGCAGTCGCTGCGCTCG
>CAIZGR010000397.1 GCA_903932535.1 uncultured Hyphomicrobiales bacterium | reverse complement strand
TCTTCCGACATGCCTCTCCTCTCGGAAGCCACGTCACCCTTTTATCCGTGTCTCACTTTCGGGGTGCAGTCCACCCGCCGGAACGCCAGGAGACAAGCCGATGTGCCCCTCACCCGATTTGAAGTCGTAAGCCCCGTTCATTTTCGCGATCAGGAGAAGAACAATCGCCGCATAGACCCCAGTCGATATCGCGCTCCCCACTCCCTTTCCGCTCGCCAGAACGGCGAAGCTTTGGGCTTCCGTCTCGTCCACGGCCTCGTCGATCAATTTTTCGATCTCAGGAATTTTCTCCGCAGAATCGAGCCTCTTTTCAACGCTTTTCAAGAGCTCGTCGAAGATGCCGAGTGAAAATGTATTCTCCTGACCTTGACGGACAGCGTTCGGAAGCAAAAGAAACACCCGGTCGATAGCCTGATCCGATAGGCCATTGTCTTCGAGTTGTCGAAGCAAACCGATTTGCCCAACCTTGATGATCGTTATCAGTCTCGTTCGCTCTGAATCGGAAAGCGATTCGAGCGAAAATTCCGACAAATCCATGAAACCGACCCGACCGAAGAAATCCACACATTGAAAATCAGTTCATCGGGTTCGCTGACCGAACGTCAAGAAATCGGATGGGCGGCGCCGCGCGCGAGCGGCGGTCGAGCGACGCGGTCGCCGCGCTCGTCCGTGCAGACATCCGTGCATCGTCGCCCCGGCGTTCGTCCTCGATCAGGCGTTTTCGGAGGCGTCCTTCAAGGCGTCCGGCTTTTCCCAGGTCGCGGCGCGCCGCTCGCCGTCGGGCTGTCCGCCGAACACCGACCTGAGCGCCTCGTCCAACTCGGACTTGCGGACAGGCTTGGGCAGAAAGCCCGTGGCGCCGGCTTTCATGGCCGCGGCTTTGTGGGCTGGAAGGTAAAAGGCCGAAACGGCGAAGATGGGCACGTTCGCCATGCGGCCGCCGAACCTGCGGATGGCCCGCGTCGCCTCCAGGCCGTCGATGTTCGGCATCTTGATGTCCATCAGGATGGCGTCGTAGTCGTCCTTTCGCACCGCCTCGATGGCCTTGGCGCCGTCCTCGGCGAAATGCGCCTCGTGCCCCAGCTTTTCCAGCATCGCGCCCATGACCGTGCGGTTGGCCTCGATGTCCTCGGCGACCAGGACCTTGAGCGGGCGCCGCGCGTTCAACACGTGCGGAGACGCCGGTTCGCGCGGCGCCAGAGGCGCCGCGACAGGAAGGGGAATTTCGAGCCAGAAGCGGCTGCCGGCCCCCGGCTTGCTTTCGGCGCCGATGGTCCCGCCCATGAGGTCGACGAGCTTCTGGCAGATCGCGAGGCCGAGGCCCAGTCCGGCGGCCGGCGTATGATCATCCGACGAGCCCCGCTCGAACGGCTGGAAAAGCCGCGACGCTTCAGCCGGGGCGAAGCCGGTTCCCGTGTCTTCGACCTCGATCCGCAGCAGGATCTTCTCTGCGCCGTCCGCCGGCCCGGCGTGGGCGCGAAGGGTCACCGCGCCATTCGCCGTGTGCTTGACGGCGTTGTCGAGGAGGCTGACGAGAATCCGGCGAATGTGTCCTCCGTCGCCCAGGAGCGCGGCCGGGACGGCGGCGTCGATTTCGGCGCGGATCGCGAGGCCCTCGGCTCGAGGCAGGGCGCGCGCGATGTCGATCGCCGAGGCGGCGACCGCCCGGACGTCGACCGGCGCCTTGTCGAGAACGGTTTGTCCCGTATCGAGACTGGCGAACTCCAGCAGATCGTCGATGATGACCAGAAGACTCTCGCCCGCGGCTTCGATCGCCGACGCGTAGCGCCGTTCCTTGGGCTCCAGATGATGTTCGCGCAGAAGGTCCGACAGGCCGATGATGGTGTTCATCGGCGTGCGCACCTCGTGGCTGACGGTGGCCAGAAATTCGGACTTGGCTTGGCTCGCCCGCTCGGCCCTGGCGAGCGCGTTGGTCAGCTTGGCTTCCTGTTCGGCGCGCTCGGTGACGTCCTGCAAAACGAGAATGGCGCCGAGGTCGGGCATGGGGGCGATCCGGGCTTCGATCAGGCAGCCGTCGAGACGCCGCCAAACGCCGCGCCAGGACTTTCGCGCATGGAACTCCGCCATCCGCTGTTGAACGGTTTCGTCGACTGCGACGGGGCCGTAGTCGCCGCGCACCGCCCGAAAGCGGATGAGGTCGCCGAGCGCGGTTCCGGGCCGGAACAGCGCCTTCGGCGCGGCGAGCAACCGGGCGGCGAGGTCGTTGCCGGCCAGCAGCTTGCCGTCTGCGTCAAAGACGGCGATCCCTTCGCCGATATTCTGAAAAGTCGCCTCCAGCAGCGCGGTCTTCTGGGCCAGCTTCGCTTCGTTGTCGGCGCGTTCGGTCGAGTCGCGGAACACGAACATGGCCCCGCCGCCGGGCGTGGGAACAAACCGGGTGTCGAGCGCGCGGCCGTCGTTGAGGCGCCGCGTCCGTGCAAAGGGCCGCCGGGCGCGGAACCAAGCCGCCCGTTCCCCGACATGCGCCTCGACGTCGCCGACTTCGCCATGGTCGCCGCGCAGGACGCGAAAGCGGGCGAGGTCGTCGAGCGAGACTCCGGGCTGGCACAGTTCGGGCGGCAGATCGAGCAGCCGGACGGCGAACGCGTTGGCGACCAGCAACTTGCGGTTGGCGTCGTAGACGAGGACTCCCTCGCCGATGTTGTGCAGCGTCGCCTCGAGGAGCGCGGCCTTCAGCGCGAAATCGCGTTCGCGGGTCTTGAGGTCGGTGATGTCGGTCCGGATCGCCACGACGCCCCCGTCCGGCATCCGGCGCTCCTCGACGCGCAGCCAGCGCCCGAGAATGGTCAACTGCTCGACGGCGCCGCCCGGGTTGCGGCGCCGTTCCATCCGTTCCCGCAGCCAGCTCTCCTTGTCCGCGATGAAGCGGCCGTAATGTCCGCGGTCGAATCCGGCGCGCAGCAGATGCTCGTAAGACACGCCGGGGCGCAGTTCCTCTGCGAGGTACGGAAACATGTCCCGGTTGGCTTCGTTGCAGACGAGGAGCCGGTCGTCCGCGTCGTAGATCGCAAAGCCTCCCGGAATCGCTTCGACCGCGTCCTTCAGCCGCTGCTCCGCCTCCTGCGCGCGGCGCGCGGCGCCCTCGAGCTCCTCCACGGCGACCGCGAGCCGGCGCGCGAGGCCGTCGGCTTTCTCCTGCGCTTCGACCTTGGCGGTGATATCCTCTCCCGAGATGACGATCCCGCCGACCGCTCCGCCCCTGTTGGTCCACGGACGCGCCCGCCAAGTGACCCACTTGACGCCGCCGCCGGCGTGCGCCAGCCGCTCGCCCTCCGAGCTTTCGCTCGCGCCGGCGAGGCAGCGCCGATGCACCGCCTTCCACGCGTCGCTGATTTCGGGAACATCTTCGTAGTGGCTGTGGCCGACCGGGGTCTCTCTCCGCCCGAACATGCCCAGCCATCTCTGGCTCGCCGCGATATAGCGCATCTCGCGATCGAACATCGCCGTCGCGATCGGCGACGACGCGACGAATTGATCCAAGCCGCCGAAGTCTTTCACAGCCATGAGCTACGCGTTTCCAACGTCATTTATCTTGCTACACGCCGTGTAGAGACTTGTTTCGCGCGGGCTCTTTGTCGGGTAGCGCGCCGCTCGTTAACACGCATCAAGAATGCGCGGCAAGTTTTCCTATGCGTGTTTTGGACGCACACTACGCTCGAGGCGCCGCAACCGGGCGCGTGCGCGGGGATGATTCCGTTGCAAGTGTTGGGTTAGGCTTGGTCGCGGGAGACACCGCTCACCGAAGCCGGCGATGAAAGTCGGTGGAAAGGCTCAGGACGCGAACGCAATATCGTCGAGAACGCTGACGGCTAGTTCGGGGGCGGACCTGAAGTCTTTGGAGACCCGTGACTTCGAGACTGCGACCGTCGGGAACTCCGGAACTCTACCCCGCGCCGACCGTCCGGCTGAAGAAAGGCGGCCCGTTTCGCAGGCGCTTGCGGGCCGCATCCTCTCGGCCGATGCTCGCAACGGTCGAGATCGCCAACCGGCGCCGGGCGCGAGCGGCGGACAGACGCCGGAGACTGGCCCGATGCTTGCTTCGCCGCTGGGCCGAACGCCGCCGCAGCATCGGCGGAGACATGTGGAGTTCCGCCCCCATGACCGAAACGATCGCCGCCCTCGCCGCCGCCCACGCCGCCGGCAAGCCGATCGCCGCGACCGTCGAGGAAACCTACGCCCGCATCGCGGCCCACGACGATCCGGCCCTGTTCATCACGCTGAGGCCCGAGGCGGACGCGCTCGCCGCGGCCCGGCGCCTCGAGGCCGAAGGGCCGGCCGGAAAGGCGCTCTACGGCGTTCCGTTCGCAGTCAAGGACAATATCGATGTCGCCGGAGTGCCGACGACGGCAGCCTGTCCCGCCTTCGCCTATATGCCCGAGCGGTCGGCTTTCGTGATCGAGGCGCTCGAGCGCGCCGGCGCGATCGTGATCGGCAAGACAAATCTCGACCAGTTCGCGACCGGCCTCGTCGGGGTGCGCTCGCCCTACGGCGTCCCCCGCAACGCGCTGCGCGCCGATCTCGTACCCGGCGGGTCGAGCGCCGGATCGGCGACGGCGGTCGGCGCGGGGCTCGTACCTTTCTCGCTCGGCACAGACACCGCAGGCTCGGGCCGCGTTCCCGCCGCGCTCAACGGCGTCGTCGGCCTGAAACCGTCGCTCGGCGCCCTGTCTGCGAGCGGCGTCGTCCCCGCGTGCCGGACGCTCGACACGATCTCGATTTTCGCCCTCGACGTGGCGAGCGCATTCGCCGTCTTTCAGACGGCCTCGGGCTACGACGAGCGCGACGCCTATTCACGCCGCTTTCCGCGAGCAGAGCTTTCGGGTTTCCCCCAGGGCCTCCGGTTCGGCGTTCCGCGCTGGAGCCAGCTCGCGTTCTACGGCGACGCCGATGCGGAGGCGGCCTTCGCGCGCGACATCGCATCTGTGGAGGCGCTCGGCGGGCGCCTCGTCGAGTGCGATCTCGAGCCGTTCGCCGAGGCCGCGCGTCTGCTCTACGAAGGCCCCTGGGTCGCCGAGCGCTTCGCCGCTACAAAGCCGCTGATCGAGACGAACCCCGAGGCGCTCCATCCGGTGACGCGCGGCATCATCGAAGGGGCGAGACGCTTCGACGCGGTCGCGACGTTCGAGGCGTTCTACCAGCTCGCCGAACGGAAGCGGCGCACGCTCGGCGCGTGGTCGGGGTTCGACGTGATGGTCGTCCCGACGATCCCGCGGCCCTACACGGTGGCGGAGGTCGAGGCCGATCCCCTGCGGCTCAATTCCAGGCTCGGAACCTACACCAATTTCGTCAACCTGCTCGACCTGTGCGCCTTCGCCACGCCATCCGGCATGCGGGCCGACGGCCTGCCGTCGAGCCTGACCCTGATCGCGCCCGCCGGGGCGGACGGGCTGGTGGCTGGCCTCTCCGCCGCGGTCCATGCCCGCTCCGGCGCCCCGATGGGCGCGACCGGGCTGCCGGCGACCGAGGCGTACGCGGCGCGCGCTGCGACGGCCGCGCCGCCCGGCCGTATCGCGCTCGCGGTCGTGGGCGCTCATCTCGCCGGGCTTCCCCTCAACCGCGAGCTCGTCGAACGCGGCGCGACCTTCGTCGCCGCGGTCGAGACCACCCCGGATTACCGCCTCTTCGCGCTCGCGGGAGCGGAACCGCCGAAGCCCGGCCTCCTGCGCGTCGGGGAAGGCGACGGCCACGCGATCGAGGCCGAGATCTGGGCCCTGGACCCCGCCGCTTTCGGCGCCCTCGTCGCCGGAATCCCGGCGCCGCTCGGGATCGGGACGGTGCGACTCTCCGGCGGGTCGAGCGTCAAGGGATTTCTAGTCGAGCCCGAGGGACTCGCAGGCGCGTTGGACATCTCGAATTTCGGCGGCTGGCGGGCGTATCTGGCGTCGCTGTAGGCGCGGTCGCCGACCGCGCCCTGCGCCGGCAGTCGCCGCTCGCCCTTCAGAACACCAGCTTGCCGGCGACCAGCGCCAGCGTTCCGGCCATCAACGGGCGCAGCACGCGCTCGGGAACGCGCGAGGCGAAGTGGCTGCCGATCGCGATGCCGGGAAGCGAGCCGGTCAACAGAGAGACGAGCAGCACCCAGTCGATGGAGCCGATGAGCCAGTGCCCCGCGCCGGCGATCAGCGTGAGCGGGACAGCATGGGCGATGTCGGTGCCGACGATGCGCACCGTCGGCATGCGCGGATAGAGCATCAGGAGCACGGTCACGCCGATCGCCCCCGCGCCGACCGAGGAGATCGACACCAGCACGCCGAGCACCGCGCCGAGCGTCACCGTCAGCATGCCGATCTCCTTGTCCGAGCGCCGGTCGAGGAATACGGCGACCACGCTCAGCAGGCGGCGCCGGAAGACGAGGGTGACTGCGGTCAGCATGAGGGCGAAGCCGAGCGTCGTCGTGATCGCCGAGTTCGTCCCCTTGGAGTCCACGCCGAAATGCGCCAGCGTCAAGAGCGCCAGCGCCGCGGCCGGCACGCTGCCCGACGCCAAGCGCCGCACCACGCGCCAGTCGATCGCGTCGTTGCGGCTGTGGACGGCGGAGCCGCAGATCTTCGTGATCCCGGCGTAGAGGAGGTCGGTGCCGACCGCCGTCGCCGGATGGATGCCGAACAGAAGCACCAGCAAAGGCGTCATGAGCGAACCGCCGCCGACGCCCGTGAACCCGACCAGCGCTCCGATGACGAGGCCCGAAAGCGTGTACAACGGGTTGATAAGATGAAGGTAATTCAATGTGACCGCTCTCTCCCGGCACCCCCGGCGTTCTCGAGTTCGCGTTTGCGCGCGTTGATGAAGAATCGTCCGGCCCTCGAAGGCCGGTCAGGCGGCAAGGTCCTTTTCGTCGAGCAGGCCGTCGAACAGGACCGTGCCGAAGCAGCGCTCGCGGGAATCGGGCAGGATGGCGACGATCGTCTTGCCGGCGTTCTCCGGGCGCTTGGCGAGGCGCACGGCGACCGCCGCCGCGCCGCTCGAAATGCCCGAGAGCATGCCGTCCTCGCGCGTGAGGCGGCGCGCAAATTCCACCGCCTCCTCGTTGTCGACCGGCTCGACGGCGTCGACCAGCGACAAGTCCGGCGCCTCCGGCACGAAGCCGGCGCCGACGCCTTCAATCTTGTGCGGACCGGGCTTCAGCCGCTCTCCGGCGCGCTGCCGGGCGAGGATCGGGCTCGCCGCCGGCTCGACCGCGGCCGACTGGATCGCCTTGGCCCCGGTCCCCTTGATGAAGCGCGAGATCCCTGTGATGGTTCCGCCCGTCCCGACGCCCGAGACGAGAATGTCGACCGCGATCGCCTCCGCCTTGGCGACGGGGCCGGGCATCCCCTCCGGTGCCTCGGTCAGCGCGAGCTTCGCGCCATTGGCGATCGACAGTTTGCGCCGCTCGAGGCTCATCGTCTCGGGCATGGTGAGCGTGATCGAAATGCCGCGGGCGGCGGCGGCGAAGGCGAGCGCGATGCCGGCGTTGCCGCTGGCCGGCTCGACGATCGCCTTGCCGCGCGCCAGGACGCCCCGCTGCTCGGCGTCCCAGGTCATGGCCGCGCCGATGCGGCATTTCACGGAACAGGCGGGATTGCGGCCTTCGATCTCGGCGAGCACCGTCGCGGGCGCGCCGTCCATGACCCGTTCTCGCCGGACGAGCGGCGTTCTGCCGATCGACAGCGAATTGCTGGCGAACCACTGCGGCATTTTTACGCGCCCTCATGAACATAATAAACTTAATGGACTTATTTCTCGAACGCAAGGGGATTGGCTGTCGCAGCGTGTTTCCGCCCCTCCGCACGAGGCCGGCGCGCGCCGGGCGGCCCGGCCCGCCGAACGAAATCGACGGCTCTGCGACATCCCCGCTTCACCATGACGTCCGTCCATCATAACGTGTCGTCCGACGTCTGCGCCCGACTGGCGCTCTAGGCCGCGGCGCCGCCCGGCGTGGGGCTGGAGGAAACAGGCCGGAGTTTGCGACACGCGGGCTCGCCTTCCAGAGCTGCGCTGGAAACGGAGGAGAGCGACAATGCAACTTGGGATGATCGGACTCGGGCGCATGGGCGCCAACATGGTCGAGCGCCTGATGAAGGCGGGCCACGACCTCGTCGTCTACGATTCCCACGCGGACGCGGTGGCGCGGCTTGCCGGCCTCGGCGCGACCGGCGCCGGGAGCATGAAGGACTTCGTCGCCAAGCTCGCCAAGCCTCGCGCCGTGTGGCTGATGGTTCCCGCCGCGGTCGTCGATCCGATTCTCGCCGAGGTCGCCGGGCTCCTGGAGCCGGGCGACATCGTGGTCGACGGAGGCAACTCCTACTACCACGACGACATCCGGCGCGCGCGCGAGCTGGCGGCGAAGGGACTGCATTATGTCGACGTCGGCGTCAGCGGCGGCGTCTGGGGCAAGGACCGTGGCTATTGCCACATGATCGGCGGCGAGCCGGCGATCGTGGCCCATCTCGACCCGATCTTTCGCGCGCTCGCGCCCGGCGTCGACTCCGCCCCGCGCACGCCTGGCGCGACGGGCGAACCGGATCAGGCGGAGTGGGGGTATCTCCACTGCGGCCCCAACGGCGCCGGCCACTTCGTCAAGATGGTCCACAACGGCATTGAATACGGCCTCATGGCGGCCTACGCCGAGGGCTTCAACGTGCTGCGCCATGCGAACGTCGGGCATGACAAACAGGAGGTGGACGCGGAGACGACGCCGCTGCGCCATCCCGAGCTTTATCAGTTCGACATCGACGTGGCGCGCGTCGCCGAGGTCTGGCGGCGCGGCAGCGTGGTCGGCTCCTGGCTCCTGGACCTCACCGCCTCGGCGCTGCGCGGCGACCAGACCTTGAGCAAATTCGCCGGCCGGGTCTCCGATTCTGGCGAGGGCCGCTGGACGCTCCAGGCGGCGATCGACGAAGGGGTTCCGGCGCCGGTGTTGAGCGCGGCCCTGTTCGGCCGGTTCGAATCGCGCGGGGCGGCGGAATACGCCGACAAGCTCATGTCGGCGATGCGCTTCGAATTCGGCGGCCACCACGAAAAGCCGGCGGGGGCGTGAATGAGCGACACGCATTCGGACGCGATCGTCTTCTTCGGCGCCACGGGCGATCTGGCGTATAAGCAGATCTTTCCCGCCCTCCTCGGGCTCGTGCGCGACGAGGGCGTGAACGTGCCGATCGTCGGGGTCGCCAAGGCGGGCTGGACGCTCGAGCAGTTCCAGGCCCGCGCCGAGGACAGCCTCGACCATCATGGCGGCGCGGACCCTGCGAGCTTCGCCAAGCTCGTCTCGGCGCTCCGCTACGTCGACGGCGACTACAACGATCCGCACACGTTCGAACTGCTGAAGCAGGCGCTCGGCGGCGCGAAGCGCCCGCTGCACTATCTGGCGATTCCCCCCTCGCTGTTCGGCGTCGTCGTCTCGGGGCTCGCTTCGGCGGGCCTGAGCGAGAACGCCCGGCTCGTGGTGGAGAAGCCGTTCGGGCGCGATCGCGAATCGGCTGCGGCGCTGAACCGCATCCTGCTCGAGCGCTTTCCCGAAGAATCGATCTTCCGGATCGACCATTACCTCGGCAAGGAGCCGGTCCAGAACATCGTCTACACGCGCTTCGCCAACGCGATGTTCGAGCCGCTGTGGAACCGCCAGCACGTTCGCAGCGTCCAGATCACGATGGCCGAGTCGTTCGGCGTCCAGGATCGCGGCGCCTTCTACGATTCGACCGGCGCGCTGCGCGACGTGGTGCAGAACCACCTGCTCCAGGTGCTCGCCAACCTGATGATGGACCCGCCGACGGGCGAGGACCACGAGGCTTCGCGCGACCAGAAGGCGGCGCTCCTGCGCGCTGTCCGTCCGCTCGACGCGTCCTCGATCGTGCGGGGCCAGTATCGGGGCTATCGCGCCGTGCCGGGGGTCGAGCCGGATTCGCAGGTGGAGACCTATGTCGCCGTCAAGCTCTTCGTCGACAGTTGGCGCTGGGCGGGCGTGCCGATCTACATCCGCGCCGGAAAATGCCTGCCGGTGACGACGGCCGAAGTGCTGGTCGATTTTCAGCCGCCGCCGAGAGCCGTTTTCGAACAGGCCCCGGCGGTCGGCCACATCCGGGCGCGCCTGAGCCCCGACGTCTGCATGGCGATGGGCCTCAGGATCAAGCGCCCCGGCGAGAAGATGATCGGCGAGCCGGTCGAGCTGACCCTCAGCGAGCATGCGGCGTCCCTGCTGCCGCCCTATCAGCGGCTGCTCGGCGACGCGATGCGCGGCGACGGCGAATTGTTCGGCCGGGAGGACATCGTGGACGCGCAGTGGCGCGTCGTCCAGCCGATCCTCTTCGATCCGCCGCCGGTCGCCGAATATGAGCCGGGAACCTGGGGCCCGGAAGCGGCCGACGCGCTGATCGGCTCGGACGGCCCGTGGCGCAATCCCGAGCCGTCCGTTTGAGGCGCGACATGGACAATATCGTCTTCCTGTTCGACGTCGACAACACGCTCATCGACAACGATCGAATCCAGGGCGACCTCGAGGCGCATCTCGCCGAGACCTACGGAGAGGCGACGCGGGACCGGTACTGGGCGATCTACGAAGAGCGGTTCGCCACGCTCGGCTACGCCGACTATCTCGGCGCCGTCGAGCGCTGCCGCCAGGAGGCGATCGACGATCCGCGCCTGCTGGGGATTGCGAACTGGCTGATCGACTATCCGTTCGCCGAGCGGCTCTACCCGGGCGCGCTGGAAGCGGTCAGCCACGTCCGCCAATGGGGGCGAGTCGTGGTGCTGTCCGACGGGGACGCGGTCTATCAGCCGCGCAAGGTCGACCGGTCGGGCTTGTGGAGCGCCTTCGACGGCGAAATCCTGATCTTCGTTCACAAGGAGAAAGAGCTCGACATCGTCGAGCGGCTCTATCCGGCGCGGCGCTATGTCGTCATCGACGACAAGCTGCGCATCCTCTCGGCGGTCAAGTCCGTCTGGGGCGAAAGGGTCGCGACGGTGTTCCCGCGGCAGGGACGCTACGCCAACGACGCCAAGGCGCTGGAGACCTACCCGCCGGCGGACGTCGCGATCGGGGAGATCCGCGACATCGTCACCCTCGACCGCGACACTTTCTCGCCATAGGAGTTCTGCGGATTAGCAACTGGGAGTGAAGGCGATGACGGTCGACGCGACGCTGACGGCCATGGCGGAATGGGAAGCGCTCGAAGCGCACTACGGAAGCCTCGAGGATCAGAGCCTGCGCAACCTGTTCGCCGGCGACCCCGGCCGCGCGGAGCGCTTCGCCGTCGAAGCGGCCGGGCTGTTCCTCGATTACTCGAAGAACCGCATCACCGGGGAGACCGTCCGGCTGCTTTCGGCCCTCGCCCGCGCCCGCGGCGTGGAGGCCCGGCGCGACGCGATGTTCGCCGGCGAGAAGATCAACGTGAGCGAGGGGCGCGCCGTGCTGCATGTCGCCCTGAGAGCGCCGCGCGACTGGAAAATCGTGGTCGACGGCGAGGACGTGATCCCCGAGGTTCATGCGGTGCTCGACCGGATGGCCGCCTTCTCCGACCAGGTCCGCTCCGGCGCGTGGAAGGGCCACAGCGGAAAGCGCATCCGCAACGTCGTCAACATCGGCATCGGCGGCTCGCATCTCGGGCCGGAGATGGCCTATCGCGCGCTGCATGCGTTCAGCGACCGGTCGCTCACGTTCCGCTTCGTCGCCAACGTGGACGGCGCGGCCTTCACCGAGGCGACGCAGGACCTCGATCCGCACGAGACCCTGTTCATCATCGCCTCCAAGACCTTCACGACGCTGGAGACGATGGCCAACGCCGCGGCGGCGAGGCGCTGGGCGCTCGCTGCGCTCGTCGACGAAAAAGCGATCGCGCGCCATTTCGTGGCGCTCTCGACCAACGGCGAAGCCGTGGAAAAATTCGGCATCGACACTGACAACATGTTCGGCTTCTGGGACTGGGTCGGCGGCCGCTACTCGATGGATTCGGCCATCGGCCTCTCGACGATGATCGCGGTCGGGCCGGACAATTTCCGGGCGATGCTGGCGGGCTTCCACGCCATGGACGAGCATTTCCGGACCGCGCCGATCGAGCGCAACATGCCGATGCTGATGGGGCTCCTGGCCATCTGGTACAACAACTTCTTCGGCGCCGAGACGATCGGGGTGATGCCCTATTCCGCCAACCTCGCCCGTTTCCCGGCCTATCTCCAACAGATGCAGATGGAGAGCAACGGCAAGCACGTGGACGTCGAGGGCCGCCACGTCGAGGTGCAGACCGGCGCGGTCTATTGGGGCGAGCCGGGCACCGACGCCCAGCATTCGTTCTACCAGCTCATCCACCAGGGCACGAAGCTCATTCCGGTCGACATGATCGGCTTCTGCGCGCCGCTGAGCCCGATCGCCGAGCAGCACGACCTCCTGATGGCGAACCTGTTCGCCCAGGCCGAAGCGCTCGCTTTCGGCAAGACCGCCGAGGAGCTCGCCGCCGAAGGCTCCGACCCGAAACAGACGCCGTTCCGGGTCTGCGAGGGGAACCGTCCGACCAACATGATCCTGGCCGACCGCCTCACGCCGCACACGCTCGGCGCGCTGGTGGCGCTCTACGAGCACAGCGCCTTCACGCAAGGGGCGATCTGGGGCATAGACTCGTTCGACCAGTGGGGCGTCGAGCTCGGCAAGGTTCTGGCGAAGCGAATCGTCCCGGAACTCACCGCCGCCGCGGAGCCGGCCCTCGCGCACGACGGGTCGACCAACGGCCTGATCCGCCGCTACCGTCGCCTTCGCGCCCGCTGAACCGCGCCAAGGGGCTTCACATCATGTCCGGGACGCTATCCATCGCCACCTCCGACGGCTCGATCGCCGAGGCGGTGCTCTATGCCGACTTCGCCTCGCTGATCCAGGGCGCGGCCGACACCATCGCCGAGGCCGCGGCGGAGGCGATCGCCGCGCGCGGCCGGTTCACGATCGCGCTCTCGGGCGGCAATACGCCGCGGCCGGTCTATCAGCGCCTCGCTACGGCGACGATCGACTGGCCGCACGTGCATGTGTTCTTCGGCGACGAGCGTTGCGTCTCGCCGCGGGACGCGCGCAGCAATTATCACATGGCGAAGGTCGCGCTGCTCGATCGGGTGCCCATCCCGTCGGAAAACGTCGTTCGCATGCACGGCGAGGACCCGCCCGAAACAGCCGCCGACGGCTACGCCGTGGAGCTGCGCCGCGCGCTCGGCGAGGACAGCCGCCTCGATCTCGTGCTGCTCGGGCTCGGCCACGATGGCCATACGGCGTCGCTCTTTCCCGGCCTCGCCGCCGTGACCGAGACGCGCCGGACGGTGATGGCGTCTTATGTCGAGTTCGTCGGCATGTGGCGGCTGTCGCTGACGCCGGTGGCGATCAACGCCGCTCGGCGGGTGGTGTTCGTGGTCACCGGCGAGGACAAGGCCGAGATCCTCCACCGCGTGCTGAAGGGCCCGCGCCAGCCGGTGGTCCTGCCGGCCCAGGCGATTCGCCCGGCCGCGGCGCCTGCGACCTGGCTCCTCGACCGGGCCGCAGCCGCGAAACTGAAATGAAAGCGCTTATCAGCCAGCGGCGCGCAGGCGGTCCCTGAGCCACCAGTAGCCGAACATGAGCGCGATCAGCGCCAGCCCGACGAGCAGGAGAAGCAGCGCCGCGTCCTGAAGCCAAGCGATCGCCGGGACCGAGACGGCGAGAAAGGCGCCGGTGACGCAGAGTTTCCACGTGCGGAGGTTGAGCCCGGAGGCGAAGACGCCGAGCGCGAGCACCGTCAGGATCATCAGGCCGGTCGCATTGGCGTTCAGCGACCGCTGAACGTCGCTGACCGTCAGAAGGTACATCGCGACCAGGACGGCCGCCCATTGCACAATTTGGGTGATCGCCATCGAGACCCGTTCGCCTTTGTCCGTATGCCGCCAGCCGGCGGCGATGCAGATCAGGGCGGTGATCGGGGTCACGACGACCCAGTAGGTCGCGGTGGGTGTTTGCGATAGGCTCGTCCAACTGATGCCGACGAGGCCGAGGACGATGATCGCCACGAAGGGCAGATTGTCGATCAGGCTCGTCCAGATCCAATGGGATCTCACAGGGACGGGTTCGGTGCTGGACGTCATGTCGGATCTCTCTCGCCGCCGCGCATCGGCTGTCGGATTCTGCGCTGCGCATACGTTAGCAAAAAACGGCGTCGCAGAAACGCCTTTCGAAAGTCGCACCGGGACGGAGCCTGCCGGCCCCAGCGAGCGGTCCCGCCATGCCGCCCGGTTCGCCGCCGCGAGGCTCGCGCGGATCGCGGCGATGAACGTCTGGCCGCCGAAGCCGGGATTGACCGTCATCACCAGGATCTTCCGCATGGATGATGATGTGGTCGGCGCCGGCCTTGGCGAAGGCTTCGAGATAAGGGTCGCAGGGCTCGATCATCAGGCGGCAGTCGAACGGCGTGTCCGTGCAGGGACGCAAGGCCGCGGCCACCGGGGGCCGAAAGTGATGTTGGGCGCGAAATGGCCGTCCATCACATCGAGGTGAATCCAGTCGCCTCCGGCCGCAGCGACGGCGCGCACGGGCTCGCCGAGTTTCGAGAAGCCGGCGGAAAGAATGGAGGGCGCGACAACAGCGGTTCTCTCGAAGGCGCTCATGGCGGAGCTCCCTTGGCTCGGCGCGATTCTCCCGGACATCCGGAGCCGTCTCGAGGCTCGGCCGCTTCATCGCCTCCGGGCTCGATCGACGTTTCGCCCGGCGCGCGCCGGTCACACGGGGCCGCTGCGACGGATCAGCATGGGACCGTAGACGAGCAGAAATGCGGCGAAGCCGACGACCCAAGCCGCCGCCGCGACATGCATGAGCGGCAGGGCGCGGTCGGGAAAGAACGCCATCGCGAGGCGGCCGGCCAGCGCCGCCGCGACGCAGAGATAAGCCAGCACCGTCGTCCGCGACGCGGCCAGCGCGTGTCCGGTATGGCCGAGGGTGGCCCGGGTTATCATCGCCAGCGTCATCACCCCGACCGCGCCGATCGCCCACACATGCAGGCCGGCCGCATAGGGGACCTTCTCCGGCCAGAGGGCGCTCGCCCCGACGGCGACGAACCCGAGGGCCGCGAGCAGGAAGCCCGCGTGCAGCACCAGCACCAGCGCATCCCGCCGGGCGGCGAGCCCGCGCCAGCGCGACAGCCGCCACAGGTTGCCGGCGCCGGCCGCGAGCGCCAGAAGGCCGGTGGCGACGCCCTCGGGCGCGACGACCCAGGCGAGCAGCGCCACGCCCGAGAGCGCCAGCAGGACCCCGTCCGGCCGGCCGAACGGGACAGGCCGCGGCTGAATGCGTTCCTTGGCGAGCCAGTTTCCGGTGAAGCTCGGCGTCACCCGGCCGCCGATCAGCAGGATCAGCATGACCAGGAGGCTCAGCGCCGCGCGGATCGAATGGTCCGCGAGGCCGGCGCGGGCGTCTTCGACATGGAAGGCGAGGTCGGCGAGCGCGAGCGTCAGAACGAGCGCGGCGACCTTGAGATTGCGCCAATTTCGGCCCGCGATCACCTCGCGCGCCACCAGCGCGGCGAAGACGACGAGGAACCCCGCATCGACGATCGCCGCGGCCGTGCGGCCGACATACGCAGAAGCGAGCACCGCGACGCGGCCCGCCGCCCAAAGCCCCGCGAGCGCGGCGAGCGGCAGGCCCGCCACCGGCAGCCGGCCGGTCCAGTTGGGGATGGCGGTCAGCAGGAAGCCCGCCACGACCGCGGCGCCGTAGCCGAAGATCATCTCGTGCGCGTGCCAGTCGACGGCCGAGAAGGCGGTCGGGATCGCGACCGCGCCGGAAAAGACCGCCGGCCACAGCGCCATGCCGGCGACCGCCCAGACACCCGCGCCGAGGAAGAACGGCCGGAATCCGCGGCTGAGCAGGGCGGCGCCCCGCCAGGATCGGGCGGCGTCGGCCGAGCGGCCGACCGGCGCGTGGCGCCCTTCGCTCATGGGAACAACCCTCCGCGCGAGCCGGCGACCGCGCCGACGATGGTGAGGCTCGCCGCGGCGAGCAGGACGAGGTGGACGCGGTAGAGCCGGCGCATGACCCCTTCCGGGTCGCGCGCCGCCTGGGCCTCGAGGCGCCGATGCGCGAACGGCTCGATGACGAAGACGGCGATCATGAACAGCGCCCAGACGAGGACCATCGCGTCCATCCACCAGAACGACGGATCGGCGAAGCGCGGCCACATGTCGAGCCGCCACGTCATCCACAGGCCGGCCGCCCCGGCGAGCGGAATGGTCCAGCGCACCTGGGCGGAGAACCGGCTCTCGATCGATTCGAACAGCGCCCAACCCTTGCGCGCATCCGAGGCGGCGCGCGCGAGCGGCAGCGCGACCAGGGTGACGAACGATACGCCGCCGATCCAGTGGGCGACGAACAGGACATGGAGGGCGCGCGCGAGTTCGATGTCGTCGATCATGGTCGTCACCTGCGCTTTCGGGTCTCTGCGGGTCAAGACGAGAATATCGCCGGACGAGGGCGGGGCCTTGACTTCGGTTAACCCGATCGACCTGTCCTTCCGCGGCTATCCGGAGCGGACTTGCACAATCGCGGGCCTGCGCCGCTCGCGCGCGCAAGGTCCGATCCTGCCATGGCGGCGGCGAGAGGACTCGCGATGGCTTTGTCGGCGCAGGATTGGGACGTCGTGACGCGGGCGCCTTTGTTCAAGGCGATGGGACCGACCATCACCCGCACGATGATCGGCGACCGCGCGCCGCGCGTCTACGCCCGCGGCGAAACGGTCTTCGAGCAGGGCCAGCCGGCCGACGGCTTCTTCTGCGTCGTCGACGGCTGGGCGAAGCTCTATCGTCTGCGCGAAGACAGCGAGGAGGTCTTCGTCGCCGTCTTCGCGCCGGGCGAGACGTTCGCCGAAGTGGCGATGTTCCTGGGCGGCCGCTATCCGGCGAATTCCGAAGCCGTGTCGCAGGCGCGCATCCTGAAGATCGACGCGGCCAACCTGCGCCGCGCCGTGCGCGCCGAGCCTCAGCTCGCCTTCGACTTGCTCGCAGCCTCCTCGACGAGGCTGCGGCAACTCGTGGACGAAATCGAACGGCTCGAGGCGCGCTCCGCGCCGCAGCGCGTCGCCGATTTCTTCGTCAATCTGGCGAACGCCGCCTCCGGCCCGGCCCGCCTCGCCCTTCCCTACAAGAAGGTCCTGATCGCCAACCGTCTCGGGATGAAGCCGGAAAACTTTTCGCGCGCGCTGGGCAAGCTCGCGGAGCTCGGCGTGGTCGTCCGAGCGCGACTCGGTGTCGATCGCCGACGTCGAGCGGCTCGCAGCGTTCGCGGAAGACTAGGGCGCGATGAATTCAAGCCGAACCGTTCCCGTCCTGCTTTCGCACATCGCGTTTCCTGGGCAACGGCTGCGCAAGGTCGACTGGATTCGCGGGGCTATGGTGGCGGGCGATCCGGACGTGCGCGCGTTCGTCGCCCATCGCTTACCGCGGCTGGTCGCGAAACATATCGCGACCGCCGACACGGTCGGTGCGGCGCTGCTCACCGGCGGCGCCTTCGCCGCAATCACGCAGAATTTGCTTTCGCCGCGACAATCGCGCAAAACTCGTCGTGCAACATAGGTGGCGGCGAGTGTGCGTTAGGAGGTCGTGGAGGGGCGTCTGAGCTACAGGTTTTCATTGGACATCGGGGCCGCATAGGCGAGAACGTGGACCGTTCCTTGGATGACGCCGGAAATTCGAGAGTCCCAGCTTCGGATAGATGCGAGCTAATTATTTGATAAAAAAGATGAAATTCGTCACGAACGATCATTCGGCAACGCATGGATGCAACACTGCGGACCATGTGAACATGAAATTGCGTGGGACGTTAAACGCCATTGCCCGCTTAAATTTCAACACTTTGGGCGAATTCGCGCTATGGGCCTTCCAATCCACTGGATACCCGACCGGGCCGCACGGCCGCAGAAGTCCCGGTTTTCCGGCTTATCTTTGGTCAGGACTCTCTGGTTTTATTTCGAAAATTCCTCTATCCCGGTATTCGGGGGTATTGATCGTCGCGTCGGTCTGCCTGTTTGCGGCCGATTCAGCGCCAGCGGCGTCGGACCAGAAGCCGCAGCTTTGGTTCGCGCCGAAGGACCCAATCCCCAGGCCAGCTATCTATTCGGGGGGATCAACCGACTATCTCGCCCTGTTCAACTCCGGCCCATCCTGGGAAGACGCCGCCAAATATGTCAGCGTCTTCAAGCTCTATCCGCAATTCGTCAGCAGAGCGTCCGACGAGGATCTCGGACGCGTAGTTCGTGACCTCGAGCGGCGAGGCATCCCGCTCGCCATAGAAATCGGCATCCTTCATCAACGCCAGACCTGCGGCCATATCGAGGGCCACGACAACAACCAAGTCGACCTTGGCAAACGCATCCAGCGTCTCGGCGGCGAGGTCGCCTATTTCGTCGCCGACGAGCCGCTCTATTTCGGCCATTCGTTCGCCGGCAAGCAGGGTTGCCGCGATCCGCTGCCGAGCCTGGCGGAAGAAGCCGCCGGGACGGCGCGCGCATTCCGCGCCGTGTTCCCAAACGTCAAATTCGTCGAAACCGAGCCGATCTCCAATTTCCAGGAGCCCGATTGGGTCGAGCTCATCGGGCGCTGGCATGCCGAATTCGCCAGGGCGTTCGGCGAGCCCTTCTCGTCGTTCACCATCGACGTGAACTGGCAACAGCCGTGGAGAGAGCGCGTCTCCGCCATAGTGGCGCGCATGCGCGCCGACCGCATGCCGATCGGCCTCATCTGCAACGGCGATCCAAGGGAGCCGACCGATCAGGCCTGGATCGACCATGCGCGCCAGCGCTGCGAGGCCTTCGAGCGGGTGACCGGCGCGCCGCCGGACATCGTTGTCTTCCAATCCTGGGTGCCGCGGCCGACCCATGTTTTGCCTGAGGATGCGCCGGACAGCTTCACCCACCTGATTCTCGAATATGCCCGAAGTCATCATCTGCCGCCGGCAAGACCGGAGGGGCGCTGACGCTCTCGACCGCGGAGAATCCCTTCTTGATTTTCCTCGGCGAGGCGCGTTACGCCAGCAGAGCAGAACTTCGGATCAGACTGTGGGGGCGAAAGAATTGCGCGGTCATATCGACATATGCACCCCGGACCAGATCGCCGGGTGGGCGCTCGGAGACAATGGCCAGATTCCTGAAATCGTGATCGAAGCCGATTCGAAATATATCTGTTCCTTACGTCCCGATATTTTTCGAACGGATCTCAATGCGGTCGCCGGGTTCCGGCATCGGTTCGCGCCCACGCTGACCAACGCAGTCAGCATTCGCGCCTATTTTGCCGACACGGGCAAGGATCTCGCCAATTCTCCGTTTGATCTCAAGTACCGGCTTGAAACGCCGTCGGAAAAGGACGTCGCATGGCGTCGTGCGGTCGAATTGCCGCCCGCCTCGGAAATGAAGTTGGTGGCTGGCAGCGGGTCGGCTGACTCCTTTGTCAACCAAGGCACGCGCATGGCGCGCGTCGTCGCGGGCGAGATCGTCGATTTTTTCGGTGAGTTCCGCAAAGACCTGCGCATCCTGGACTTCGGATGCGGCGTCGGGCGCGTGCTGCTGCCGATCAGCCGCACACATGCGGCGCGGTGGTTCGCTTGCGATGTGAATGAGGGCGCGATCGCCTATTTGAAAAGCGCCGTCCCGGAGATTCAGTCGGCCCGAACCAATTTCACGCCCCCGCTGCCATTCGAGGACAATGCGTTCGATTGCGTCTATTCCATTTCGATCTGGACGCACCTGTCCATGGACATGCAGCTTCCGTGGCTTGCCGAAATCAGACGCATCCTGCGTCCCGGTGGGTTGGCGCTGATTTCGACCTCGGGAGGTCACGTCGTGGACGTTCGGCAGAGACGCGGAGACATGGGGTGGGGTGAATTGAACTCGGAGTCCCTCGTCAAAGCCGGCTATCTGTATCGGCCCTATTCGAGCGAAGCCTTGCCCGGAATCGACGGATCCTACGGGTTGGCCGCCCACGATCCCAATTTCATCCAGCGGGTATGGTCCCAAATCATGCCGGTGTTGACGACCCGAGTGCGCGCCATCGAGGCGATGCAGGACTTGAATGTGTTGACAAAAGTCTGAGCCTCGCCGGCGTTTGCGGATGCCGAGCGATCGTGAGCTTCAGCATCCGGGCCTTCCTTCCGACCGGACTCGAATTCCGTCAGGAGGAAATAGCGGGTCGCGGCATGCCTCCGGCGCCTTTTCTGCATCTTCTGCATCGACCATGAACGCCTGGGGTCTGGGGTCTGGGGTCCGCGGGGCCGGTCGCACTCACGTCTTCGATCACAGTGAGACATGACGAGGTGGGCCGGCGTTCGAGGCGCAATGTTGACTAAATAAAGATAGACACTCTATAACAACGGGCGTGTCCCGGCTATCGTCGTGCAGCCGTTTTCGGTCTGCGCGCTTCAAGGAGGGGAACGATGCGTGTGGCTTTACTGGCGCCCGCCATGGCGGTAGCGGATGCATTTTGCCGTAACTCCGAGCATCTGTTCGAGCTATCGGGAGCGAATACCGGAAATTTCGCTTTTACCCACGCGCTTTTTCGTCATTTTTCTCCGGGCGTCGAGCGATTCTTCTGGCACGAGCGTCCCGAAGTCATTCGGGAACGCTGTCAGATTGCGGTGGTCGCGTGCGCAAACCAGCTCGGTCCGCACACCGATATGAGCGCGCTGGCGCACACCCTGGAAAAGACCGGCCTGCCGATCGTCGCTCTGGGCCTCGGCGCCCAGGCGCCCGACACCTCCGCATCCGTGAGCCTCACCGCGGGAACCGACCGATGGCTGCGCGTGCTGGCCGATCACGCGCCGGCCAAAGGGCCGAACATCGGCGTGCGCGGGGCGTTCACCCTCCAGGTGCTGGAAAAGTTGGGGCTCGAGGGCCAGGGGGCGGTAATCGGCTGTCCTTCCAATTTTCTCTCCGAGGACCCCGACCTCGGCGCGAAAATCGCCGCAAAATATGCCGGCTCGCCGATCGAGCGGGTCGCCGTGGCCGCAGGCACGCGGCATGCCCCCGCCATGGCCCCGCTCGAGCAGGAGCTGGCCCGGCTGGCGACCTCGACCGGGGGCGTCTATGTCACGCAGGCGGATCTGGACATGATCCGCCTCGCGCGCAGCGAGTTCGACGCGATCGATCCGGGCGACCTCGAAAAGCTCCGCGCCTACATTCGCCCGGACCTCGACATAGCCGCCTTCAAGCGATGGTGCCGCCGTTATGCGACCTGCTTTACGGACTCGGGCTCCTGGCTCGAAGCCATGCGCGCATTCGATTTCGTCGTCGGACCGCGCTTTCACGGCGTCATGCAGGCGATCCAGGCCGGCACGCCCGGCGGCGTCGTCGTCCACGACAGCCGCACCCGCGAATTGTGCGAAACCATGCGCATACCCTTCAGGGACTATCGCGAGATCGAGCCGGGCTTCCGCGCCGACGAACTCTATCGCCTCTTTCCCTTCGATGCGGACGCTTATCGGGTGCGCCGCCGCGAGCTGCTCCTGCGCTACCTCGGGGTGCTGTCGTGGGCCGGCGTCAAGCCGAGCAAGGCCCTGCTCGAGCTGGAGGCGGAGACGGCGCAGGCGGAACGAAGTCCGGACGCGCCGGAGTTCGCGCCGAGATAGACGGTCCCCGCGGAGAGCCGGCCTGGGAGCGTGATCGAAGCGGGTTCGCGTTGTTTTCCGTAGCTCCCAGCAGCACGAGGGTAACCATTCACATCCCCCTCGCTCGATCGGGTGAGGCGGAGACGGACGCGGTCTGATCGTCTCGAGGGGGCTGTCGTCTCGAGGGGGCTTGCGCTTTGGCGCGAATGGGAATCTACGCACGATGCGCGTCGCCGATTCGTCCCGGAGCTGAACGATATCGAGCGCTCCGACCTCGCGGAGACGCCGCGCGAGCAACTCGAGGACTTGGCTTGGCGGTTGCGCGAGTTGGCGCGTTTGTTGGCAAACCGGGCGGGCGAGGATTTGCAGCGCGACAATTATGATGGCCGCTTAGCGACAATTAAACTGGCCAAATTGAGCGGCCATCGAGTAGCGATTGGAACGCTACTCGTATTAGTGTCGTTTGGCAAGAGGGTATCGTGGCGACAATTGCTTTAATTGCCG
>CAIZGR010000396.1 GCA_903932535.1 uncultured Hyphomicrobiales bacterium | reverse complement strand
GATCGTGTTCGCCGAGACGCTCGGCTATCGCGGCACCAACTTCACCGGCCACGAGACGGTGGTGCGCGCCATCCTCGACCAGTATGTCGCCAAGCACGCCGATTCGGCTCGCGGGGTCCAGAAAGGCCTCGTCAACGTCTGGTCGCTGCTGCCCTACCAGAACCCCTTTTGGCGCGGGGACCTCGCAGAAATCCGCCGCATCCTCGAAGGCGTGGGCCTGACCGTCAACATCCTGTTCGGCCCGGCCTCGGAGGGACTGAACGAGTGGCGCGCGATCCCTGAGGCCGAGCTCAACATCGTGCTCTCGCCGTGGCTCGGGCTCTCGATCGCCCGGCGCCTCGAAACCGTCTACGGCCAGCCCGTCCTGCACGAGCCGGCGATTCCGATCGGCGCGCGGGCCACCGGCGCTTTCCTCAGGCGCGTCGGCGAGGCCGTCGGCGCCGATCCGGAGCGGGTGGAGGGCTTCATCCGGGCGGAGGAGCGAACATACTACCGCTACCTGCGCGACTTCGCGCAGTTCTACGCCGGCTGCACCAGCCAGTACCGGCTGCCCTCCGAGGTCAATATCGTCGGCGAAAGCGCCTATGCGCTGGCGATCGCTAAATTCTTCGTCGGCGATCTCGGCGTCAACCCCGGCGTCTTCGTCCTGACCGAGAACCCGCCGGAGAGCGCGCGCGCGGGGATCGTGAGCGCCTTCCGCGACCTCGCCCCCGGCGTCGACGGCGAGCCCGTGTTCGAGCCGGACGGCTTTCGCGCCCGCGACCTGATCAAGGCGCGCGCCCGCGTCGGCGAATACCCGATCGTGTTCGGCTCGACCTGGGAAGCGGCGGTCGCCGGCGACATCGGCGCGCCGCTGGTCGAGATCAGCTATCCGGCGACCGACGAGGTGGTGCTGGCCCGCTCGTATGTCGGCTACCGCGGCGCGCTCCAGCTTCTGGAGCGGACATACACCACGGTCGTCCGGCAATCGACCGAGGAAAACCCGGAGACCGCGGCTTCATGACCGCCGCGGCCCTTCACGCCTCGCCGACCCGCGCCGTCCGCGTCGCCATCGCGACGCACACGGGAGTCCGGGTCAGCGAGCACTTCGGCCACGCGACCCGGTTCGAGATCTGGGAAGTCGGGCCAGCCGGCGCGCGGCATGTCGAGTCGCGCGTCAATCGCCCGTCCTGCGGCGTCGGGTCCGACCGCGCCGATGAGCTGATGGACGCGTCCGTCGCCGCCGTCGCCGACTGCCGCGCCGTTGTTGTCGCGCGCCTCGGCGAGTGCGCGATCAACCGCCTGGACAAGCTCGGCATCCTCGCCTTCGAGACCGAGGACACGGTCGATGAGACGGTGCGCCAGCTCGGCCAATACGCCGCCCTGTTCGAGCGGGAGGACGCATGACCGCGCCCGTTTCCAGCGCCTGCCCGGCGCACGTCATGCGGGCGGCGGCGACGACGCCTGCCTTCCCCGATCTCGAGGGCAAGCATCCCTGCTTTTCGACCACTGCGGAAGGCCACGCCGCGGCGGCGAGGCTGCACCTGCCGGTTTCGCCCGGCTGCAACATAGCCTGCGCCTTCTGCCGGCGCGACTTCAACCGCGTCGAGCAGCGCCCCGGCGTGGCCGCAAGACTTCTCTCGCCCGACGAGGCGGTCGCGACCACGGAGCGCGCCCTCGGGCTCGTGCCGAACCTCGCCGTGGTCGGCATCGCCGGGCCCGGCGATCCGCTGGCCTCCGATCACGCCATCGAGACCTTCGCCCGCATCCACGCCCGCTGGCCAAACCTGACGCTCTGCGTCTCGACCAACGGCCTGATGCTGCCCGAGCGCGTCGACGAACTCGCGGCGGCGGGCGTGACGACGCTGACGGTGACGGTCAATTCCGTCGACCCGGAGATCCAGGCGCTGATCACGCCGAAGATCGCCTGGAAGCGCAGCCGTGTGAACGGCGTCGAAGCCGGCCGGCGGTTGATCGAGAACCAGCTTGCCGGCATCGCGCGCGCCGCCAGCCTCGGCCTCACGATAAAAATCAACACGGTGCTGATCCCGACCGTCAACGATCATCATATCGGGGCGGTCGCGGAAGCCGTGGCGAACGCGGGAGCGCGGATGATCAACGTCATCCCGCTCATCCCCGAGCATCAGCTGTCTCATCTCGCTGAGCCGAGCTTCATCGACCGGCACAAGGCTCGCGCCGCGGCGGCGAAGCACCTCAAAGTCTTCACCCACTGCCAGCGCTGCCGCGCCGACGCGGTCGGCGTGCCCGGCCTCACCGACTACACCCGCGACCTCTACGGCGACGACATCCAGGCCGAGCCGACCTTTTCGCACGGCTGAATCCGCAGAACCATTTCTCGAGGAGTTCGAATCCATGGCCCGCAAACCAAAGCAGATCGCCATCTACGGCAAGGGCGGCATCGGCAAGTCGACCACCACGTCCAACATCTCGGCGGCGCTCGCGGAATCCGGCCTGAAGGTCATGCAGTTCGGCTGCGATCCCAAGGCCGATTCCACCAACACGCTGCGCGGCGGCGAGTATATCCCCTCGGTTCTCGACCTCCTCGCCGAGAAGCGCCGGGTCAACGCGCACGACGCCGTATTCCAGGGTTTTGCCGGCATCTACTGCGTCGAGGCGGGCGGTCCGGCGCCCGGCGTCGGCTGCGCCGGCCGCGGCATCATCACAGCGGTCGAACTCCTGAAGCAGCAGCGCGTGTTCGAGGAGCTCGACATCGACATCGTCATCTACGACGTGCTCGGCGACGTGGTGTGCGGCGGCTTCGCCGTGCCGGTGCGCGAAGGCATCGCCGAGCATGTCTTCACCGTTTCCTCCGCCGACTTCATGGCGATCTACGCCGCCAACAACCTCTTTCGCGGCATCGAGAAATTCTCGAATTCGGGCGGGGCGCTGCTCGGCGGCTTCTTCTCCATCTCGATCTACACCGACTTCCAGCGCGAGATCATCGAGGACTTCGCCGAGCGCCCCTCGACCCCCCTCGTCCAGTACGTGCCGCGCTCGATGACGGTCACGCAGGCGGAACTCTCCGGCAAGACCACGATCGAGGCGGCGCCCGAGTCCGCGCAGGCCGACGTCTATCGCGCCCTCGCCAGGACCATCGCCGGCCACGAGGTCTCCAGGGCGCCGACGCCGCTCACGCCCACGGAGCTGCGCGAAT
This sequence comes from uncultured Hyphomicrobiales bacterium, assembly GCA_903932535.1. Classification (GTDB taxonomy): domain Bacteria; phylum Pseudomonadota; class Alphaproteobacteria; order Rhizobiales; family Beijerinckiaceae; genus Roseiarcus. Next base: position 454 of record CAIZGR010000396.1, on the reverse strand, counting down.
GGTCGGCGCGCTGGGCCGAGCACATCGTGCGGCTCGAAAAGGCTGAACACGGCGAGCGCGCGCGCCCGCGCGCGGTCGCCTGAGCGGGCCCTTCGCGCCCGCCGCTCGCCCGAAGTCGTCGAACCGCTCGCCCAAGGCCGCGAGCCCCTCACTGAAAAGAATCCGTCCCATGACCGCTCATTCTCCCAAGCTCGCCACCGACACGCTGGTTCTGCACGGCGGCGGGTTCCGGCACGACCCGGCGACGTCCGCGACGACCGTCCCCATCTATCAGTCGACGTCGTTCGACTTCCCCGACACGGCGACGGCGATCAGAATCGTCAACTTCGAGCAGATCGCCTACACCTACTCGCGCGTCGGCAACCCGACGGTCGACGCGTTCGAGCAGCGGCTCGCGGCGCTCGAAGGCGGCGCGGCGGCGCTTGGGCTTGCGTCCGGCCAGGCGGCGACGGCG
>CAIZGR010000395.1 GCA_903932535.1 uncultured Hyphomicrobiales bacterium | reverse complement strand
GGCGCGTCCTCGATTTCCTCCCGTCATCGACCCTCGCGCCTATCTCGTCGCGCCGCGCACGATCCGCGCGCTGGTCGCAAAGATCACCATCCGCGCTTTGCGGGTCAAAAAGTAGGGCTCAGTCATGCCGTATGGTGGGAATTTCTCGGCCCGGTCTCCGGGCGAAGGGCCGGTTTCGTTCAGCTTCAATTTCGCGGGCGACCTCGCCACGTCCGAGACGCTCAGTTCGGCGACGGCGACGCTCACGGTCGAAAGCGGGACGGACGCCAACGCGGCGGCGCTCCTCATCGACACGCCGTACATCATCGGGCCGACGACGGTCTCGCAGGACATCGGCGCGAATCCGGCGAACGCGGCGGGGTTTCTGGCGGGCGTGACCTACGCATGGTCTGTGACCGCCACGACTTCGGCCGGCAATGCGCTGATCTGGACCATGTTTATTCCGGTCGGCAGCATCTGAGCCTCGCATTTTCCTGACGAATGACCCGGCGTCGATCCTTCGGCGCCGGCCGGACCTGTCTGTCTATCGAGGAGCCGAAATGCCGATCCAGATCCCGGCGTGGCCGGACCCCGCGACTGACGAGGGCGCGGCTTTCTTCGCCGCCGCGCGCAAATTTCATTCGCTCTACCGCGCCGCCGGCAACGATCGGCCGTTCGCCTTCGGCCTCATGACCATGGCCGAGGCCGAATCCTCGTTCGACCCGAACGCGCTCGGGGACTGGGAACTCAACGGCGTCCGGACGGGCTGGAAGGCGCACCGCGCCGACTATCCGCCCGGCGCGGCGCCGATCTCTTTTGGAGCGCACCAGCGCAAGGCCGATCGCTGCAACGCGATCCGTGACGGCCGCAAGGGTGTGCCAGGGCTCGGCTTCGACATCGCCGCGCTCGCGCTCGCCGGCCAGAACACGATCGAGAACGAGGTGCGCAGCGTCCTGTGGGAACTCGCCGCCTTTCCGATGGGCTACGGCTCGGCGGCGATCCGGGGCGCGAAGACGGCCTACGGCGTCGCCTACAACGCGACCGTCATGTTCGAGAAGGCCGGCACGGTCGCGGACGGCGCGGCGGAGAAGCGCGGCGCGATGGCGGAAACCTGGGTCATGTTGGCCTCGGGCATCTGGCCGACATCGCGCGGGCCGCGCCCGGCTGGGTGGGAAGCGCTCACGCAGGGGTGGGGATGATGGCGAAGGTCATAAAGTACGGCGGTAATATCTTCTCGATCGAGTGCCCGGCCTGCGGCTACGAGCACCCGTTCCATGTTGGGCGGCCAAATTCGAGCGGCGCGCAGTGGTCGTTTAATGGGGACATGGACAAGCCGACCTTCAGCCCGTCGATGCTTTGCATGCCGAATGGGCCAAAGCGCTGCCACTCTTTTGTGCGCGCCGGCCAGATCCAATTCCTCAGCGACAGTTGGCACGGCCGATCCGACACCGTCGACCTCCCTGACATCGAGGACTGACCGCCGCGCGCCGGGCCGCGCGCAATCGAGGACAATCACAATGACCGACACCGCGAACGCGGCGGCGCCCGCTTGGGTGTGTCCGCCTATTACCTGGGATCCGTCGCCGAATTTCAATTCGCGCGGCGGCTGCGCCATCGACCAAATCATTATCCACCGCTGCCAAGGGACGGGCATCGGCTCGGAGGAGTATTTCGACACTCGGGCGTCCGACGTGTCGGCGCAGTTCATCGTTTTCGAGCGGGGCGAAAAGATCGTCCAGCAAGTCGCGATTGCAAATCGCGCGTGGCATGCGTGCATTTTCAACTCGCGATCCATCGGGATCGAACTCGCCGGCTACGAGGAAAAGGGATTCGAGCCCGGCCAGCTTGAAACGAGCCGCCGCTTCGTCGCCTATCTGGCGCGCGAGTACAAAATCCCAATCAGGCGCGCCAAGGCCGGCGTTGGGCCGGGGATCGAGTCGCACTGGGGATTAGGCGTTCCGGGGGGGCGCCACGCCGACCCGGAACCGAACGACGCATGGATCAACCAATTCGTCGCCGACGTCGCCGCGATCGATCCGGCGACGCTCCCAGCCTCGGGGACATGGGTTCCCGTTGGTCAGACGTCGATCCACACCGGGCCTCTCGACCTCTCGACTTATGAGGGCGTCCAGCGCGCCCTTAACGCGCTCGGCGCGGCGCCGACGCTGGACGAAGACAACGAGCCTGGGCCGCTGACTGAGGCGGCCGTAATGGCGTTTCAGAAAGCCCACGGACTGGACGCCGACGGCGATCCGGGCCCGGCGACCAAAGCGGCGATCCTCAAAGCCTTGTCTGGCGGCTGATGCACGCCCTCGCCATCGCCCTCGTCATCTTCGCGATCGGCCTGATCATCGTGGCGGCATTCTGGGCCTACGCCGCATGGTCGGTCCTCGATCATGCCCGCGAGGTGATCGCGCGGGCAGCGGACACCATCAGCAAGGAGCGCGACCGATGACCGACCTTGAATCCGTGATCCGTGAGGCGCAAGCCCGCTTTGGGCCGCCAGTTTGTCAAAGCTCTTGGCAAAAATTCCGTGAGTTTTGGCGTTCGATAGAATGG
>CAIZGR010000394.1 GCA_903932535.1 uncultured Hyphomicrobiales bacterium | reverse complement strand
GGAAGAGGAGCATCACGGCCGAAACGAGGACGGAGACGAGCGCGGTGATGGTCAGTGACGAGGCGGCGAGCCGGCGCCCGCGCCGCCGCTCGCCCGCCCCGATCGCGCGCGAGACCGTGGCGGAGGCGGCGATGGTCAGGCCGATGTTGACCGACATGGCGAAGAAGCCCACGAGCCCCGCATAGCCGACCGCCGCCTTGAAGGACTGGTCGGCGAGCCGCGACACCCAGAACAGCGACAGGAGATCGACGGCGAAGATCGCCATGAGCCCGATCGCCCCGGTCGCGGTCATCACCGCGACGTGGCGCATCAGCGACCCCTCGGTGAACACCGGCCGGGCCTTGTCTCGGACGTCGAGGGGAGCGTTCAAGGGTCCGGTCCGGCCTTTCGAGGGCCGGCAGTCTTATCGAGTCGCCGAGGCCAGGGCCAGGGCCGCGCCGCAGGCGCCGGCGCGATCAGTTCATGGAACGGGCGCGCGCCGGGTCACGCCTTCGACGATCCACTCGAACGACCTGTCGGCGGCTTCCGTGAACGGCCGCGCATCCTCTTCGCGAAAAACCCGGCCGTTCTCCGCCGCGCTCGCCGCGTTCCGCGACAGGCCCAGCAATTTCACGAACTCCTGCTCGGGTCGTGTCAGCCGGTAGCGGATGCTGACGATCCGGGCGCCCATGACCCTTTGCATTTCGGCCGACAGGTCCGCGACCGTCCTTCGCAGGTTGTCGAGTTCTCCAAAGTCGTCCTGCGCTTGGACGTGGGCCGTGATGTCCTCGCTGGCGATGACGATCCCGCCGATCGCTCCATCTTTGTCTCTCCAGGGGCGAGCCTCCGACCGAATCCAGAGCACGATGCCGTCGAAGCGTTCGAATCGCTCGCCATCGGAGCGCTCGGTCGCGCCGGCGAGACAGCGTCGATGCGCCGCTTTCGATCGCTCGCCGATTTCTGGAAAGACCTCGTAATGGCTTCGGCCGATCACCGGTTCCTTAAGACCGTAATCCGTCAGCCATTTCGGACTTGCCTCGAGATACCGCATGCCACGGTCGAACGCCGCCCACGCCCTATTGGAATCCCCAAAAAACATAACTCATCCATTCAGAACGATGCCAACAGCCACAAAACCGAAATTTCAAATTATTCTTTATGTGAGATGTTGGCATGGACGCTTTGTAGATTCAAGCCTCTCTTCACGGAAAAAATCCGAATATAATTCCTGGCAGTTTAATAACTGGCGCGTTGCGGCGCCGGCCCCGATTTCCGGGTCGTTCTGCGTTTCCCCGTTCCCTTGCCGCCCGATGCTGCGTCAGCCGTTCGACGCCCGGCTAACACTTGGCGCGAAAGCCCGACGGCGCGTCGCCGAAACGCGCCCGGAACTGGCGATGGAACTGCTGGAGGTCGACAAATCCGCATGAGGACGCCACTTCCGCGACCGTCATCCGGCCGAACCTCGGGTCGGCGAGCCGTGCCCGGGCGAGCGCGAGCCGGCGCGCGGCGACGAGCCGCCCGAACCCCTCGCCGCCTTGCTCGAGAAGAAAGTGGACATAACGGGACGGAACCCCGAGCTGCTCGGCGACGGCCTGCGCGGAAAACCCCGGCGTCGCCGCGCCCGCGTCGATCGCTGCGCAGATCGCGGCCTTCTGCGCCGCGCGCAGGCCGCGCGTCTCGGCCAGCGCCCGCTCGTCCCCCCTGGCGCCGAGCAACAGGGCGCAGAGATCGACCACATGGTCGGCGACCGAACGCGCCATGTCGCGATCGAGCCCCTCGTCGCATTTCATCAGGCTGGAGACGTAGTCGGAAAGCAGGCGCAGCGCTTGGCTGTCCGGGGCGATCGGCTGCATGAGGCGCGCCTCGACGTTCGGGACCCGCGCATGCAAGGACTGAGCGAGGACGTTGACGCCGAGGTAGCGACCGTCCGCCCCGAATGAAAAACGTCCGCCCTCGATGTTCGACGCGAAGATCGCGCTTCCGGCCCTGCCTTCGAAGTCCCGCCCCATCTGCTCGAAGCGGCGCCGGCCCATTAGCACGAGGCTCAGCAGGAACTCCGCTCGACCGTTCTCGGGCTTCCCCTTGATCCAGCGATAGGCCGACGCTCGTCCGCCGGACAAGAGCGCAGCATCGGGAACATGCAGAAACACGGCCGATTGGCGGAGCCGGCGCGCGTCCGATGCGCCGCCGGCTTCGTCCGAAGGCGTCGAACCTTCCGGGCGGAGTTTCCATGCCGACGTGATCGCCTCCGGCAAGCCCTCGTCGATCGAAATCCAGAGCGGCTTGATACGGTCGTCGTCGAGCGGGGCCGGGATCCCGGCCCGGCTTTCGCTTCCCCGCGAGACGGCCGCGTGGCGCGGCGTCTCGAGCTGCTCGGGCGTGAAGCCCCCGGCGAGCCACTCGAACGACGTGTCGGTTGCGTTCGCGATCAGGCGCAAGTCGCCCTGGCGCAGACCCTGGCCGCTCTCCCACGCGCTGACCGCAGTCCGCGGGACGCCCAGCAATTTGGCGAAGCCGCGCTCGCTTCGATCCAGCCGAAAGCGAAGGCTGGCGATCCGGGCACCGATGGCCCGGCGCATTTCGTCCGACAGAGCCTCGCCTGCCGCTCGGCCGTCAAACCTGCTATCCATGGCGACAAAACAAAGTTTTCACGACCTATAGATACTTCAAATAGGGCGGCAAGAAAGGACCGCTCTCGATCTTTTCATGACAACTCCGAGGCCGTACCGCCAGTCCTCGCCCCGAGCTTGCCGAAGGGCGTTCTACCCGGCGCTCGGCGCTTGCCGGAGCCAGCTTCGAGACGCAAAGTCTCTCCTCGGCGCGAGAGTCGGGCTTGTGGCGGCGGCCTCCGCAGTTCCATTTCGTGAAGAAAGTCACGAAATGGCCATTGGCTTCTAAATAAATGTCGCATCGCAGAGCAAGAAAAAATTTCGGCCGGCGCCCGTTCGGCGTCGATAGAAGCCCATCCGCGCGCGTTGCCCGACTGGCCGGCGCCCCGCGACGGTCGGCTTCGCCGCCCGCCGAGGCCCGCTCCGTGCAGCCCGACCCCCGTCGTGAGCCGCTGAAAAAGGCTTCATCGTCGGGCGCCGGCATTCTCGGATGCGGAATGAACATAAGAAAGGCGCAGAGCGTCTCGCTGCGCCGCCGGCGGTTCGTCTGTCGCATGCTCCGAGAGGGAGATCGCCTTGAGCGCCCCCTCGAGAACGGACCTGCGAACCGGCTTGCTCAGAAAGCCCGAGGCGCCGGCGGCCATGGCCGCATCCTTGTGCGTGGATTGATAAAAGGCCGAGACCGCGATGATGGGAATGGTCGCGAGGCGGCCGCCGAAGCGGCGGATGGTCCGCGTGGCCTCGAGGCCGTCGATGTTCGGCATCTGGATGTCCATGAGAATGGCGTCGTACGGGCGCTTCACCGCCGCCTCGATGGCCTGCGCGCCGTCGTGCGCAAAATAGGCCTCGTGGCCGAGCTTCTCGAGCATGGCGCCCATGATCTCGCGATTCGCCTCCATGTCTTCGGCGACGAGAATCCTGAGCGGGCGAAAAGCGTGCGCCGCCTCTGGGGAGGCTTGCGCTTTCGATCGCGAAGGCGCCGCCGCGCGGACGGGGATCTCGAACCAAAAGCGGCTGCCGGCCCCCGGTTCGCTTTCGGCGCCGATTGTCCCGCCCAGAAGGTCGACGAGCCTGTGGGAAATCGCCAAGCACAGGCCCAGCCCCGCAGCCCGCACGCGATCCGCGGTCGCCGCCCGTTCGAACGGCTCGAAAAAACGGCGCGCCTCCGACGG
>CAIZGR010000393.1 GCA_903932535.1 uncultured Hyphomicrobiales bacterium | reverse complement strand
CTGTCCGGCGTGCCGGGCGATCGCCTCGGGATCGAACCGGATATTTTCACAGCGGTCGACGGCGGACAGGAGATCCGCGACGGTCTGCTTTTCGAAGAAAACCCCGGTCGATCCCTCGACGACCGTCTCCGTGGCCCCTCCGCGTTTGTAGGCGATGACGGGCCGGCCGCTCGCCATGGCCTCCACGGGAACGATCCCGAAGTCCTCCTCTCCAGGAAACACCAGCGCCCGGCAGCGTTGATAATGGCGCCTCAGCTCCGCGAACGGCTGCGGGCCGAGCAGGCTGACAGCCGGGCCCGCCGCCCTGCGCAACGTCGGCAACATCTCGCCTCCGCCGATCACGACCAGCTTCTTCCCGCTCCGGCTGAACGCCTCCACCGCCAGTTCGGGCCGCTTGTATCGGACGAGCTCGCCCACCATGAGCCAATAGTCGCCGGCCTCTTCACGTGGGGACGGCGTGAAGCCCTCCACGTCCACCGGCGGGTAAATGATGGCGGCGTCCCGCCGATAGTAGGTCTTCAGGCGCGCGGCGACCGTTCGGGAATTGGCCACGAAGTGGTGGACCCGCGCCGCCGAGGCGGCGTCCCAAATGCGGAGATAGTGGGCGAGGACCGGCATCGCCATCCTCGTGACCAAGCCGCTTCGCTCGCGGTATTCATGGTACATGTTCCATATATACCGCATAGGACTGTGACAATAGCAGATATGGAGCGCGTCGGGAGAGGGAATGATTCCCTTTGCGGGGCCGGACTCGCTGCTGATGATGAGATCGTAGCCGCGCAGGTCGAGCTGCTCCAACGCGAGCGGCATCAAGGGCAGGTACTTTTGATAGCCCCGGGTCGAGAAGGGCAGCCGGCCGACGAACGAAGTCCGGATCTCATGCGCGTTGATCGCCGGCGACATCGCCGCGGGGTCGTAGGCATGGGTGAAAATGTCGGCCTCCGGGAACAGCCGGCAAAGCGATTCGATCACCTTCTCGCCGCCCCGCATTCCGATGAGCCAGTAATGCACGATGGCTATTTTCATGGAGCCTCGAGTTGGATGCATGGGAAGCAGCGTTCCGAACGCCGTCAAGATACGCATGGAAAAACCGCCGATGTCAGCGTAATTTTTCTCAATTATGAAGATTATTTTAGACGATCCCAACCGGAGTAGAATCTTTAAATGTGCACAACGTTACGGCGGTGAGAAAATATAAATGCCCGCGTGTTGATGTTTACAGGCAAGGAACACATCAGAGAAACATACGCCTTTGAGACCGAGCCGTCCTCTACCATCACATTGCTTCCCTATTCAATCACTTTTCTGGCCGAGCCGGCGAACCTCGAGGGGTGGGAATAAGCGGCCGGCCTTTTGCGACGGAAGCCTCCAGCACGATCCCGAAGTGTCGAGAACGTCTTCGGGCGGCGCCGATCCGCGCGCCGGTCCAACCCGGCGCCTCGCGCGTGCGGAAGCCGTGAAGCGCCCGAGCCGAGGAATCGTTCGGTCGGAATATGCGATTGTCCGGCGACGCCGCCGAGACGGCGTTTGCCGCTCCGATCGACAGCGCGCAGGCGAACACAGCCGGACCACCGGCTTGGGGCGCGGCGCGTGTGCGCGAGACGTTCGGCGGCGATCCCGTCGAGCGCCGCCGGGGGCGTCGTCTACGCGCCCGTTACGCAACGCTCGTGAGAAAGAAAGACGTTGCGATTACCCCTCAGTATAAATTTCGTATAATGACGGCGCGAAAAACAATAACATCCTATTATCGGCAAACTAACTGTTGCGTCGGATCGCCGCAACGCGTGTTCCGCGTATTGCGTGCTGGTAATATGTCGGTAAGCTGCAATATGTAAGCACTAATGATATCCAAGCCAGTACGACAGCGTTGTTACAAGCGTACCATGATAAGAACGACTAATGTGAGTAGGGCTAAACACGGTTCAGCCCGAGTTGATTCAGTCAAGACTTTCTAAGACGATCAATGCGCTCATCCAAAGCGGTCCATCGGGTATTCAACGTTTGCTGCACGGGTAGAGTTAGGTTCCTCAACGACTAGCGCAGTGAGTAAATCCGTGCCAAACTTTGCACTACACAACGAGCCGGTTGTGGCCGTCGCCGTCGAGGCGGCGAAGACAGGCGTTTCGAAATGCCAGCATACCCGCATGCCCGCACACAAAGGCCACGGCGCAGGCCATCCGCGCCACGCGCTCCTTCTCGGGGTCGCTTTGGCGTTGACCGGAGCCCCGGCGATGGCGACGTCGCTTCCGAGTCCGATCGCGGGACAGAATTATGTCCAGACCTTCGGCGACAACTTTACGACGCCGGATTGGGATCACGGAACCGCGACGACGGGAATCAAGTGGTATAATTGGGAACAGTGCTGCATGACGACCACGAACGGGACCGGCTCGCAGGGGTATCCGGACTCCGTCGGAGTCAATCCCTATTCGCTCGGCGTCAACGGACAGTCGAGCGGTCTCAATATCAAGCTCACCTTGGCGAAAAACACCTGGGTCACCGGCGTCCTCGCCTCGACAAACTCTGCCGGTACGAAAGGCTTTTCACAAAAATACGGATACTTCGACGCCATGGTTAAGATGTCGGCGGGGCCCGCCACCTGGCCTGCCTTCTGGTTCGAATCTCCCGGTAACCAGAAGCAGAACAACGAGGTCGACATAGAGTTCTATGGATCGACGCCGAACCAACTCTACTACACGCTCCACGACTGGTCGGGATGCGGATGCACCGTCGCTCAGGCGCAAAAGACTGGCCTGCCGGACCTCACCGCCGGCTTCCACGACTATGGCATGCTTTGGACGCCGCAGACGGTCAGCTTCTATATCGACGGCAAGTTGAGTTGGTCGACGCCGACGCCCTCGGATCTCAACGTCCCGATGGCGATGTTCCTCGACAACGGCATCGGCAACGGACAGAAGACGAACGGACAAACGTCAGGCGCGGATTTTCAGATCCAGTATGTTCGCGCCTACGCCCTGCAAGGGTCCTCCACCGCGACGCCCGGTCCGATGGGCGAGTCGTTGAACAGGCCATTGAGTCCGTCCAGCGTTCCGGAATCCTCGACCTGGGCGATGATGCTCTCGGGCTTCGCCATTCTCGGACTGGCCGGCTATCGATCGACACGAAAGACCTCGGCGCGCGCGGTGAGCGTCTGATTTGGCGGGGCGCCGTCTCGTTCGGGATTTGATCGAGGCGGCGCCCTGGGCGCCCTGCCGCCGCAATTCCTGCGCCTTCTTTGCGACCCTTGCGACGACGCTGGCCGCGCAGATCAGCGGCGCGCCGAAGAGATCGCTCCGCGCTCGCGCGGTTCGCGCCTCCGGGGTTGAATCGCTGAGCCGCGGCGCGATCCGACGCCGCAATCGGCCGGCGGAACCATCCCCGGTCGATTCCCGTTCGAGGCCCGCGTGTAAAAAATCAGCCAGACGAACGCCCCTGCGGCGCCGTCGGCGACTTTCCGCATTCCCCCGGGAGGCGCGCCGCAACCTCTTGAAAAAGCGCGAAACGGGCGCGAAGATAGCGAGGCGGCCCGGACCGAGGCCCCCGATTGCATCAAAGGCCGAAGGGGCGCATGGTTTTGCGTGCGCCAGCGCCTAATCTCGCGCAGGCCCAGCGGGAGACGTTCCATGGCAAGCGAAGCAAAGAGCGAGGCCAAGGCGGCCGATCCGCGCGGCAAGATCGTCGACGCGCTGATGAAGCTGGCCGGAGAGCGGCGCTTCGAGGACATCGCGATCCGCGACATCTGCAAGGAGGCCGGCGTGACGCTCGCCGACTTCCGCGAGTCCTTCGCCTCCAAGGGCGCGGCGCTGGTCGCCTTCTCGCGCCGGATCGACCGCGCGGTGCTGACGCAGGGCAGCGACGAGCTTGCCGACGAGAGCCCTCGCGAGCGCCTGTTCGACATTCTCATGCGCCGCCTGGAGGCGATGGCGCCCTATCGCGAAGGCCTGCGGGAGACGAGCGCTTGGCTGAGGCGCGACCTCTCGGCGGCGCTGGCGATGAATCGGGTCTTGCTCGGATCGATGCGGTTCATGCTGGAAGCCGCCGACGTCGAGATCGAGGACGGCGCGGCCGGGGCGATCAAGCTGCAGGGCCTCGCGCTCGCCTGGGCGCGCATCGTCGCGATCTGGCTCGACGACGACGACCCCGGCCTGTCGAAGACGATGGCGGAGCTCGACCGCGAGCTGACGCGGGGCGAGAGCGCCACCGCCGCGGTCGATCGGCTCAAGACCCTCGCTGCGCCGTTCCGGGCGCTCGCCGGGGCCGTCTTCGACGCCCGCCGGCGGTTCCGCGATCGTCCTCGCCGCGCGCGCGCAGAGTCAGACGACGTGGGTTTCCCCGGATCGGATCGGGACGGAGAGGAGCCGGCGGCGTGAGGCTCGAGCATCCTCGTGACGGTAAGCAGGGTCTCGCCAACGATTCAAAGTTGAGCGATCGGTTTGAGCATTTGCTGGTCAAGGGCCGTCGAAGACGTTGGAAATCAGGCTCTTCACGGCGGTTTAACCACGCCCGTTAGGCTCTCCCGCAGGATTGGCGGGCCATGCTTCCCCCATGGTCAGCCAAGATGTGGAAACGATGATGACGTCGCCTGCCAAAGCCGAAGGGTTCATCCGGATCGAAGCCGCCGATCCGCGTTCGGACAACCGCCGGCGGGTGGTCTTCGTGGCGCGCGAGGCGGTGACGATCCGGCGCGCCGTATCGGGCGTGACCATGGCGATCCGGATCGAATCCTGCGCCTATCGCGGCGTCGCGCTGCGGATAACCGCGCTGGAGGAAGGCCGCTTTCGCTACGAGGTCAGGCTGGCGCACCGGGACCCCGACCTGTCCGTGCCGCTCGGCGAGGGGGAGGACCTCGCGAGCATGGAAGCGCAATGGCGCGAATGGGTCGCGTTTCTCCGTTTGCCGGCCTTGGCGGGCCGGAGCGAAGCGACGGACGCGCTGGTGAATCTCGGCGAGGCCGAACTCACGCGGCGCATCGCCTGCGCGCGGCGGCGGGGCGACGCGCTGAGGGTGCGTCGTCCGCGATTCCTCAAACGGCGCGCGGTCAGCCGCAGCGCCGGCGCCACAATCGCGACTGTCGACCCGGACGCCCCATTCCATGCCGATTGATGAACCGACCGAGTCCGAGCGGCCGAGCGCGCGCTCGAAGCGTCAGGCGGCCCGATCCAACGCCGCAACCGGCGGAGCGAGCGGGAGCACGGGAAAGTCCCCGCTTTCGATCGACTGCGCGAGATCCCGTTCGAGCTCGGCGGTTATCAGCCCGAGCGCGTCCGCCACCGCCGCCAGGCCGATGGCGTGGTAGATTCGGGTCAGCATCGAGCCAGCGTTGCAGCGCTCGTCCGCCGCTTCGGGGATCGCGTCAAAATCGTGTCGCATCGCCGTTCGCCTCCTCCGGATATCTCGGACGCGCCTGTTGCGCGCCTGACGCATCAACCTGAGAGAAATCCGTTAAGAGGGGATTAAGCAGCTCATGTCGCCGCCCGCCCGTTCGACCGACTTCGCCGGCGTTCTTTTCGACAAGGACGGCACGCTGATCGACTTCCACCTGACCTGGGGCCCCGCGGTCCATGCGATGATCCGGGCGCTCGCCGGCGGCGATCCCGCGCTGATGAAGGCGCAGGCCGAGGCGCTGCATTTTTCGATCGAGGACCGGCGTTTTCTTCCCTCGTCGCCTCTGGTCGCGGGCTCGACGGCGGATTACGGCCGGCGCTGGGCGGAGGCGCTCGGGCGCACCGACTTCGAGGTTCTGAAGGCCGAGATCGACGCGCTTTCGGCTGCGGAATCTCTGAAAGCGCTCACGCCCATCGCGGAGCCGCCGGCTGTGTTCTCGGCGCTCAGCGCGATGGGCCTGCGCATCGGCGTCGCCACCAACGATTCCGAGCGGAGCGCGCGCCGGCAGATCGAGGCGCTGGGGGTCGGCGCTTATGTCGACTTCGTCGCCGGCTACGACTCGGGGCACGGCGGCAAGCCGGACCCGGGCATGGTGCTCGCCTTCGCCGCGTTTCTCGGGACGCCGGCCACGCGGGTCGTGATGGTCGGCGATTCGCTGCACGATCTCGAGGCGGCGAGGACGGCGGGCGCGGTGGCGGTCGCCGTGCTTTCCGGACCCGCGGACCGGGCGGCGCTCGAGCCTCACGCCGATTTCGTCATCGAGCACATCGGCGACCTGCCCGGCCTGCTGTCCCGGCTCCAGGGCGCGCAATAGGTCCGCGCGGGCGTCGCGTCCGAACGCCTCGGCCGGTCCGCCTTGTTCCGGTTGCCTCGACGCCCGATCGGGGCTACGCAATGCTCTCCCGCTTGGCTGCCGTCGAAGGTTCGGCTTCTCAATGGCCCCCGATAGTTTCCCGCTCGTGGGCGGACTCCTGCTGGGTCTGGCGAGCAGCCTGCATTGCGCCGGGATGTGCGGACCCATCGCTTCGAGTCTGATGTTCGCCTTCGCTCCCGGCGAGGGCGAGGCGCAACGCTTGCGCACGCTGATGGCGGCGCAGGCCGGACGGGTGCTCGTGTATGTCGCCTCCGGCGCGGCGCTCGGCGCGGCCGGTTCGGCGCTCTACGGCGCCTTCGATCATACCGGCGCCTTCCTCGTCATGCGCTGGGCCGGCGCGGTCGCGCTCGGCTGGATCGGGCTTTCGGTCGCCGGTTTCGCGCCTTCGCTCGCGATCGTGGATCGAGTCGCGGCGCCCATCGCCGTCAGGCTGCGGTTCGCCTCCCCGACGCCGTCACGCGCCGAGGCCGGCGCGTTCGCGTCCGGACTTCTGTGGGGATTGCTGCCGTGCGGCATGGTCTACGGCGCGTTGTTTTACGCCATGCTGGCGGGAGACGCCCTGCGCGGCGGCGCGGTGATGGCCGGCTTCGGACTTGGAACCCTCCCCTCGGTGACGGCGGTGGCCCTCGGCCTCTCCCGGTTCCGTCGATTGGCTCAGGCTCCGAATGCGCGAGTCGCCGTCGGACTCGGAATCATGGCCGTCGCCGCGGCGAGCGTCGCGGTTCCCGCGATGGCGGTCGGCGGGTTCTGCCTCAACTGATTCGACGCCGTCTTTCGAGCGCCCCGCGGAACAAAGCAAGATCGCCGGCGTTGGCGGGCAGGGGAATCGCAATTGGAGTTTTTCGGCCGCGCCGGTCGGATTGGACGACGCCGCACGGCCCGAAGCCTCTGCCGAGAGCGCCGTCGAGGTGGCGTGGCCGAGGGAGCCATCTCTCCGATAGATGCGAGGACGGCGCCTGCTCCCTTCGCCGCCGCAATGGCGCCATACTTGAAGCGCTATGAGAATGAATATTCATTCTCATGAGTCCGGCATGACAGCGGTGAGCCCCATTCACGGCCGGCGCGGCGGCGAAGACAGCCGGCGCGAGCGGATCATCGAGGCGGCCGAGCGCGCCTTCGTCCGCCACGGCTTCCACGCCGCGACGATGCAGCACGTCGCCGAAGAGGCCGACATGAGCGCCGGCAACCTCTACCGCTACTTCCCCTCCAAGGAGGCGATCGTCGAGGCGCTCTGCGCGCTCGACCAGGAGGGCCGGACCGGCGACTTCGCCGAGCTCCTGGCGCACGATCACGACATCGCCCGGGCGATCCACGATGCGCTGCGCGACCATGTGCTCGCCAAGCTGCCGGAAAAGGCGCGGATGATCGTCGAGATCTGGGCCGAGGCCGGGCGCAACGCCCGCGTGGCGGAGATGACTCGGGCGCTCGACGCCGACGTGGTGAGCAAGCTCGAGCAGGTGATCGACGCGGCCAAGGCCCAGGGCGCCGCCGCTGCGACCCTCGATTCGCGCTTCGCCGCCCGGTTCTTTTTCACCTTCGTCGCCGGACTCTTCAAGCGGATCGCGACCGAGCCCGATTTCGACAGAACCACCGAGACCGCGATGGCCCACGGCGTGCTGAAGGCGCTGCTCGCCGGGGCGCTGGCGCCCGGCGAGGAGAAGTCTTTGTGATGAAACGTTTCCCAGTTCCGCTGCTGGCGCTCGCGACGCTCCTCGTCGTCGCCTGGACATACACGGCGCTCGAGCCTTGCTCCGCCTGGACGCAGCGCGCGCGTGCGCTCGGCCTGCCGGTCGGCGCCGCCTCCTGCCCCGCGGCGATCGCCTCCGCTAACGCCGCCGAGGCGCCGCCCCCTCCAGCGGTGACCGTCGTTCCCGCCGAACGGCGCGAATTCGTCGACCGCCTGTTCGTCTCCGGCACGCTCATGCCGCGCGAGGAGGCGCAGGTCGCGGCCCGAATCGACGGGCTCACGATCGTCGAGCTCGACGCCGAGGACGGCGATTGGGTCAAGGCCGGGCAGGTGCTCGCCCGCCTCGACCGGACGCAGCTCGACGCGCTGCTCGCCGAGAACGACGCGGCGGCCAAGCGGGCCGACGCCGCGATCGCGCAGGCCAAGAATCTCGTCACCCAGGCCGAAGCTCAGGCGCAATGGGCGGCCAGCGACTATCAACGCGCGCAGAAGCTCGGCGCCGGCGTCATGTCCACCTCGACCGTCGAGCAGCGCCAGACCGCGATGAAGACTGCCGAGGCCCAGCTTGCCGGGGCCACCAACGCGCTCGCCGTCGCCGAGGCCGACCGCAAGGCCCGCGACGCCGAACGGCAGGAGCTCGAGGTGCGCATCGGACGCACACAGGTGACCGCGCCGGTCGCGGGCCTCGTCAGCCGCCGCTCGGCGAAGCTGGGCGCGACCGCGTCGGGCGCCGGCGAGCCGCTTTTCCGGATCATCGCCGGCGGCGAGGTCGACCTCGACGCCGACGCGCCGGAACAGTCGCTCGCCCGCTTCGCCAACGGCATGCCGGCGACGCTCCGTCTTCCCGGCGTCCAGGACCCGGTTCCCGGGCAGGTGCGGCTGATTTCCCAGGAGGTCGACAGGTCGAGCCGCACCGGCAAGGTGCGCATTGCGGTTTCCGACGTGTCGCACGCCCATATCGGCGCCTTCGCCTCGGCGGAGGTCGAGCTCGTGCGCCGCGACGGGGTCGGCGCGCCGGCCTCCGCGCTCAGGCGCGACGGCGACGTCGCGCGGCTCTATGTCGTGCGCGACGGCCGGATCGAGGAGAGGAAGGTGACGCCCGGCATCGTCGACGGCGACGCGGTCGAGATCAAGGACGGGCTCGCGCAAGGCGAGACGGTCGTCGCCAAAGCCCCCGCCTTCCTGCGGCCGCGCGACCGCGTGCGGCCGATGACCTCCACCGCGGCGGGGGGCTGATCCATGGGTCTCAATGTCTCCGGCTGGTCGATCCGGCGGCCGATCCCCGCGATCGTCGCCTTCGCGGTGCTGACGATCCTCGGGATCGTCAGCTTCCGCGCGATGTCGATCACCCGCTTTCCCAACATCGACATTCCGATCGTCCAGGTTCTGATCACCCAGTCGGGCGCGGCGCCGAGCGAGCTCGAGTCGCAGGTGACCAAGAAGGTCGAGGACGCCGTCTCGAACCTCAACGGCGTCTGGCACCTCGTCTCGACCGTCACCGACGGCTCGTCGTCGACCATCGTGCAGTTCAACGTCGGCTCGGTCGACATCGACCGCGCCCTCAACGACGTGAAGGACCAGATCGCCAAGATCCGCGGCGACCTGCCGCGCGCCATCGACGAGCCGATCGTCAGCCGGCTCGACGTCGAGGGCCTGCCGATCGTCACCTATGCGGCCGCCGCGCCCGGCATGTCGGTCGAGAAGCTTTCGTGGTTCATCGACGACAATGTGGCGCGCGAGCTGCAAGGCGTCCGCGGCGTCGGCGCGGTGAAGCGCTTCGGCGGCGTCGACCGGGAGATACGCGTCTCGCTCGACCCCGAGAAGCTGCTCGCGCTCGGCGTGACCGCCGCGGCGGTAAACGAGCAGGTGCGCGCCGACAACGTCGATCTCGGCGGCGGCCGCGGCGAGGTCTCGGGCCAGGAGCAGGCGATCCGGACGCTCGCTGGCGCCCGCAGCGTCGCCGATCTGGCGGCGCTGCCGATCGCGCTGCCCGGCGGGCGCAAGGTGCGCCTCGACGAGCTTGGAACCGTGGTCGACGGCGCAGCCGAGCCGCGCGCGTTCACCCGCCTCTTCGACGAGCCGATCGTCGCCTTCGGGATCACCCGCGCCAAGGGCGCGAGCGACGTCACCGTCGATCGGCGGGTCGCCGAGCGGCTGGCGAAGATCCAGGCCGCGCACCCCGAGGTGACCTTCACCAAGGTCGACACCCAGGTCGACAACGAGATCGGCAACTATCATTCGACGATGGAGACGCTGATCGAGGGCGCCGTCCTCGCCGTCGTCGTCGTGTTCGTCTTCTTGCGCGACATTCGCGCGACCATCGTGACGGCGCTCGCGCTGCCGCTGTCGATCATCCCGACCTTCTGGGCGATGGACGCGATCGGCTTCTCGCTGAACCTCGTGAGCCTGCTGGCGATCACGCTCGTCACCGGCATCCTCGTCGACGACGCCATCGTCGAGATCGAGAACATCGTGCGCCACATGCGCATGGGCAAGTCCGCCTATCGCGCCTCGCTCGAAGCGGCCGACGAGATCGGACTCGCCGTCATCGCCATCTCCCTGTCGATCGCGGCGATCTTCTCGCCCGTGAGCTTCATGGGCGGCATCGCCGGGCAATATTTCCGCCAGTTCGGCCTGACGGTGGCGATCGCGGTGATCTTCTCGCTGGGGGTCGCGCGTTTCGTCACGCCGGTCATCGCGGCCTATTTCCTGCGCCCGCCGAAAGACCACGAGCAGGCCGACGGGGCGGTGATGCGGGGCTACACCCGCCTCGTGCGCGCTTCGGTGCGTCACCGCTGGATCACGCTCGTCATCGGCGCGCTCATCTTCGCCGCCTCGCTCTGGTCGACCAAGCTCCTGCCCTCGGGCTTCATGCCGGCCGACGACGTCGGGCGGGTGCTGCTCGCGGTCGAGCTGCCGCCCGGCGCGCGCCTCGACGACACGGACAACGTCACCCGCGCGATTTCCGAGAAGCTGCGCGCCATGCCCGAGGTGCGCTCGGCGCTCATCTTCGGCGGCCAGATCCTCGGCGGCGGCGCGGAGCCGCGCAAGGCGACCCTCGTCGTCAATTTCGTCCACAAGTCGCAGCGCGCGGCGACGCAGAAGGCGCTCCAGACGCGGATCGGCGCCCTGCTCGCCGATCAGCCCGACATCCGCTTCTGGTTCGTCCGGGACAACGGCCAGCGCGACATCTCGCTGATCGTCGCCGGGCCCGACATCGACGTCATCGACGACACCGCGAACCAGATCGCCAGCGAAATGCGTTCGATCCCGATCATCCAGACGCCGATGTCGACGGCCGAACTCGAGCGGCCGGAACTGCGGATCACGCCGAAGCGCCAGGTGGCCGCCGACCTCGGCGTCTCGACCGAGGCGCTGGCCCAGACGATCCGCGTCGCCACGCTCGGCGACATCGACGCCAATCTCGCCAAGTTCAACGCCGGCGACCGGCTGGTCCCTATCCGGGTGCAGCTCGACGAGTCCGCGCGCAGCCGCATGGGCCTGCTGCAAGGCCTGCGCGTGCCGACCGCGAACGGCGGCTCCACGCCGCTCGCCGTCGTGGCGGACATGTCGATCAGCCACGGCCCGACCGCGATCAACCGATTCGATCGCACCCGGCGCGTGACCATCGAAGGCGACTTGCGCGGCGAGACGGCGCTGGGCGAGGCGGTCGCGGCGATCCATGCGCTGCCGACCGCGAAAAACCTGCCGCCGGGGGTGGAGATCCGCGACACCGGCGACGTCGAGGTGATGGGCGAAGTGTTCGCGTCGTTCGCTCTGGCGATGGGCGCGGGGCTGATGATGGTCTATGGCCTTCTGGTGCTGCTGTTCGGCAGCTTCCTCCAGCCGATCACCATTCTGGCGTCGCTGCCGCTGTCGATCGGCGGGGCGATCCTCGCGCTGCTCGTCACCCACAAGGCGATGTCGATGCCGGTGGTGATCGGCCTTCTCATGCTGATGGGCATCGTCACCAAGAACGCGATCATGCTGGTCGATTTCGCGGTCGAGGAGATCGGCCGCGGGACGCCGCGGCTCGAGGCGCTGGTCGAGGCCGGCCGCAAGCGCGCCCGTCCGATCGTGATGACCACCATCGCGATGGCGGCGGGCATGTTCCCCTCCGCTCTGGGCCTCGGCGACGGCGGCGGCTTCCGCTCGCCGATGGCGATCGCGGTGATCGGCGGCCTGATCGTGTCGACGATGCTGTCGCTGGTCTTCGTCCCCGCCGTCTTCACGGTGCTCGACGACGCCGGCCGGCTCTCGTGGCGCCTGTTCAGCCGTCTCTTCGGGGAGGTCGACGAGGACGAGCCCGCCGTCGAGCGGCCGAGGCCCCCGGCGCTCGAGGCGCCGAAAGCGCGGCCGGCGAAAGACGTCGCCGTCCCGGCGGAGTGACGCCGCGGCGGCGGACTCAGGCCGCCGCGCCGCATCCCGAGATCGACCCGAGCGCGGTCCACCAGCCTTCGATCGCCTCGAAGGTCGGCGTCAGCTTCGCGTCGAGGCCGCAGGCGAAGGCGTCCCACGCGCCGAGGTAGCGCTTCGGCACGCAGACGATCAGCGGCACGCCGCCGGCGAAGGCGCGGCCGATCTCCGCGAGCGTGCCCTGCCCTTCCGATTCGAGCCGCCCGAACCGGTTGACGACCAGAAGATCTGGGCTTTCGGCCAGCGCCGAGCCGAGCCAGAGGGCGGCGACCGCGATCGCCGCCGGATCGACCCGGCATCCGGTCGCCTCCCGCCCGAGATCCTGCATGATGGCGAGCGTGTCCCCCGTGACGAGATCGCGGATCTGCACGTCGTGCACCGCGCATGAGCTCTCGTCGCAGGCGCGCTCCTGGACGAGCCCCGCCACCCGCGCGCCCCTCCGCTTCGCCGTCTCGAGGAAGGCGATCAGCGGCGCGTCGGGCGCCTCGTCGCGGTCGAACACGATCGCGGCGAGCCGGCTCGCAGCCTCGGCGCCGCCCTCGTCCGTTCGCCCTGTCCCCGCCTCGGTCGTCATCGAAATCGCTTTCGCTCTCGCTTACAGGTGAATACAGGATTGCCGCGACCTGCGAAAGGCGCGGCCCACCTTGACGCGGGCGCCGCGAGGAGGCGCTGGTCGCTTCGCCGATCCGGATCGCGCTCATGCTCGACCTGCGCGGCGCGTCCGAGCCGCCGCTTTCCGAGCTTCCGGCGATGCTGGCCTACGCCGAACCGGTCGCGGCGATCCTCGAACGGTTGCGCGCGCGACCTCGCGACGCACGGGCGCCGCTCACGTCCGGGTGCGGCCGACGACGGAGCGCGCCGCCCGGTCTCCGGCCGCCCGGGCGTCCCCTTCGCACACGCCGGCGCCCCGCAGCGTGCGCACGTAAAAGCGCGTCCGCCGCCCTGCGCAGGCTGCGCGCCCGGGGACGCCGAATGGGCGACCTGCGTCTTGCACTTGGCGAGGAACTGCGGCCAAGTCGCGCCGCCGGTCGTTCCCGCGGCCTGGGCCTGCTTCCACTCGGCAACGCACGCCGCCATGACGCTCTCGGCGCGCGCGCCTGACGAGCCGGCGATTGCGGCCGGCAATGGGCAGGATCGCCCGGGCGGCCGGCGACGGCGCGCCCCGCTTACGCCTTTTCACGGCCACGAAAATGGGACAAAATACCTCCGCTCGCGTCGCCGCCCGACGCGCCCGCTCGTGCGATGCTGAGGGTCTGGTTGACATACTCCATAACCGCCGTCGATCTCCAATTCACAGACTTTTCTGAGGATTCGATTTCCCGTATCGCCGCCAGCGAGGGCCTCAAGGCGGCTTTCATGCGGCCGCTGTATCTGCCGCCCTCGGCATGGCTCGAGCATATTCCTTTCGCGTTCTGGATCATGTCCCAGCACAAGCCCAGCGTCCTGGTGGAATTGGGCGTGCATTACGGCGGGTCGTATTTTGCGTTCTGCCAAGCCGTCGAAGCATTTTCGCTGGACGCGCGCTGTTACGGCGTCGATCGCTGGATCGGCGACGAGCATGCCGGCTTCTACGGCGAAGACATATACGAACCGGTGCGGGCCAGAAACGACGCTCTATACTCGAATTTCTCCAGCCTTATCCGCGCGGAGTTCTCCGATATCGTGCGATATTTCGAAGATGAATCGATCGACTTGCTGCATCTCGATGGTTTCCACACCGAAGAGTCGGTGCGGAAGGAAATCGAGACCTGGACGCCGAAGCTGTCCGAGCGGGCGGTGCTGCTCCTTCACGACACCAACGTATGGGACCGCAATTTCGGCGTGGCCAACGTGCTCGCGGCGCTTCGGCGGCGATATCCGGTGTTCGAGTTCGTTCACGGCAACGGACTGGGGATCGTAGGCGTCGGCGAGCGCCAAAATCCGGCTCTCGAGTCGTTGTTCGAAGCGGACAGGCGGAGTTCGGCCCGTCGCGACATCGCCAATTTCTTCGGCCGGCTCGGTTCCGCCTGCGCGGCGCGCTCCGCGCCGCGGGAGGCGCTCGCGGAAGAAAAGCGCCTCGCGACCGAACGGCTGGAAACGCGAAATCGCCTCGCCGATCAATCGGCCCGCGCCGCGGAGGTCGAGCAGGCCGCGGCCATGCTCGCAGCCGAGACGGAGGCGCTATCCGACGCGCTCGCGGCGACCCGCCGCGAGCGGGATGAATTGGCCGAGGACCGATCCCGGTTGCTCGCCGGCCTCGACGAGCGCGACCGCGCCCTGGGCGACGCGACCGCGCGCGCCGCGGAGCTGGAGCGTTTGCTCGGAGAGGCCGCGCGCGAGCGGGAGGACCTGTCCCGGGCCAAGGCTGCTTTGGCCGGGCGGGCGATCGCCTGGCGGCCGAGCTAGGCCGGGCGGCGAGGGTATCGCCGCGGCCAGAGGTGTTCATGTCATGATCGTTCCAGGAGTTGGGGAAGGTCCGGCGCATGCGTGACGCTGTGTTGGTTCTGGGGATGCATCGTAGCGGGACCAGCGCCGTCGCCGGCGTCCTGATGAAGCTCGGCGGGGCCGCGCCGCAAACGCCGATGGGGCCGAACGCCTGGAACGAGAAAGGCCATTTCGAATCCAACAAGGCGATGGCTTTTCATGACGAGTTGCTCGCTTCCGCGGGCTCGACGTGGGACGACTGGCGGGCGTTCAATCCGGGCTGGTGGACCACGTCCACGGCGGACGCCTTCCGGTCTCGCGCCGCCGAGGTGTTTCGGGCCGAATTCGACGACGAGCCCCTTCCCGTCCTGAAGGATCCGCGCGCCTGCCGATTCGCGCCGTTCTGGCTCGAGGTTCTGCGGGGCCTCGACCGCGCGCCGCGCATCGTCGTTCCGGTCCGCTCTCCCCTCGACGTCGCCGCTTCGCTGAAGCGCCGGGATGGGTTTCCGCTCGCCAAGGGGCTGCTGCTCTGGCTCCGGCATAGCCTCGAGGCGGAGGCGCGCACCCGCGCCGAAGCCCGCTCGATCGTCCTGTGGCAGGATTTCGCCTCGGGCTGGCGGCCCGCCTGCGACAAGATCGCGGCGGACTTGCAAATCTCATGGCCGCGCCTTTCCGACCGTTCGGCGCTGGAAATCGACGACTTCCTTTCGCAGAGCCTCATTCACCACGACACTTCACCACGACACCGGCCTCGACACCCTTCGAGCGAACCCCGAGGTCCATGATTGGACGGCGCGGGCCTACGAGGCGCTGATCGAGCTGAGCAAAAATCCCCTGTCCAATTCGGCGATGGCGACGCTCGACCAAATCCGGGCGCGGCTCGACGAATCGAGCGCCCTGTTCGGCCGCCTGCTGATCGCCTACGAAGTCGACATCGAGCGCCTGCAGGACAAGGCGCGCGGGCTCGCGGGCGAACGCGACGGTCTTCGCGCCCGCGAGGACACGGCTGCGAGGGAGCGGGAAGCAGCGCGTGACGCGCTGACGGCCCGAGCCGCCGATGTCGAGCGTGCGCTCTCCGACGCCGAACGCGAGCGGACGGCGCTGTCCGAAGCGCTTGCGGTCGCGCGAAGTGAGCGGGACGCCCTGGCCGAGGAGCGCTCGGCGCTGCTCGGCCGCCTGGAAGCGCGCGAGCGCGACTTCGGCGAGGTCTCCGCCCGCGCCGCCGAGTGGGAGCGTGCGCTCGGCGCGGCCGCGCAGGAAAAGGAGGACTTGGTCCGGGCGAGGGACGATTTGGCCGGGGAGCGCGATCGTTTGGCGGCGGAACGGGACGCCAAGCCGGCTCGAGGCGTCGGACTTGTCCGATGGCGCGGCCGAACTCGAAAAGACGCTCGCGAAGGCAATTGAGGAGAAGTTAAAGAGTCGTCTCGCCCGGCCGGCGCTTGGGGTGAAGAGCGTCGGGACCTGCCGGCGCAAAATGTCTAAGCGCTGGTATCATCTGGGTGTGCATGTGAACATCCTTCCTGATTACGCGGTTGGGTCAGCCAACTTCAAGAGGCGGTGAGGCATTGGAGGGGTGCGCAGCGCGACGAAGGCGAGGCGCGGGATGACGGCGCACAAGTCGATGCAGCGCCGTCGAAGACAGCGGACATGAGCCTGCTCGGGAGCTACCGAGAATTTGAATTGTGGCCGCCATGCTCGGCGCGAACGCGACGCGAGGCGTGACGCGCCGGTCCCACGGCTTCGCCGGGCTCGGAAACCGCTGGAGACGGGCTCGCGCACCGCCGCGGCGGCGCCTGCGCAGGGCGTTGTCGCGGGCCGTTCCCCGACACGATGTCGGCAGAGCCGGGCCTTGTCGCGTTTGCGACAACCGACAGGACGCAAGAAACATAGAAAAATCAAAGCGGCGCCATTTGGCACACCGCGTGCATCGGGGAAGTCGTCCGCACCGCATCGGAGGCTTCGATGATCCAACTGACCGACAACGCCGTCGCCGCGATCAAGACCGCGATCTCGCGCGCTTCGGAGAACGCCGCCCCCGGCGCGCAGTCCGCGGAGGGGCTGCGCATCATGGTTCAGACCGGCGGCTGCGCCGGCTTCAAATACATGATGGGCCTCGAGGCGCAGACGCGCGACGGCGACGAGCTCGTTCACCAGGACGGCGTGACGCTGTTCATCGACAGCGACTCGCAGCCCCATCTCGCCGGGATGACCGTCGATTTCGTCTCCGGGCTCGACAGCTCAGGCTTCGTGTTCGAAAACCCGAACGCCTCGTCGAAATGCTCGTGCGGCAAGTCCTTCTCCTGACGCCCGAAACCGGAGGCGAACGATGTTCGAAGCAGCGTTGAGCGAAACGCCGTATTTTGACGACGAACCCGCGGCTCCCCGGCCGGAGCGCGTCCGCCTCCTCGACATGCAGCGCCGGCCCGCCGTGGCGAAGGCGCCTCCCCCTCCCGGCCCGGCCGCTGCGCCGCGGCCCGCGCGCAACATCGACACGCCCGAGCAGATGGCGGCGATCGAAGCGGCGATCGCGGAGCTTCGGCCGCGCCTGAAGGCGGACGGCGGCGATTGCGAGCTGGTCCAGGTCGAAGGCGACATCGTGCGCGTGCGCATGACCGGCGCGTGCGCCGGATGCCAGCTCGCCTCGATGACGGTGCTCGGCGTCCGCATGAAGATCATCGAAAAGCTCGGGTTCCCCGTCAAGGTCATTCCAGTCTGAGAGGCGGCGCCATGAGGCCGGTCTATCTCGACAACAACGCGACGACGCGGGTCGATCC
Source organism: uncultured Hyphomicrobiales bacterium (assembly GCA_903932535.1). GTDB lineage: Bacteria > Pseudomonadota > Alphaproteobacteria > Rhizobiales > Beijerinckiaceae > Roseiarcus. The sequence continues at coordinate 18 of CAIZGR010000393.1, read as the reverse complement.
CGCGGTCGTCGCGGCGAT
>CAIZGR010000392.1 GCA_903932535.1 uncultured Hyphomicrobiales bacterium | reverse complement strand
GGGATGCCGAGCACCATCAGCGGGATGAACCCGAGATACGCCGACGCCCCGCCGGACGGCATCGACCACGTTGAGTCGAGGTTAACCTGCGATGTCGCTGCGGCGCTGTCATAGCCGTAGTACAGCGGGCCGTTGCCCGCATTGTTGCCAGCGGCGGGGATGGTCAGTCCCGCCGAGACGACCGCCCCCGATTGCAACTTGACCTGCGCCCCCGCAGGGAGCGGGCGGCCCGCAGGGTCGGAGATCACGAGTGTCGCCCCCGGCGAGATCGTGGGGTTGAGGACCCCCCCGAACGTCATCGGGATCGGCGACAAGCCCGCCGGGTAGATGGATGATTCGAGTTGGAAGGCCGAGATCGACGCGCTGTTGTAGGTCGGGATTTCATAGGCGCCTGTGTTCATGCGAGCGCAAAACGCCGTCCTTACCGACTCCACAGGCCTCGGGCCAAGCGTCACCTTTATGTAGGACTCAAAGCGCGTGTAACTGCTGGAATTGCTCTCCGGGTTCTGCGGGATGCGCCCGCGCGTCGCCACTACCTGCAGCGGCACGGGCGTGAGCCGCGGCGAGATCGGCGGGGTTGTGCCCGATGGAACGGCGCGCGCGATGGCGGGCAGGAGGATCGACGCGGCGCCGACGCCGGCCAAAAATTTACGGCGAGAAGTCATGTTCACTCACTTCATGTTGTAGTATGTCGCCGTCGCCGTCGTGCCCGCGCTCAAAATGGCCGTGCACGCGAACGGAAATGTCTGCCATCCGGTTGAGACCGGAAGAGTCAACGTCGAGGCGTCCGAAAATTGGAACGTCACCTTGCCCGAGGACGTCGCCAGTACGCCGACGCTGCGCCCCACGGCGTAGGTTGCCCCGACCGTCATCGCGACCACGCCGGAGTAGGCCGCACTCTGACTGTCCGAGACCGGCTGCACCGCCTGCCAAAACGTGCCCGTGACCGAGACCGTGCCGCTGATCGTCGCCGTGACACTGTCGGACCCGCTCGACAGCGACCATGTCCGGCCGGCCGACCACGTCCCGCTCTGCGTCACCGCCCCGATGACGTTCGATCCGGCTGCCAGCGCGGGCAGGCTCGCGAGCGAAACAGGCTGCGTGGCCTGCCAGAATGTGCCCGTGACGCTGATCGGGCCGCTAGTGAGCAAAGCAATCGCCTCCGTATTCGCCGCGGTTTGCGCTGATACCGCACCAATACCCGACACGCTCCCCAAGATCGTCGTGAGCACGAGCGGCGATGATGCCCCAGATGCGACAATCGACCCCGAAGCGAGAATGTCTTTCGCTCGGGTCGAGCCATCGTCATTGAGCGCCGTCGCCAGGATTGTGATTGCCAGATTGGCGACCGGCCATCCGGTTTTTGCTGCGGCGAGAATCCTAAACGTCAGGATGTAGCCGGAAACGACGCCCGTGACGGTCGCGACCGTAGTCCCGTCGAGCGAAATCGTCGCAACGAAAGCGATCCCGTCGAGATACAAGGGATTTTTCGATGCATCGACGAACGGAGGCAGCGCGAGGACAAAATCCTCGTCAGGCCCTACGCCGATTGCGATCCGAAGCTCGGCGAGGCTTTCGATGTTGGTCAATGCCGCCCCCTCAGAACGTCGCGCGCGTCACGCGGGCCATGCGAGCGCGTCGATCTGGGCCGTCGTGGTGATCGTGCCGGAGAGAACGGCCGTGCAAGCCGGCCCCGAAACCGCATAAACGCTCATCCCATAGGCGACTACGGCGTTGAACAGCGTGACTACCTCCGCTCCCGTGATCTGTGTCACGACGCCGAAGTTGTCTTGCCAGCCGAAGGATGCGGTCGGGTTCGCCAAGCCCCACGCGGCGAGCCCGGCCCCGGAACTTCGCGTCGAATCGGTCGCGTCGCATTTGACGGAGACGGCGGGCGGCCCCGCGCTGAGTTGGTAGACGCGGACGATGGCTTCCAAGGCGCTGACCTTGGAGCCGATGTAGGCAAGCAGTTGCGCCTGTGTCGGGGCAGTCGACGGGGGCGCGTAGACGCCGTCCGCGAACGTTCCGCCCGGGTTGGCGAGCGCCTCCCGCCAGACGTCAAGCGTGATCGCGACCGCGCCCGCCGGGGGCGTCGGCCAGATGTCGGATGGATAGAAGCCGGTAAGGCGCCCGGACGCATCGAGGGTGGCGTAACACGTGTCGATCATCGCTCAATATCCCCACGCTAACCAGCTGATGCCGGCGCCGACATTGTTCCCCCAACAGCTGATTGTGGTCGTCGACCCGGACGACGCCGCCCCTCCATAAGAATTGACCGAAACAGATGATCCTATCGCGGCCATGATGGCTGTCGGGAACGCCGTCGGAAGCGACACCGGACGGTCCGAGTTTGCAAAATCAATCACGTAGGTGCCCCACTGCAGGATGATGTAGCCGCGAGGGGCGTTGGCGTCCGGGATCTTCTTGTATCCGGATGATCCGAGCGACGACCGCGCGCCGTTGGCGTAGCGAGAGGCAGCCGATCCGCCGACGACGCCCCAGTTGTTCAGCGCGGGGAGCGCCACTATGTGCGCGGTCTCGGTGTAGGCGAGCGTGAACGACGTCCGGCTGCCGGAGGAGCCGTCGATCCCGAGGGTGAACGTGTCGCCGGCCGAGACATTGACCGTATAGTCGGCCCCGATCGGCGAGTTGTTCTGGAGCCAGTATGCCTGCCCGGCGTCGAAGTTCGTGGACAGGGGCAGCGTCACGGCGGTCGTGATCGCACCGACGCCGCCGATCGGGATCAGCTTGTCGATGTCGGCGAGGGCGAGCGTCGGCGTCGCGATGGATGAGTAAGAGAGGTTCACGTCGTGCACCGCCGGGCGCCGGGCCGGCGTCGCCAAAATGATCCGGTCGAGTGCGGCGTCGTAGGCGAGCAGGACGGGCAGCCCGGCGAGGATCGCGCCGGGGCCGACAGCGAGCCCGTCCGCCCGCACGATGGTCTTGGCCGCGAGGCCCGGCGCCGTAAACGTGGGTGTCTTGCTTGTTGTCGTGTTCGCTGGGCGGACCGAAAACGCCTGGCCGTCGGCATAGGCCGCGACCGGCGGCGTCAGCGTCGCCGGCGCCAGCGCGTTCGCCGCGCCGGCGTCGATGCCGTAATGGATGCCCCCGCAGAACGACCCAAGCGCCGCCTCAAACTGCGCTTCGAGCGTCGAGATATTGCCGTCGTCGAGAACGTTGCCGGGGCCGTAATCCGCCGTGAACTGGCCGATCATGGCGGCGACGTTCACGCCCTGCCGGAGCGCTTTATTCAAGTTTTCAGGCTGGAGAATGCCGGTCTGAAACCCGGTTGACCGCGCCGCCAAAGCGGACCATGCGGCATCGGAAAGAACAGTTGGACTTCCTCCCGACGCATAGGCAAGAAACGCGTTCGTATTCGACATTATCGCCCCTTACAGAATGACGTTTTCGATGACGAACGAGGGCGACGCGCCGAGCGCACCGACGCCAAGTCCCGCGATGTACGAATTTTCAACCCCGAGCCCGAAGACGGGAGCGCCATCAACTGTGGTCACAGCCCATTGTAACGCCGCGCCGGCCGCCCGGATCGGGATGAGTTCTTGGTCGAGGATCGACAAATCAACGATGGTCGGAAGTTTCCCCGCCACCCCGACAACGAGCGCGAGATCGACTTGGGCCAGCCCTACGAGCGCGGCGCCCGCGTAATCGGTCGCGTCATACGAAAAGACGAGCGTGTCACTGCCGGCGAGGAAGTAAGCGTCCAGAGAAGCCGCAACAGCGTCCGCCGTCCCGTCTGAATTGTTAGCGACGATCTTTGCCCTTATCAGCCGGCGGAAAGTGTCATCGTCCAATTTCGAAAGGGCGGACCCTTCGTATGGGCCTTTGAGGTAGCCCTGCCCCAAGCCAAGCCCGGCAACCCCTAGCGAAAACCAAGGGTTCTCGACCGGGATCGGGATTTGGCGCGATGCCCCGACGCGTGCGCCGACGGCGTCAAGCTGCACCCCGACCGCGAAGTCGAGGTCGAACGCCTGAGGCAGCGCCGCCAAAAATGCCTGCTGGTCGACGAGCGGCTGCAGGAGAAGCGCGAGTTCCGCCATGAATCTCGCGTCCTTGGAGTGCAAGGGCGGGATCTTGGCGAGGTAGTCCTCGACTGTCTTCATGGCAGCAGCGTCACCACGACATCCGAGCCCGTGACGAGCGTCCCGTCCGCGTTGACCGGGATCGCCGCGGCTTCGTTGAAGGCGATGGCGAGGTCCGCGGCGGCAAGGGCGCCCCCGACGCGCCCTACGGTGATCGCCTCGACCTTGTAGGTCTGGCTCGCTGCGCTCAGCGACTGGAGATCAAGCGCCAGGGTCGAGACCTTCGCGGTGTCGCCGGCCTCCGCGGCGGCGGACATCGCCGCGGCCGTCTGCGTGATCAGCGGAGAAAGGCACACCGCCTGCACCGCGCGCAGGAGTTCGATCGATACGCCGATCCCGAGGGCGTTCGTGTAGGCCGCCAGCGACTTCTGGATCAGCGCACCGGTCGAGACGGAATAGGTCGGTCCCGGCTTGATCGACACGCCCCAGGCGATTTCTGGCTCCGAGACGAAGAAGAAGTTGATGGGGTGCGCCACGCCGATGCTGTCGATGATCGTCTCGGTCGTCGAGCCGAATGTGGCGCAGATGCCCTTCCCCGCGCGGATCGTCGCCGCGATCGTCGCCGCGTCGCCGCCATCGATCACGACGGCGATCGAGTGGCCGGGTTGCCCGTTCGTGTCCGCGGCGCTCGTGTCGTTCTCGTAGATCCTGAGGCGCTGAACGTTGGCGATCTGCCACAGCGCTGCTTCGACTGAGTCGGCGCGGCCCTGCGACGGGAGCGCTGTCGACTTCGACTGGCGCAGCCGCAGTTGGGCGTCCTTCTCGACGGGAGCGCCGGGCGTCGCCGCAGCGGTCGTCGTGACGCTCTGCAAGCCACGCGTCGGGTTCATGACCGTCAGGGTGACGCCGCTCGAGAGCGCAATGGCGCCCAGCGCCGTGCACGTCGCGGTCCCCGCGATCTGCCCGCTGGACGGGATCGTGAGCGCAGGGACGGTCCAGACGTTCCCGGACCCGTCCGAGTTCTGGATCACGTCGAGGCCCAGATAGGCCTCCCCGACGACGAGCACCGGGACGGTAGACCGGGTCGGGACGTTGCGGGAGATCCCATTGACCTTGACGACAGAGCTCAGGCCGGCGCCCTGTGCTGTTGCCGGCGAAAACGCGTTGTAGGTCGACACCGCCATCGCGTTGCCATCGTCGTAGGCGGACGCGAATAGCCCGAGGAGTTGCCCGTCCTGGTCGTCAGACGCGATCGATGTGTCGAGCCCGTAGATGCTCTGGTAGCCGGCATCGAGGTAGGCGATGCAGTCCGCGAGGGATGGGCGAAAAATCCCCTGCGCATTGAGCGTGCAGACGGGCGAACTTCCCATGTCAGAACGGTCCTTGCGCGGTGACCTGCCCGTAGGCGGTATTGATCGTGACGGAGCCCGTCAGCTTCCGGCTGAAGCGGTCGAGCGACATCGAGTAGGAGATGATCTCGGTCACGCCGGTCGTGCCGAGAATACGCGCCCGGATCGCGAGGTCGCGGGTGGCTTCGGTGTACTTGCCGAGGACTTTCGCGTTCCAGTCCATTCCCTCCGGGAGGTTCAGGAACCAATCCCCTGCCCAGAGTCCGAGTCGCGTTCTCACGCGCTGCGCGACCCCTTCGGCCTGGTTGACGTAGAAGGACCCCGCCCCTGCCCCGAACTGCCGGCCGGAGACAGGGTCGATCTTGCGCACACGCATGGAGGCCTCACTGGACAGAGAGCGGCCACAGGCCGCAATGGGCGCCATTGGGGCTATGCACGTAGCCTCGGGGGCCGAAGGCCGCCCACGGGCTTCCTGAGCGTCTCAACTTGACGAGTGGCGGTGCCGATGCGTCGTCGCGTAGGTGCCGGGCCCGAGCGCGAGCGCCGACCGCACCGCGTGCGCGGCGCTGGCCTGGTGGAAGTGGCTGGAGGGAGTTGGCGCCGCGGTCCGGACCGTCGCTGCCTGAGGGGGTGGGTACGGGCGATCGTAGTTCGCCCACCACTCCGACGACCGCCCCGCCACTTCCTCGTTGCGGTTCGTCCAGCCCTTGCCGAAGGTCTGGAACCCGCCAGGTCCTTTGATCCCCTCGTAGAACTTCTGGCGGAAGCCGCGGTACTGCTCGATCTGCTCGGGGACCGGCTTTGTCCGGTCGATGCGGTCGAGAAATTCCTTGGCGAGCGACCCAATGGGCTCGCCCTTCCGGCGCCCCATGTTGACGGCGGTATCGAACGCCTCGTAGTCGAGACCGGTCGGCAGGTTGTCGCCGCCGACCGCGTCCCAGTAGCGCCGGTAGATGCCGTCCCGATCCCCGTCCCCCATCTCGAAGACGTCGCGCGGCTCGTCGCCGTTGAGGCGGCGGAAGTTGTCGTAGACCTTCTGGGTGACGCCATGGTTCGTCCTGCCGCCGAGATCGCGTGGGTTGTCGACCTTGCCGCCTTCCGACTTCAGGACTTCGCCGAGGGCGTGCTGGAAATTACCGTCCATGGGTGTGCCTCAGAATGCGACGCAGACGACGCGCTCTGTCCCGGAGATCGTGGTGTTGGCGTAGAGGTCTCCGACGGCCAGCCCGGCGACGCGCGCCGCGGCGTTGTTGGCGTAGACCGGGAGCCCGGTCGCACCTTTGACCGTTGGGTTCGGCATGGTCCCAGCGAGGTCCCCGCCCAGCGGCCCGATGCTCTCGGCGGCGGCGCCGGGCGGCATCGTAAGACCGCTTCCGCCTCCGGCTGTGGGTGGGCGGAGCGAAAGCCCGGCGGAGAGGCCGGTAGCAAGGTCTGTGACAACCGCTGCGAACCCCCCGTCCGTCAGGCCGACCGTGTGATCCTTCGTCGGTGTCTTCCGGCGCCACGACTTGCCGTCCGTCGGGTGGGTCTTGCTCTCGGTGTACGTCGCAGCCGAGTTAAACGGGTCGTCGCTCGAGTCCGACGGGTCGACCGCCCTCGTCGTGGTCCCGTTGTCCGGGTGGACCTCGGACGTCATCTTGCCGTCCGTCGACCGGACCTGATGCGAGTCCGGCGCGACGTTCTTCAGCTTCTTCGGATCCGCCCTCAGGCCGTTCAGGAAGACGCCGTCCGAGAGGTGGTGCGTGCGCGCGTCAATCGGCGCCTGCTGGCCGCCGGACTGAAACCAGGAGTCGATCGCCCTCGACAGCCCCAGCCAGATCCCGTCGTCGCCCGACTTGACCGGGTGCGTCGTGACCATGCGCCCGCCGCCGGCGAAGTGGACCGGGAGCGTGTCGAAGGGCGGCATCGGCGCCTGCTTCGTCGTCCCATCGTCCTGCCGGACGAGCCCAAGGATGTTCGACCGCGCCGCCGCGGTGTGGCCGTCGCTGTCCTTTGTCAGCGAGACCGGCATCGCCGTGAAGATCCCGCGCAACGCGGCGGCGACCGCCACCCGCACCGCATCGGTCAGGGAGGCGAACTGTTCCTCGTTCTGCATCTGGCCTAGCCGAGGTAGGGGAGTTGAGCCGGTGCCGGCGATCCGCTGCGGGCGTAAAGCGAAAGGTCCATGTACCAAGGCCCCCCGCGCGTATCGCCGTCGATGTCGATCTTCGCGACGACGTAGACGCCGTCGGCCGCCACCGATGCAAATGCGTCGAGTTCCTTAAGACCGATGTCATTCTGGCCCGTCGGGGCGACCGCCGCCGACGCCCTCTGGATGTCCTTCTGGTCGATCTTGACGAGAGAGTGCGGGCGGATCGCTGGGTTGATGAGGCAGCGCGCGAAGATCCCGTCGGGGGTCTGCGTCGGCATCCCGATCATGCCTGATTTCGAGTTGAGGACGACCACCTGCCCGGGGCGGTTGCCGCCCTTCGGGATCATTGTGACTTCCTCCCGGTCATAGAACAGCGAGCACCCTTTCGATTTCGCGATGTTCTGGAGGACGTCGCGCGCCATGCCGTAGAGGGTCACGGCCCGGGGGTAGGTCGGCTTCGAGAGGTCGACGCCGATGTACCCCGCCTTGATCCCGAACTTGCCAAGGGCGGAGAGCGCTGTGTTGAAGTGGTCCTGAGGCGTCGAGCCCGCCGGATGCGTCGTTGAGACGACCCCATAATTGTTGCCGTGATCGCCATCGGCGGCAATGATCGTCAGGAGCGTGTCGGTCGGGGACTCCCGGCCGGAGATGACCTGAATGATGTTGCCTTTGAAGATGATCCCGTGGCCGCTCTCGTAGCCGACGTCGAGCGTGATTTTCTTGAACTCGCTGCCCTTGGCGGCGATCGCCTGCGACTTCTGGGCGCCGAGGTTGGTGACGAGGATCTTGCCGATCGATGGCGCCGACTTCGGCAGAGGATGCAGGTTGAACCGGACGCGCAGGTTCGACAGGTCCATCGTCCCGGTCGAGCCTTCGATCGTCAGGGAGCAGTAGCGGCCGAATTGCGCCATTCAGCCCTCGACATAGAGGTGGGCGGAGACGCCCAGCGACCACCAATGCGGCGGCTCCGCGGGGTAGCCGTCGGTCGTGACGAACAACTTTGCGCCGAGCCCAAGGGAGGCGTATTGCCCGAGGAGGTCGGCACCGGTGACAAGCGGGATGCCACAGACCAGAAGGTTGCCGTCGGCGTCGGCAATGTCCAAGATCCAGCAGCGGTCGTCGTTGAACTGGTAGTTCAGTCGCATCTGGACTGGCGTGCCGTTCGGGAAGGTGACGCTGAAGGTCTGAGGCTTTGGCGTCAGCGGGATCTCGTAGGACTGGGTCATGGGTAAGCAGGAAGCCCGGTGACGTCGGAGGGGTACGGTGCCGACTCGATCGTCATCGGAGTCGTGGCGCTCTCAAACGTCGGGTTCGCCGAAGCCCCGATTCCGCCGCTGCTGAAGCTGTTCCAGCCCCCCGTCGTCGAGACGCCGGGGATGCCATCCGCGCCGCCGGACGACGGACCCTGCAGCGCCACAGTTCCCCCGGGCGATACGCTGTTGGAAAACGAGACGTTCCCCGCCGCGTCCGTCGCGAACCCGGCGTTCTTGGCGTTCTGCGCCGAAATGCCCGAGGAAGTGCCGCTGCTGCCGTTCGTATTTGCAGGCGTCGCGCCCGCGCCTGTGGTCGCGACGTCGACCATGATGACCTTCTGCATGACCGCGCTGACCATGAGCGCATTTTCGCTCTCGACGTCCGTGCGGACGACGAGGCTGAGGAACATCATGTCGGTGTACAGGCGCTTGCCGCTCGTGACGTTGAACGGCTTGTGCGTCGCCATCAGGCTCTGGAGTCGGCCATACACCACGTCGGTGTAGCCAGGGCCGAGGGTCGAATCCGACCAGCCGCAGCGGACCTCGTAGAGCGGCCCCATCGTGTAATAGTGATCACTGACCGGCGTCCCAGACTCGACCGGGTGCTGGGTCAGGACGCCGGTGTCCCTGTTCGTCTCGTCGATTACGACGTCTGGGATGATGCCTCCGATCGAGCGGCCGGACTGCGAAAACAGCGCGAAGCCCGCGGCGGCGTCGCCGATGACGGAACTGAAGGACTCGGCCGCGCTGACGACCGCCCCGAAGATGTCGGACATTGCGCATATTCCTTTCGGGCTTGATCGGCGTTACCCTGACGGGCGGAGGGCATGCTTGATGAGCAGATCGGCCTATTTCATCGCGGTGCTGGCCGCAGGAGTCGCAGCCTCAGGATCGGCCGCCGTCGCTGATTGTGGCGCCATCGCGGACCTGCAAGCCCAACTGCGGTGCTTCAATCGCGAGGCAGGCGGGAACGACATCCCGATGCCGGTCCTGCCAGACCCCACACCGAAATGCCGGGCGATGAACTGGCCCCAGAACGTCAACCTCTGCCTAAGCAAGAACCAGAGCGGGTACGACGCGGCGAAAGAGTATTGGGGCCGGCTGAGCCAGAGGAGCGCCGAGACATGCGCCCACGCCGCGGCGTCCTATGGTGGCGCAGCGCTCGCCTACTCCGCTCTTGGGGACTGCGTCCTTCAGATGTATTTCGAGCACGACCAGTACACGAAGCCTCAGAGCGACTTCCGCCGTGACTAGCTGAAGGCGCCCTGGAGGTTGCGGTAGACGTCTGCGGCGGACCGGTCGATATGGACGCCCACCGCTGCTGCCGCCGAGTCCGGGTCGTTCGACGCGACCGTGATATTGTTCGTGATGTTCGACGTGGCGTGCTTGTCTCCCCCGCCGGCCGGCGCGCTGCGCGCTCCGAGAGGGGAGGCGCCAAGGGCGTTGTAGCCGACGCCAGCGCCTCCAATCGCGGGGGGGGAAACCGGGGCCGAGGGGGTCCCTGCGAGTGCTGCCCTATACTTCCGCGCGTAGGCGCGTGCCGACCCGACGGCAGATATCCCTGGCCCCCCGTCTACACCTGGGGCAAGACCCATCCCCTCATAGTAGTAGGTCCAAGCGTCCGCGGCGTCCTCGACGGAGGATGTCTGTTTAACTTTAGCTATAACCTTTCCCCACGAAGTATTATCGAGTTCCCAATCGAGCATTTTTACGTTAGCGTCGTAGCTTGACGGGTCAAGCCCTGCCGTTACGCGGTTGAAGTCTCGGCGCCGCGACCCCGTCCACTGCGCATACCCCCAGCCTCCACTGCCGGCTGGCTGGCCGCCCTCCTGCATCTCATGGAAGTTGGCGCTTTCGTGAGCAAATCGCCCCACAGCACCCAGCGCTTGATCGCGCGTGAGGCCGTATTTCCCCATGAGGTGATCGATCAGCCGTGTCGCGATCACCTTCGAGTCTGCATTCAGAGGGCCTGGGCCCCCGGTGGACCCTCGCGAGTCAGATGGCCCGCCTCCGCCAAACAGCCGGTCAAAGGCGCGTTTCCACCAAGGGCGGCCGTCGCCGCCATCTCCGCCGGGCTCCGCTCCTGGCGGAGCATAGCCCGAATCCCCACTCCCGAGCCCATACCCGATCGCCCCGCCTGCCACGCCGCCAATCAGCGCGCCCCACGGGCCGAATATCGCGCCGAGTCGTGCCCCGACGATCACCCCTATGATCGTGGTGATTGTCTTGAACGTCCGATCAAGGTCGCTGAGGAATCTTGCAAAATTCTCGCTGAGGTCGCCGAGAGACTTCGCGAAATTGTCGATCCGGCCTGGGACCTTGTCCCAGTCGATCTTCTCAATCGCCGCCAGCACCTTCTCGCCGATCTTGCCGGCGGACTCTGCGATCCGGGTCAGCGCGTCGTTGATCTCGTCTTTGTGGGCATCGAGCCACGCATTGAACTTCTCCAGCGGCCCCGACAGGAACCCGAACAGCTTGCCCTCAGCGCCCGTCGCAAACGTGCTGATGCGCTGGAACGTGTCGCGCAGCGCCTGCTCGAAGCGCTTGGCCGCCGCCGCCATCGGGCCGCCGACATTGGCCGACTTGTCGCCGCCAATCGCCTCGTTGTAGCGGCCGCGCGTGCCCTGCCGCTCGATCGCTAGCAGCGTGTCCTGGTCGATCCCGAAAATTTCAGCGTACCGGCTGGCCATCGCTTGCCCTGCCGGCCCCTGCTTCGACATCTGGGCGAGCTTCTCGCCGATCGAAAGCAGGACTTGACCGCGGTCGATCGCGTGGCCCTGTGCGTCCTTCGTCGCGACGCCAAAGCTCTTGAGAAACTGCTCGGCGCCCGGCGTCTGGCGCATCCAGTCGCCGAACGACCGGAGCGACGACTGCGCGCCGGCGACCGTCCCGCCCATCTGGCTGACGGCATAGCCGAATGCCCGGATCGACTCGACGGAAGCACCGAGGCGCGACGACGCGTAGAAGAGATCCCCGAAGTCGGAGGCGACGCGCGCGACCGCGCCGGCGACGGCCTTCGCGACGTTCTCGAGCGCATCGCCGAAGATCTTCGCCTTCAGGGTCGCGGACTCGATGGTCGACTGAAACCGCGCCCAGGACGGCTCGTTGACGCGGAATCCCAATCCAACAAGGAATTCTTTGATGGTCGAGTCAGCCACGGGCTATTCCTTCTTCGCCTTGGCGGCGGCCAGCGCCCGCGACTCGTTCTCGGCCTTGACCTCCAGCCACTCGTTCATCCGCGCGAGGTCGACGAGGGTCAGGGAGCCGTCGAACAGTTCCCGGTAGGTGCACAGCTTCTCGGTGACCGGCCCCGCGGCGTAGTCCTCCATATTCGGGAGGCGCACGAAAGTGGCGACAGGCAGCTCGCGCGTGCGGGCGAACTTCAGCGGCTGCCTGGCGTAAAAGGCCCCAGCGTGGCCGCCAGCACCGTGCCGACGACACGTAGCGCCAGCACGAGGTCGCTGCGGAACTCGGCCGCCGTAGGCGCCGCGAGGCCGGCCGGCCAGACCGTCTCCCACCGGGGAGCAGTCCCGGTCCCCGCGTTCCGCTGCACGGAGGCCAGCGTGGTCGAGAGGATGAACCGCTGGTCGGCTCCCGGCATCCTGGCGAACTCCGCCATCAGCGGCCCGAGTCGTTCGATCAGCCTGCCCTTAGGCAGGGCGAGGATGCGAGAGATGACGAGCACCGAGCGCATGTCCGGCGGCGCGTCCGTGATCTCTTCCGCCACCGCCTCGAACAACTGCAGGATCTGCGCGAGGCCGGACGCCATCAGCGGCGCCAGCTTCGCGACGATCTCCAACTGCGTCAGCAGGTCCATGCGGCGCGCCTGATAGGCGACGCCGCCGATCTCGAAGGCGATGGGCTCGTCAGCCATGGGCGGTACTCCTTACGCCGTCACAGGCGTGACGATCAGCGAGCGCGGGCTGCCGCCGTTGCCGAGCACGTCCGCGCGGGTGATGAAGAGGAATGGCCAGACGAGGATATTGCCCTGCGTCTTGTAAGCGTTGTCGGCATGCTTTTCAAAGGCGCCGCCAAGCAAAGTGACCGAGTCCCCCGATGCGGGGTTCGTAATCGTAATCTGGTTCTTTCCCCAATAGGCGCTTGATGCGCTCTGATAGTTGTAGAGGTAGTTCAAGACGCCATTCGCGGGCGCCGTCTTCAGAAACGAGATTTCCGACCGCGCTGCGCTCGCCCCGATCAGGGTATGCATGCCGTTCCCGCTCGCACCGATGGTCATGACGTCCTTCGGGCCGGTCATCGAATAGCTGATGCCCTCTTCGGACAAGCCTCCGGCTGCGACATCGAATGAACCGCCCGGCCCGGTAAAGGTAATCTGGACGTCGAGGAAACTGTAAGTCCCGTATTGGAGGATTCCGGCCATTGTCGGCGTCTTTCAGCGAGAGGGCGGGCGCTTCACAAGCGCACGGGGATGAGTGTCAGCGATTGACCGTGATGGCGAGCGAAACTTGGTGAACCGCCCCTTGCAGCTTGATCGCTTCTTGGAACGGGACGGAGACGCGACTATCGCGGTCAGCGTCGGACTGCGTCGAGATCGGCGGGTAGTAGATATACCATCCAGTCGGCATGTAGTCGCCGGTCTCCAGCGTGCCGATGGGCGGCCCTGTCCAGACACCGGGGCCGATCATGCCGTTGTTCGCAGCCTTGGCGCAGCCCTTCCCGAGAACAGTCGCAATGGAGTTCGACCCGCCGTCGGTCTGCGGAACCTTGGTCGTAGTCGTGTAGAGCGCATTAAATACGTCGGTTTGCTGTTCGTTCAAAAACCAGTCCGTATTATGTACTTCGTCGAACCACGTCCCGTTGATCTTGGTCCCCGCCAGCCACTTCGAATCCGCCATCTGGCCGGGCTGGATCATGACCGCGCCGTTATTCACGGCGACGTTGCAGTTACCGCCCTTGACCTTCAGGGTCGCGAATTGCGTCTCGGTCAGATAGGCCGCGGTCAATCCGGGCGCCTGCTTATAGGCGAGGGTGATTGTGGATTTCGACGCGTTGAAGTTGACCGTCGCGGCGCGGCCGAACATGGTCATGACGCCGTAGGGGTTCAGCGGGTCATACCACCAATACACGCGATTATTGTTGAGCGACTGAAGCGAGGTCGCGAGATCGGTTGTGTTCGTCGGGTCGAGACAATCGGTTGTGGTGATCGTCACGCCAAACATGCGCTTGCGCGAGGATGCGAGCGTCGCCGAAGCAATGGCGATATAATCGGCCGTTGCGGGCTGCGTGGACGCGGCGAACGAGGCGACGTACCATTGATTACTGACGCCGGCCAAGGCCGTCCATGCGGCCAGCGGCGTTTCGGCGGCCATGCCGACGACGGGAGCGGAGGCGCCGGCCGCTGAGGTGAGGCCGAGCAGCGTAGAGATATCCGTCCCGCTGGCCGCCGTCGACCCATAGGAGACGGAAGACGAGGCGCCCGTCGTGCCCGAGATGATGTCGAAGCGCTGATTGACCGACCCCCAAATCACGGTTGCGCCCGAGAACGTCACCTGAATCGCCGTTTGCAGGAGCGACGCAACGCCGTTCAAGTTGAGGGCCGTGGAAAGGTTGATCCCGGTGAAGTCGTGGCCTGTGCCGTCGACCGAGATATGGAACGAGCCTGCCGTGATCGCGGTGAAGTTGGTCAGGAGTTGCTGCGTCGGCGTGAGCGTTGCGCCATGCAGGAGGCCATGGGTAGCAGTCCGCGCCCAACGGCCGATCATGCATTGGCTCGGCGTCGGCGACTGGCCGAAGAAAACCGTGGCCGCGAGGTATTCCGAAGCCGTCGTACCGAAGTCCGCCGCGACGCCCAGGAGGTTCGAATAGGTCCGAAGCCGCTGCGTCGTGTCGATGACAGACGAGTCCCCAATGATGAGCGGAACCGAGAAATTCTGATACGGGGTCGCGGTCGCCGTGATCGTCAGCGTTGCATTGACGAAATCGGAAATGTCAACGGAATTGGTCATCGCGGAAATGGTCCTTCTTGCGGGGCGTCTCACGACGTGCCGGCTTGGGATCAGCGCGCCTCACGGCGGGCGGTTCAGTCGGGCGGAGGCGTCGCGCCCTGAGTTTTGGTCTGCGGCGTCAAGGTGTTCGGGTAGAGCGTGATCTTGACGGCCACGAGGTTGCGCACCGCGACCTCGATCACGTTCGGGCGCCTGATCTCGAACGGGACATCCACGCGCCGTTGCGTCTGCAGCGAGACGATCGCCGGGATGAAGCGCGCCTCGCCCGGCATCCCGACGAGGCCCATGTTCGCCCGTTGCAGCACCTCCCGGTTCTGCGGGACCATCAGGCCCATGCGGAGCGCCGCGGCGTTCCCTCGCGCGCCGGGCCCGTAGAACGATGCGAGGATCGAGGCCGTGTCGTTGACCTGGACGAAGTCGGCGCCGAGGCCAGCGTCTTCGGTTCCGACATGGGTGATGACTGGCAGGCCCCCGTCGGGAGCCTCGCCGGTCACGCCGATCGCGCACCAGTCCGTGTCCGCCTCGGGCTCAGATGGCGGTTCGGGCTGCCAGCGCGGTCGCACAAGGCTGCCGCGCATGCCTGTGACGCCGACGACGAGCGCCTGAAGGAAGTCGTCGAAGGGGTCGTCAGACGCGAGCGTCGGCGTCCCGCCTTCAGGCAGGAGAACCCCGCCGGTGCTTGAGTCGCTCATGAGAACAGCGCTACCGCCTGCTTCGCAAGCGCGAGGCCGGGGGCCGCCGCTTCCTCGGCCTCCTTGTCCGCGAGGTCCGCCAAAGCCGCCTCGAAGCACCGGAGGTCGGCGATGCTGATGACCTTCCGCTCGTGCATCTCGTAGGCGAGCGTGAGCGCCGCGCCGGCCGGGGTCGTGCGGTTGATGATCCGAGATTTCGCCATGGTCACGCCGTGGGGTTGAACTGCTGCAGGTTCGCCGTGGCGTGGACCCAGCCGGGGCCGAAGGCGGAGTAGTCCTCGACCGCCTGCACAAGATAGTCGCGGCCGTGCCAGGTCACGACGTCCGGCTGCCGGGTGGCGCTGTCGTCGGTGCTGCTGCCCCCGCTGATCGCGTAGGCGGTGAAGATCTCGATCGCGCCATCGCGCAGCGCGCCGTCGCTCTGCAGGATCAACTTTTGAGCCGCCGGGACGACGATCGCCACGACGCCCGGGACCGCCGCCATGTCGAGGTCGGCCGCACGGCCGTTGTCGGCGACGAGCCGGACCGTCGGCTTGACCGTGATCGTGTCGATCAGGTCGGCGTCGCAGAGGATGTCGTCGAACGACAGCGCCGCCATCTCACCCTCCCCTGCCCTTTGGCGTCACGACCAGCCGTCGCGCCTTCATGACAACAACGTACGCGATATGCCTGATATAATCCCCGGTGACTATCAGTGGCGTTTCGCCTCGGAACCCCTTCTTCTTGCC
Organism: uncultured Hyphomicrobiales bacterium; assembly: GCA_903932535.1. GTDB lineage: Bacteria > Pseudomonadota > Alphaproteobacteria > Rhizobiales > Beijerinckiaceae > Roseiarcus. The sequence continues at coordinate 13,087 of CAIZGR010000392.1, read as the reverse complement.
CTTGCCGATCTTCATGGCGCGGCGAGCCGCGAGCGTCTTCGGTGCAGGCGGCGGCGGGATGCCGGCGGTAATCACCGCGCGCACGGATGAGACCGCCTCAAGCCCGATCGCGTTGAACTGCTTGATCGCCGCCTCCGGCCTCCCCTCGACCGCTGCGATGGCAGCCTTCTTCAGCCGCTCGATGGCCTCCATCTCGTATTTCTGTAGGCCTGGAACGAGATGGGGGCGCGCCGGGATGTTCTTTTCAGGCAATCCCCACTCGTTGATGTAGCCGATCGCGGCATTCGTGATCCCCTGGCCGTCTTCCGGGTCGCGCTCCGCGTTCTCCTCCGGGATGCCGACGAGGACCCGGAGGCTGGTCAGCGTCTCGATTCCCCTGACGACATCGCTCCACCGCTTCGCGTTGACGTTGACGTTGACCGTCTTGAGGCCGATACCGTCGTCTCCACCCGTGACCATCAGATCTGCAGCCCGCCTGCGCCAAAGAGCCTGCGCAGCGCGGCGTAGCGCTTGCCGTAGGACGTCAGGTTGAGTTGGCCCGCGTCCGGTTCCGCCGCCGACGCGACGTCGTAGCTCCCCGAGATTCCGCCTGCAGCCTTCGCCGTCAGGACACCAACGGCTCCGCCTGGGACTCCGCCCGGCGCTCCCGCGGCGCGCGCCTCCTTCATGTCGATCGACACGTAATGCGCGGTGAGGAGCTCGACGCCGGTGTCGGTCAGGTCGCTCCACTGGTTGGGGTTGACGAGGTTCGTGGCGACGTTGAGCCAGAACGCGATCTTGGCGTCTGTCGCGCCGGAGAACTCTGGGAAGTCCGCCCTGAAGGTCGCGGTCGTCGCGGTCATGGTCGCCTACTTCGCGCGGCGGCGGCGCGGCGCGCCAGGCTCGTCGGACGTGGCGTCGAGAAGGTCGGCGGGATCGGAGCCGATCCCGAGGCCCGCATTGAGGTCGGCGAGGATCTCCGCGTCGGTCGACGGCCGCCACGGGTCGGCGGGCAAAGCCGACGGGGCCGCCTCGCCGGGGATCTCGACTGTGCAGGCGCGGAAGTAGGGATGCTGGCTGTCGGGGTCATCGGCGTCGAGCGTATGAGCGCCCCTGTCGAAGGGGCGCTCGGAGTAATCGTCGCGGCGAAGGATGAACCCCGTCGTAACTTCGTATCGCGGCATGGTACACCTTTCCTTGAAAGCGAACGGCGCCGACCCTAAGTCAGCGCCGCTGCTTGTCGTTAGGTCAGCCGATACCGTCTCGGTAGCCAAGCGTATCGTTATAGACAATCTCGACCACGCCCATTCGCCCGTAATACGGGGTCTTGACCCAGATGCCGTCGAACTGCGGCGCCATCGGGATCAGCGGGACCATGGGGAAGCGGACGTAGTTCGGCTTCCGCGTGTAGGCGACCATGCGGTCGTAGGTCGCCGCGGCGGCGCCCGGGCCGTTGATGGCGGCCTTGTCGAGCCACTTGCAGGCCTTGATGTCGAGCCGGATGCCCTTCTCGGCCGTCATCACGTTGTTCTCGGCCAGGAAGTCCATGATCGTCCGGTTGCCCGCCGAAGAGACCACGGTGCCCGTCAGGTAGCCGAACTCGGTCGGCGCGATCAGAACGTTGGTCGGCGGCGCGACATAGCCCGTGGCCTTCCAGACGCCGGTCAGGAGCGAGTTGAAGTCGTTCAGGATCTCCGCCGGCGACTTCGACGTCCACGCCATACTGCCGGACGACCCGGCGGTGACGTTCGACGCCGTGACCCCGGAGTTGTTGACCAGACCGGTCGTCCCCCGCGTCGAGTCGCCGATGTAGACCAACTGGTCCGCGTCCATCTGGTGCTTCAGGGTCATGGCGGTCAATTGCTGGACGTCGATCGGACGTCCAAGCTGCTCGGCCTTCTTGAGTTCCGGGACGGTGTAGGCGACTTCCATCGACCACAGGTCCAGCGGGTTCACGACCTTCACGATGTCGAGCTGCGCACGCGGCAGGCTCGTCGTCTCGCTCGACGCCCAGGCGATGCCGGACGCGGAAATCGGAGAGCCGATGGCGCCGAAGGTGCTCTGGGTGAACGAGGAGAACTCGTCGCCAATCTGGACGTCGGTGCGCAGGTCGATGTCGCGCTGCCACGTCACGGTGACCAGCGGCTCGTGGATCATCGGGTCGAGGCGCTCGAGCTCTCCGATGAGGAACGCGCCGGCCGAGTCCTTGGTGGCCTGATCGTAGGTGACGAGTCCGTCGCGAACGTAGGCGCGGGGCCGGACGATTCCGCGATCGCGCCGCTGGATGATCGCGGGGGTGGAGAGGATGCTGCAGGCCAGCGAGCCGGAAAGCGCGGTCGCGCCGGCCCAATCACGAACGTGCTGAGTCATGATGATAGGGGTCCTTCTGGGAGGCCGTCTCACGACGGGCTGCTCGGGGAATGGCGCGTCTCGCGACGGTCCGGTCCCGCTGCCCAAGCGGGGTGTTGGGGCGCTGCCGGGGAGCGACCCCCGGCAGGAATCACATGTTGTAGGCGATCTCCGCGACGCCGGCCGAGTCCACGCCGCCGGTCCAGCGCGCGCCGGTGACGGCCGCGTTGTAGGCGCCGTCGGCCGTCGCCTCGAGGTCGCCCACGGCGCCGCCGGTGCGGGTTCCGCCGGACGCGGTGACGCGCATGTAGACGATGCCGTCCTTGGCCGGCGTGCCGTAGGCGCAGAGGACGGTCGCATAGGCCTTGCGCGCGCGGTTGCACATCGAAGAGGCGACCGGAGCCGCCGCGCCGGCGGTGTTCGTGGTGCTCTGGCTGGGATAGCCGCGCACGAGCAGCCCGGTGATGGAGGCGACCGTGTCGGCCTGCTGCAGCTTGCCCGAGACCGTCTTGACGAAGAGGCCAAAGGCCGCGGGGATGCTGGTCGCGTCGAGTTGTTCCGTCTCGATCACGGCGGCCCCGGGGTCGCGAGAGATCTGGCCGACGAAGCCGGCCGGCATACGAGTAATGAAGGCAGTCATTTTTAGGGTCTCCAGTTGGTCGGCGCGGCGCGCCGGGGATCGATCGGCGCTTTACTTCCGCGTGGCCGGCGCCTGTCGCGCCCTTTCCATGACCTCCTGATACTTGGCGGCCGTCATCCGGCCGGGCTCCGCGTCGACGGCCGCCGCCAGGACGTCGCCGGCCGCGTTGTTCGCGACACGCGCGTGCTCGACGGCGTTGTCGAAGACGAGGCCGATCGCCTCGCAGGACATCTTGTCGAGGGTGGCGGCGATCGTCTTGGCGGTGGACTTCGCCTTGAGCCGGCCGCCGGACGCCTTCTCGACGAACCCTGCCCGCTTGGCGTCGCCGAGAGCCGCGGTGATCGTGGAGCGCCGGAACCTGCAGAGAGTGTCCACGGTGGCCGTCATCTTCGCCTTGGCGTCGAAGGTGGCGCCGATCCTGTGGCCCGGGGCGAGGATCTCGGCCTTGGAGACGGTCGCACGCCAGTCGGCGACGAGCGCGGCGGAGTCCTTCACGGGCTCCTTCTCCTTCCCTTCGTCGCCGTCCGGCTCCGCTTCGGCCTCGGCGTCGCCGGTCGGCTTGTCCTTGTCTTCGGGCTTCTCCTCGGGCTCGGCCGCAGCGTCCTTGCCCTTGCCTTCGAGCGCGCAGATGCGTTCGTCGAACGCCTTGAACCCGGCCGCCATGGTGTCGTTGATGCCCTTGAGGGCGTCGCCGATCTTCGCGAGCGGATCGGTTTCCTGCCCGCCCTCCTCCGCAGCAGCGGCTGCGGGCTCCTCGTCCTTGACCTCGGGCTCCTCGGCCTTGGTCGGATCGTTGGCGCCGTAGTTGTGGACGTGGACGGCGACCGGAGACTTGCCGCTGTCGGGCTCGTCGGGAACCTCGTCCTTCGCGGCCTCGAGTTCCTTCTTGAACGCCTCCTCGTCCTTGGCCTTGTAGGCAAGGGTCAGCCGGTCGAACAGCCGGTCCGTCCAACTGCGGACCTTGATCGTCTTGGATGCCATTTCAGAGTCTCCAATTGCGCAAACCGGGCCGCATCGGCCGTTCTCAACGAGGGCGACATGATTTCCGACGATCCGAACCTGCCGCCCGAGGCCCGGCTTGACCTGCTCGTATTCGCAGTCGTACCCGCACGAGACTTCCCGCACGCGGCCGGACCGCACAGCGTCGATCGCGTCCTGGCGCTTGATCAGGAGGTCGGCGATCAGATATTGCGACTCGGCGCCCCCGCCCCGGCGGGTGTTGAGGACGACGCCGACGGAGCTTCCCAGCCAGTTCGCGGCGTCGAGCATGTCGTCGGGATGATCGAAGGTGATGTCCTTGCCCGAGAAGGACGAGATCGTTTCCGGGTCGAACAGGCAGGCGGCGTCCCGGTCGACGGTCAGCATCGTCTGAGAGCCAGCGTCGAGCGCCGGGAGTTCGTGGGGCGCGTACATCATCGGCCCGGTCCGGGCGATGCGGACGCCCTCGGCGAGCAGAAAGCCCTCTGGCGTCAACGACTGGGATCTGCCAAGTTGCTCGACGGTGTATGTGGCAGCGGCCCGATCGAAGACAGCGCTCACGGGAGCCTCCATGCCGGACTCGCCGGAAACGGTTGCCGAAGAGTTGAAGGTGATCGCCGCAGCGAACGTCGAGGGCGTCGCCGGCATCCGCGTCGAGGACACCGTCGAGTGGGACGCCGCTCAGAAGATCGGCGTCATGGGGCGCGCCCTGCGCGAGATCAGAGACGGCGCCCCAGACCCGAGAGCCGTCGCCACCGTGGCGCTGATGAGCGCCGGTGACGCCTTACGAGGCGACTGCGCCGAGCAGGAAGGACTGCCAGTTGCCTGCCGACGTATCGATGAAGACCGCGGCGCGATGCGCGGCCGTCAGCGTGACCGCCGCGCCCGCCGTGCCGCCGTCGATCTTGTCGGCGGCCTGCGGCCAGATCTTCGGCGTCGCCGTCGAGCCCACCGTGATGACGACGTAGACCGCGCCGGAGCCGGAGGCAGCCGGGAGAGCGGCGCCGTCGTTGGCGTTCGCGGCGTTCACGATCGACAGCGGCGCGAGCGCGGTGGAGCCCGCCAGCGTCTGCGTGGTGCCGGCAGTCACCGCCGTGGGGACGCCGAAGTCGAGACCGGACCGGGACGTCAGCAGCGCGGCCCAGGTCGGCGACGCCTTGGTGTTGACGTTGAGGTAGGCGGCGAGGCCGGTCTGGTCGACGAGGAACGCGCCTGGAGCGGCGATGCCGTTGAGGGTTCCCGAGGTCCCGCTCACGGGGCCGCCGGCGCCGGTCGTCGTGTACACGGGACCCAGAGCATAGCCGCCGAGCGAGAAGTTGACGGACGCGTCGACGATCGAGTGCGACATGAATCCGGGGCCGCTGTCGGGGCCGGGGTTGCCCACGGCGTTCGTGTTCGGCGTTACCGTCATGGTGAGTGCTCCTTTGAACTGGTGGGGGGGGGTGGCGTCAGGCGGCGTGGTCTGTCGCCACGCCCTCAGGATGGAGGTGCGAAAAAACCGTGAACGCGGTCTGCGCCCGGCAGTCCTTGTCGAGTTCGAACGGGACTGCCGTCGAGAGCGGCCCAGACCGTCGCGCTCATAGCCCGATGCTTAGGTCGATCTCTTCGCGGTTGCCGAATGCCTGCCGCACCCGCTCGATGGCCTCTTCACCCCAGACATCATAGTTCAAGGTGAGGCGGCGCAGGACGCCGGCGGGCTCTCCCTCAGGCGGCAGCGCCGTGACCGCGATCATCTCGCCGTGCGCGCTGACGCCGAGCCCGGTGTCTGGCCGGTAGTTGATGCTGACGATGAGCGCCTTGGTCGGCGGGAAGATCTTCATGCGCGTTTCCTATAGTATTGATGAAGCGCTAACGGCTACCGTGCGCCCTAAAAGTTCTTCGGCAAGGATGGCTCGCAGTAGCACCGGCAAGCAGGGACGCTCCCCGCATGCCCTGTGAGTTTATCTAGAGTAGGTGGCGAGTCCCAAGCCACAAAACGCCCCTCCATTGCTTTATGGGAGGGGCGAACTTGTGCGTCTTTCATTGTTCGCCAAGTATACCCAGTCGACCCAAGGCTCTCCGCCCTCGCCTGACAGAGTGCTGTGACGACTCGCCCTGTCTCGGTCCGGGCGATGAGTGTCGCGCGCGACTTTGAGACCTCCCCTCCCCGCTCGATCTCCTTGGCGATCTCCGTGAAGCGGACGCCTTTGACGACCCCTTGCGTGACGAGGTGGTGGACGCGCTCCGCGGCCTCGCGCGGGATCGACGTGATCAGGTTGACCTGCTCCGCCATGAGTTGGCGGTAGCGCTCCCCGATGCCGTGCTCCTCAGCGAAGGTGGTCTTGATGGATCTCCCCATCTCGGCGGAGACCTTCCGCCAGAGCTTGTCGTTGCGGGCGGCGACCTCGGTGACCATGCGGCGGGCCGCCGTCTTCGCCCAGGGGTGCAGAAGGCGCTCGTAGCGCCGCAGCGCCTCAGCGACCGCCTCTGCGGCTTCCGGGCTGTCGACGCCGAGCCCCTTGATGATGTCGGCGACGTGCCTTGCGATTTTCCGCAATTGGATGGAGTACTGCACCTCGGCGCGGCGTGCCCTATCCCACTCCGCGGTCGCGACGGGATCTCGCTCCCGGGCCTCGTCGACGACCGGCGCCCTCTTGGTGGTGAACGACATCATTGCGCGACAGGCTCCGGAGCCTCGTCGCCGATCTCGGCGTTGAACTCGGCCTCGAGTTGCTCGAACACCTTCCTCACGCCAGCGTGTAGCGGCTCTGGCGGCGCGTCCATGCGCGCCCAGACGTAATCGTCGTGCTCGTCGTTCAACTTCGGCGCGAACTGCCGCTCGGTCTGGACGCCAAACGTCTCGTAGACCACGGATTCACCGTCGTCCTTGCGGATCAGCGTCAGGTCCGGGCCCGGGTCCATCCCGATCTCTTCCCGGCACTCCCGGCGCGCCGCCTCGATGGGGGTCTCGCCGGGCTCGATCTTGCCGCCCGGGAGCGCCCACTGGCCGACGGCGCCTCCGCCGGGTGCACGGCGCAGGAAGAGCGCGTTGGCGCCGTTGACGATGAGGACGCCTGCTGCATGCAGCTTGGCGTCCTGGGTCTCCTCTGACGCCTTGGCGACAGCCTCCCGAACCGCCGGCTCATAGGCGTCCATGTCGAGGACACCATCTCCGGCCGCGGCGAGTCGCTCGACGACGCGGTGGAGCTCGACGTCTCCGCCGTCGCCCTTGATCGTGTCCTCGCGTGCGAACTCGAGCAGGCGTATCAAGAGGGGGACGGTGAGTTTGAGCGGGTCGGAGGCGGCGTCACGCGTCGGGGCGTCCGCATCGCCGTAGGTCACCTTGACGATGACCGGGCGGCCGACGGCTTTCGGCGCCACAATCCCCGTCACCCGCATCTTTGCGTTGCGAGGCAGAAGCGTTTCGCTCTCGTTCTTTCCAGGACGGGAAAGGCCGGCAATGTCGAGCCCGGCCGCTCCGTTACCAACGTCGATTTGCAGCATGACGCCGTTGCCGGCGTAAATCGTGCCAATCTCTTCCCTCGATGTGGTTGAAGAAAAAGCGGGGTCTGAAACGACTTGCCCGACCTTGATTTCGCCGTTGGGGAACAGCTTTTTGGCGTCCTCGCGAGACATCCCCCGGAACAGGCGGGAACCGACTGGCAGATCGCCGCCTTTAGCTATCGCGCTGTCAAGCCGCTTGACGTCCGGGCTGCTGTCATCGCCATGCCGCAGCTTGGTGTTGATCTTGTTGGCGCCCTCATCCGAGTACCACTCGATCGAATACTTCTCATTCGGGCTCAGCCTCTTTGCTGCTGGCCTTGCCCTGCTCTCTGCGGCTTTTGCTTTGGCTTCCGCCTTGCGTTCGACCGGCGTGTGAGCGCCACTGCTGACGGAGACTCCGCCCCCGGCAACGAACTGGCCCGCGTTCCCCGGCTGGCCGCGAGGGTGGTTGGCTTCGCTGAAGGCGTCACCCACCCTGGTCAGGACGCGGCCGCCGATGATCGCAAGGTGAATCGCCATCTCGGCCTCGTCTCGTCTCAGCCTTCGACGTCCGGGACGCCTTGGAAATCGTCGGGCTTGATGCTCCCACCCCCACCGCCGGGCTCACCCCCCACTGGGGATTCGTCCGGCGACGGGGGGTCCTCTTCGGCGTTCTCGATGTCGTCATCGCTGATGCTGGACCAGATCCCGGTGGTGTCCGCGGACTGCCGAAGTTCCTGGAGAGCAGCCTTGCGGCCCACCAGACCGGCCTCGAAGGCACCTGAGACCGTCACCGTCACCTTGCTGGAGATGTCGGCCTTCTCGACGTCCGACACCTTCCAGAGCGGGTTGAACTTGAACGAAAAGGTCTCCGGAGGAGGCTTCCCCAACTCGGAGCGATAGACCACGTCGAAAGCGCGCCCGAATGGCTCCCGCCAGCACGCTTCCTGCTCGCGGCCGACGCCGTCGTAATACATGCGGAGGTCAGAATCCCCGCTCGAGAACCCGGCCGGCGACTGCCCGAAGAGCCTCACCAGCGGGATCTGCAGGGCGCCCGAGACCTGCTGGCCGAACTGCTGAAGGATGTCGGAGAGGCCGCCGAAGCTGTAGCTGTGGGTCTCGAACTTGTCCTTGGCGTCGATGAGGGTCAGGCCCTCGGACGCTTGGAAGGCACGGATCTGCTCGACGTTCTTGACCAAGGCGTCGAACGCCTTGCCACCGGCGCCCAGGATCTCGCGTAGGCCCTCGACGCTGAGGGTGCGCAGGTAGGCCTTGAAGATCAGTTGCCCCGCGCCGGCGGTCGCGCTGTCGAACGCCTGCAGCCGATCGAAGAGCCGCTCCACGATCGACATGCCCCAGCCGACCTCGGCGATCTTCTGGTAGTGAGGGAGTTCCACCCCGTCCATGCGCAGGCAGCGCGTCCAGTGAATGTTCTTGCCGCGGTAGACCGGGCCCTCGCCTGTCGGCTGGTAGAACTCTGGCTTGCCGAGATGTGGCCCGAGGTCCGAGACCAGACGCCCGAACGACGGCTGAAGCATCCAGCGGTCGAGGACGTAGAAGCCCTTCAGTTGCCCCTTGGCGATCGTGTCGGGATCGAGCGGCGTCTCGACGTCCTGCCCGTCGATCAGCATGACCATGATGCAGCCGCCGTAGAGGCGCGCCCACTTCGTCCATGCCGCGGTCGACATCCAGAAGCCGAGCTTCGTCATGCCCGAGATCAACTGCTCGACGTCGGCCGGCGACTCGGCGCCCAGAAACTCGACGCCTTCCTTGGTCATGTCCTCGGCGTAGGCGTCGACGGCGGTGCCTACGAGCCAGGAGCCGCGGTACATGAAGTCGAGCGTGACCCGCTGGCGCGTGATCGGGTTGAGGCCGTAGGACGAATAGTCGGTGAGGTTTCCGGTGCCGACGCCGAGGCGCGCCGCGAAGTTCTGGAACGAGTCCTTGGTCGGCGTGCCCTTGGCGGCGCGCTTCGGCGCGGCATCCTCGACGCTGGCAGTCGCCCGTGGCGCGCTGCCTGTGACGCCGGCGGTTGTCCGCGGCGCGCGCTTCTGACCGGTCGCCATCAAGCGTTCGCCCTTATGAATGCGGCCAGGTCGAAGGAGTCGCCCAGCATCAGGTCGGTCAGGGCCCACACCAGCGCGTCGGCGCGATCAGGAGACTTCGCCCCGACGTAGCCGGAGGTCGTGAAGTTCTCCATCTGATCCTCGAGCTCAGGGAACCGGCCGACGTGCCTGACCTTGTCGTTCGCAGGATCGTAGAGGGACGAGATCGGCTCCGCGCGAACCCACTTGCCGCGCGAGGCGTGGACCTCGATGTAGTTGGCCGAACTGTCCGTGGTCTTGATGACGTGGGCGATCATCGCCCCGCCGTAGTTGGTCTCGCCGATGATCGCGTCGGCGTCGAACTCGTGGTAGGCGTCCACTGCGCGCCGTCCCCAGCCCGCCGGAGGCAGGTCGCAGGTGCGGTCCGCCAGGACGTAGGCGCAGCCGTCCACGCCCTTCCCAGCGACGACTATGCCGACGCTGTTGGACTGGGATTCCTCCTTGCCCGAGGTGCCCGAGGGGTCGACCGCGACCACGACGCGCCGCATCTCAGGCAGGCGGTTGTCCATGCCCCCGCTGCGGACGATGCCGGAGACGTCGCCCGACGGGATGCCGTCGATGCGTGCCGCCGCGATGATGTCCGGAGGCCAGAGGGCGCCGTCGAGGTCGGTGCCGTAGAGCCCCTCGAAGAACCGCTTTCGCTGCCGCTCTGGCAGGCTCTCGAAGTCCTGAAGTGTCTCTGCCGACAGGTTGGCGGCGTTGTCGACCGGGTTGATCCGCATGTACGCGAATCGCTCCGGGTTCTTCAATTCGTTGCTGGACGAAGGGTCGCGCCCGAGGACGAACTCCTGATACGACCAATGCTTCGTCCCGACCGGGTTTAGGTCGTAATACATCCGCTGAGGCAGGGTGTATTTCTGCTTGGTCACAGGGTTGAACGCCTCGCAAACCTGTGCGAGGCGGGTGCGGGCGATCAGGACCGACCCGTGCTCAATCTGCGAACACTCGTTGAGGTATATGGTAGCGAATTCCTGGCCGAGGATTTTCTCGACCCGGCTCTTGTCGTCCAGCCCACCAATCCAGATCTGAGACCCGTTCGGCAACTCGTAGAAGCCGTCCTGCCGGTGCTCCTCGACGTGCACGCCGGGGTAGCAGAGCTTCATGACCTTCGGCAGGGTGTCGAGGCCGATGGCGGAGCGCGCCGCGTTGGCGCGCAGCCTCAGGATCGCGTGACGGCTGGTCTCCACGAGGAGGGCGCGCGTGGCGATGGCGCGAACCAACAGAAAAGTTTTGCCACTGCGTCCGCCACCGTAGAATAGCGTGTGCCGCTGCGGCCCGCGCAGGAGACGCTGCGCCTCGGCTTGCTTTGGGGTGAGCGCGAACGGCACATCACCGCCCTTACTTCTTCTTCGGCTTGCCGGGGATTTCAACGAACATGGTGTTCCCGCACTTGTTGCAGGTCACCTCGTGGTAGTCGCGATCGGCTGGCGCGGGCTTCCCAGCGTCAGCGTCCATCTCCGCCGGTGCCGGTGCCGCTGTCTCGATGGGCGCGACGTCCTCGATCTTGAAGTTCAGGCCGCCCAGGTCGAAATCGAACCCGAGGTTGAGCGAGGCGAGTTCGCTCTTCAGCAGTTCGTCGTCCCACTGGGAGAACTCGGAGACTCGGTTGTCGGCGAGGCGGTCGAGCTTGATCGTCTCCTCGTCGGCGTCGGTGTAGACGCAGGGGATCTGCTTCATCCCAAGCTTGATCGCCGCCTTCCAGCGGGTGTGGCCCTTGACGATGACGTTGTTGCGGTCGAGCACCAGCGGCACGTTGAAGCCGACCTTGGGGATGACCTCGACCAACTTCTCGACCGTCACGTCATTGTGGCGGACGTTGCGGTGGTACGGCTTGATCGTCTTGGTGTCGACGGAGACGATCTCGCTAATCACTTGGAACATTGATGACTTTCCTGCTGACGTAATCGAGGCACTTCAGGTCGATGTCGGACCCGATGCGATACCGGAAATTCGAGAGCGCGTTGCCGTAGCCGCAACTGAAGTCGTAGGCCGCATCGTAGGTGGCGCCGAGACAGGCCAGAAGGTCTGTCGTGCGGCCAGCCGTCGGGACCGCCGCGGCGTCCGTGTGCAGGACCGCGAGCCATGCCGGCTCCCCGTTGAGCACGATCGGCGTGGCGGCGACCCATGGTGGCAGCAGGGCGGTGACGTCATGCTTGGACCCGACGATGAACGTGGGCTTCTTCAGGCTCTCGATCAGGCGCTGGGCACCGGCGAGGTAGTCGGCGTGGGCGCGCTGCGCGAGGCCCGCGCGGTCGTAGAAGACCGCGGCGCCCGCCGGCCATGGGATCTCGCTGTAGAGGCACTCGGCGCGCTCCGCGACCATCTGCAGCCGCTCCTGAGGCAGGGGGTCGGCCATGCTGTGGGCGAACACGACGCCTCGCGCCGTCTCGGCGAAGCGGGTCTCCCCGAGCGTGGCGCGGATCGGCAGGGAGGCCCCAACCTTCAGCGCGGTGTTGTAGGGGCGCGCGGACGCCGCCGCAGGCCTCTGGCGCATGGACACACCCCTTGATGCGGAGGGCGGATCACGCCGCCTTGCTGGTCCTGATGTGCTCGACCAGGACGGCGAGGCGCTTCTTGTTGAGCTCCGTCCCCACGAACGGCTTGCCTGCGGCGAACGCCGAGCGCCCGACGACGCCCTGCCCCATGCAAGGGTCGCCGAAGACCTCGTAGGGGTGATTGAGCGCCAGCCACGCGACCGCGGCGGACTCGTCCATGCCGTTGATCGGGTACGGCGCCGGCAGGCTTCCCTTGGACGCCTGAATGATCCAGCACTTGTTCGCTGGCTTGTTGTAATAGCAGGAGTCGTAGACGCGGGTGAAGGGGAACATGCCCTTGATCCGCTCGTGCACGCGCTCCTTGTTGGCCTTGAAGACCTCGAAGAACAGATGCCTCGGCGCGATGTCGGCGATGCAGCGAAACAGCGCGTCCTCGAAGGCGTCGAAAGCGATCTGAAGCTCCCGGTCCGCCTTGGTGTAGAAGGTGCGCAGGTTGCCGGCCGAGCACGGCGGATCGACGAAGACCGTGTCGGCCCGGCGCATGTGCGCGGGCGTGCCCTGCGTCAGGTCGTGCACCATGACCTGAGAGCCGTTCGGCAGCGCGATCAGGCCGCTCATATCCTGGCGCAGGTGGGCGCCGCCGTAATCCCAGTTCTTCGCCACGCCTCAGCCCTCCGCCGCTGCGCCGGGCATCGCCGCCTCGAACTTCAGGCGCTCCTCGATCTGGCGCGTGGTCTCCTGAGGCCGTGAGAACTGCGCGTCGAGGAAGAATTTCGCGTACCCGGTGATGTGCTTGAGTCGAACCAACTCCTGCGCCTCCATCCCAAGCTCGCCGAGGATGCGCTCGTCGCTCCAGCCCTTGTTGAGCATCTCGACCACGATCGAGCTCATGCCCGTCAGGGAGTGCTTGCCGCGCGCCCGGTTGTGGCGGACCGTCGAGGCCATGCGGTCGTTGATGGACTTCTTGAGGACCACGACGGGCAGGAGCCCGTGGTTCAACTCGTAGATGTCCCTGTACCGCTTCATGATCGAGTAGCGGTGGAAGCCATCGATGATGATGTATCGGTCGTTCGCCTCAT
>CAIZGR010000391.1 GCA_903932535.1 uncultured Hyphomicrobiales bacterium | reverse complement strand
GGGCGCGGCCACGGCGAGCGGCACGAGGGGCGCGGCCACGGCGAGCGGCACGAGGGGCGCGGCCACGGCGAGCGGCGAACAGGGCGCGGCCACGGCGAGCGGCTATCAGGGCGCGGCCACGGCGAGCGGCGAATCCAGCGTTGCGACGAGTACCGGCTTTTTTGCGCGGGCGCGCGCAAATAAAGGTTCGGCGATCTGCCTCGTTCATCGCAACGATGACGGAAGCATCGTTGCGATCCGCGCCAGCAAAGTCGGCGAAAACGGCGTCAAGCCCGATGTTTGGTACTCACTGAACGCACTCGGCGAATTTGTGGAGTGCGAATAATGCGCCTCCGCATTTCCCAGCGCGCTACCGAGATCGCGGGCGTCATCGTCGGCTCCGCATGGTGCGCGGCGCTTCTCACCGGCACGGCATGGCTGTTTTATTCATCGGCCTGCATTGCCGCTGAAATGCAAAGCGCGCAGCCGGACGATGCCTTCGGCTTCGCGCTGATGATTTTTGTTATCTGCCTCCCCGTTTTCCTGTGCCTTTGCGTGTCGTTCGGCGGTCGCCGCCAGCCGCACGACGACACCAACAAGTGGGAGGTCTGACATGGCCTTCGTCGATTTCGAGTTCGAGGATATCGCCGTCACCGCGCCCAACGGCTGCCTTCTGTACGTCACCGGCAATCTCACACTCGAATACACGACAATTGGCCGGATGCGCCATTGCAGCGTGAGCGAGTGGGATATTTCCGACCGCACGATTTCCGCGACGGCTTACGACCTCGACGGCAACGAGATCGCGCTGACGGGTCACGTCAACGATTGGCTCGGCCAGCAGATTTACGCCGCGAGCGCCGGCGACATGGCGGAAGCGTGCGACCAAGATTGCGCCAACGCATACGACAATTACATGGCGGACGAATGCGACCGCCGCCGCGACGAACGCATGGGGGCATGGTGATGGTCAATTTCAACCCCACCATCGGCGGCAGTCCGTTGGAATGCTTCGCAAGACAGCCGGCGCCCGACGAGCTGGGCTTCTTTGTCGCGCAGATGAATCATCGAGATTTGGCGGATTTCTTCGGGACGCTCGGCGAGACGCTGAAGGATTACAACAGCAATCTTCACGTCAAAATTCACGCCATCGCTGAAACAATCGAGACACGCGAAGAAGAACTTTGCGACGGTTCAGGCAGTCACTTCATCGCCGAACTCGCCAAGGCGCTCGCGCTCGCGGCGGAAGCCAACGCGGAGGCCGCGTAATGGAAAGCTTCGGCATCCTAACGGCAGTTTCCGTGAGCGTTGTCGGCGCGGCCTACATCGCATGGCAGGGCGTGCGGCTGACCCGGTATCTCAAAACGCGCCGGATCATGCGGAACGAGTCGCGCGGCCGGCTTCCCGACGACGGCGACAGCCCGCTCCGCCGCAAAGACGGCGCGGGGTTTTAATGACTCCCCTGCCGAAGCCGCTCCCCGTGCCGACCCGGCGCACCGGCGGCTACCGGCCTTCCATCAATCTCGCCGAAGCGATCGAGCGCGCCACCGCGCTCATCGAGCAGCGGCGGAAACTGAACCGCGAAAACTACCGCTGGCCCTACGCCGGCGACAACAGAGAGGACAAAACCGATGAAAATTCACACATGGATTCCCGGCACGAAGATTTCTGAGCCAGGCGCCTACGTCATGCCTTTGGAGATTTACCACACCGATATTTGCGACGGACCCTCGGTCTCGTCTTCCGGTCTGCGCACGATCGAAACCCAATCGCTCGCGCATTACTGGTGCGACTCGTATCTCAATCCCGACCGCGAGCCGTTCGAACAGACGGCGTCGATGATCCTCGGGTCTGGCGCGCATCATCTGCTGCTCGGCGAAAAGGACTTTCATTCGAAGTTTGTGCTGCGCCCGGAGGAAGCGCCGGACGGCCGCGCCTGGAATGGCAACAACAATTCCTGCAAGGAATGGCTCGGCAAGCAGGCCAAGGCCGGCCTCGTGGTGCTGAAGCCCGAACAGCTCAAAGACATCGTCGGCATGGCGAAGTCGCTCGGCAAGCATCCGCTGATCAAACAGGGCCTGATGAATGGCCACATCGAAACGTCGCTGATCTGGAAAGACAAGGAAACCGGAATCTGGCTCAAGGCGCGGCCAGACGTGATCGCGGCCGACGGCACGATCATCAACGATCTGAAAACCACGGCCGACGCGAGCCCCGGCGAATGCGAACGGACCGTGGCGAACTTCGGCTATCATCTGCAGATGGCCTTGGCGGGCATGGCGTTCGAAACGCTGTTCGGCAGACGTCCCGGCAACGACGATTACGTTCTGACGTTCGTTGAACCCAAGCCGCCCTACGCCGTGTCAATCCGGCCGGTGGATCCAATGGCGATCCATTACGGGCGGCTCTTGATCAGGCGCGCGCTGCGCAAGCTGGCGGCGGCTTTAGCGAGCGGCGAGTTCCCTGCCTACGAAACCGATCTGACGAACGTCAATCTCCCGGCGTGGGAGCTCAAACGCCTGGAAGGCGAGATCAAATACGGCCTGCTGCAAGAGGACGCGGCGTGAAAAGGCCCGCCAAGCGCATCAGGCGGCCGGCGAAGCCCGCAGCGATGCTTCCCGCTTCCGATTTCGCGGATCTTTCCGCCAACGTGCTGCTCGTTCTCACGAGCGAGGAGGCGGCTCGCCTCAGCGAAGGCATGGCCGACTTGCTGTGCTGGGCGCGCGGCTTCGCCGCCGCCTGCCCGGCAGAACCCGAACGTCACCCGATGGGCGCCGAAAGCACCCGCCGGATGCGCGAATTGCTGAAACGGGCAATTCGCGACGCCGAACATCACGAACCCGCCATGAAACCCGCCATGAGGACAGAACAATGAACGCTGCCGTTGACCGCACCGCCATCGCAACTCGGCTTGCCGAGCGCATGGACCCCGACGCGACCCGCACGCTGACAATCCGCGGCGCGTCCGGCGGCGTCGCATTCGACGACATGGGCAAAGTGATGGAATTCGCGAAGATGATGGCGGTCGCCGACATCGGCGTGCCGAAGCATTTGCGCGGCAACCCGGGCGCCTGCCTCGCCGTCACCATGCAGGCGATCGACTGGCAGATCACGCCGTTCCAGGCGGCGAACAAAAGCTACTCGGTCAACGATCGTCTCGCCTACGAGAGCCAGTTGCTCCATGCCGTCATGCTCGCGCGCGCGCCGATCAGGGGCCGCACGAAATGCGAGTACACGGGCGAAGGCAACACGCGTCAAATCCGGGTGTGGTGCGAACTCCGCGACGAACCCGGCGAGATCGTCGAATATCTCTCGACGCCGATCGGCGTCATCAGTCCGAAAAACTCGCCGCTCTGGAAAACCGATCCGGACCAGCAGCTTTTCTATTTCGCCTGCCGCGCGCTGATCCGGCGGCATTTTCCGGACATCTTGCTCGGCGTCTATGCGCGCGACGAACTGGAAGATTCCCCGATCGTGGAGGATGCGCGCGCGGACCGGGCCGCCGCGGGAAACCGGCTTTCCGAACGGCTTGGGCGCTCCGAAAGTACGGCCGGGTTCAGCGAAGCGAACGTCGCGGCGGCGATCGACGGCGAAGCGATCGACCGCGACACCGGCGAGGTCACGACAACAAATGCGGCCTCGAATGAGGCAGCAAAAATAATCGACAAGCCACTCGACGGCGAGATCGTCGAGACGGGAGCTCGCGCGGCGGAGGAGGACCAGACCGACTACGCCGCGGAGCTCGCGGCCTTCGATCAGGAATGCGCGGCCTACAAGACGAGCGCGGAACTGGCAGCGTTCTCGAAAGAGGTCGATGCGGACCCGGATTCGTTCTACAGCCGCGGGCCAGCCGACGTGCGCGAGAAGGCCGAGGCCATTTACGCCAGGCACGAAGCGCGCTTGGCGAAGGCCGAGAAGACCGCCGTTGCCGCTGCCGCATCCGATGCGCCGGACACCGGCGCGGAGGCGCTCAGCGAACCGGAAACGGGCGCGGCGGACGCGTCCGGCGATGACGACGCGGAACTGACGCCCGCCGATCGGCTGCTGGCGGAAGGCCGGGGCATCGCGACCAACGGCGTTCGCAAGCTGAAGAGCTGGCTCGGCAAACTCAATCAGAAAGATTTCGAACTGGTCGAGCCGCACAAGCCATCGCTGATCGCGGCGGCGAAGGCTGCCGACGACGCCGAAATCTGAGCGGGGGCGGATTCATGCGCGCGCTCGCCACAGACTGCTCCGCCCGGTTCGCGCCACGCGGGCCGGTCGTCGATCACAGCCTTTTCGAAATGGACAGCGCGCCGCCCGAAGGCGTGCCGATCCAGGCGCTGGTGGAGGACGATTTCGGCAAGGTCTACGCGCTGCCGTTTCCGGTCGTCTACCGCGACGAAACGGGATGCGTGAATCCGGCGACGGGCGAGGACATCGAGCCGACGTCGATCGGCTGGCGGCTGTGGGGAGAGCGGGTATGAAAAACTACGCCTACACGATCATCAAGCCGTCCGCCGCGTCCTGGGCCGATGGGACCGCAGGCGCAGTCGAATGGCCGAAGGAACCCGGTTACGACGCGATCAAAACGCTTGTGCAGCCGCTGCTTCAGGACGGCATCAAGCGCCATGTCAATTTCGAGCACGTCGCCGTGCTGTTCAAGCGCCAGCGCGCAAGCATGTTCGTGGACGATTACGGCGCGTTCATGGGCCTGCCCGTCAATCGCGCCGCCACGGAAATCTATCACGCGGCGAGCAAAGCGCGGGGAGCCGATACCAGCAACGCGCCGATGATCTACGGCACGGCGATCTTGTTTCACGAAAATGTTTGGCGCTGAGGGAAACGCTGTGAACACCGCGAACGAATTGCGAAAACAAATCGACATGCTGTCCGCAGAACTCAGCGGGCCGGTTTCGCCAGAACAACGGCTGCTTCTGTCTGCGGCCCGCGCTGATCTCCACAACGAACTGCGCGAGGTCGAAGCCGCCGAGGAACGTGCGCAGCAACCCCCGCCCGCAGCGAAGCGGAGGCGCGCGATGCCTCAGACGCATGGGGCGTGACGATGGCCGCGCGCGTGAAAACATCCGACCACCGCAAGCACATTCCGATAGGCGTGAGGCTTCACGCGTGCCTGCTGCTGCTCGGATTCACGGAAGACGAGATCAGCGGCGGCGTCGAGTGGCATCACGATCCGGCGCTATGCCTGCGGGTCGTGGACAAAAAAACGGGACTGCTTGTGCCGCATCCGAACGATCCTGGATTCATCCGGCCGATGCGCAAGGCCGATCACAAGGTTCGGACTTTTGGTCCCGGAGCCGAGCGCCGGATTACGACGCGCGGCAGCGACGTTTCCGAGCCGCGCCGGATCGAACGCATGGCCGAACGCCACAAGGAGTTCTGCCGCACCGCGCTCGCGCCGAAAAAGCGCAAGCCCGCGAAAGCGAAGAAGGCCGGCCGCGCGTGGCCGAAACGGACGTTCGCACGAAAGGGGCCACCGCATGGCTGAGCGCCCCAAGCGGCTCGAACTGCCGCCCCTCCCCCGCGTCAATCGTCTGTACGCCGACGCGCCGGAACCCGCGCGC
>CAIZGR010000390.1 GCA_903932535.1 uncultured Hyphomicrobiales bacterium | reverse complement strand
CACGATGGCCGAGCGGCCAACGCGCGCCAAGAAGAGCGCCTGGCGCACACAATCGGCGAGATCGTCGCGCTGAACGCGGGCGCGGGGCATTCGCGCGAAGGACGAGAACTCGTCGACCATGCGCTTGATGTCGTCGACCTGCCGGATGATCGTGTCGGTGCACTGGTCGAAAATGTCCTTGCCCTCGACGATGTGGCGGCCGTAGCGGCGCTTGAGCCGCTCGGCGGAAAGCTGGATCGGGGTCAGCGGATTCTTGATCTCGTGCGCGATCCGGCGGGCGACGTCGGCCCAGGCCGCGGTGCGCTGCGCGGTGACGAGGTCGCTGATGTCGTCGAGCGTGATCACGGAGCCGGTCTCGCCGCGTCCCGGGCTGGCGGTGACGCGAACGTTCAGGATCCGCTCGCGCCCGTCGCGCAGCACGGTCGCCTGCCCCTGATGCAGGCGCATGCGCAAGCTGCGCGCCTGGTCACAGATCAGGCCGATCGCGTGGTGAACGGAAGCGACCGGCCGGCCGACGAGGCCGCCCTCGCCGCCGAGCAGGCGCTCGGCCGCGGCGTTGCTGACGGTGATCGCGCCGTCGTTGTCGACGCCGACCACGCCGGCCGGAACGCCGGAGAGCACCGCCTCGATGAAGGCGCGCCGGTCGTCGTTCAGCGCGTTGGCCTCGATCAGGCCGGTCTGCTGGCGCACGAGCTCGGCGGTCATCTTGTTGAACGTGTCGCCGAGATGGCCGAGGTCGCCGTCGGCGCGGCGGGCCGGCACCTGGACGTGCAGGTTGCCCGAGCCGACCTCGTCGGCGGCGCGGATCAGCCGGCGGATCGGCCCGACGAGCCGGTTCGCCCAGGTGAGCCCGAGCCAGATCGCCGAAAACAGCATCGTCAGCGCCAGCATCACGAACACGGTGGCGAAGCCGAGCTCGAGGCTGTGCCGGTGCGCCTCGAACCGGCCCCAGAGGCTGGAGACGCTGGCGGCGTCGTCGGCGACCTTGGCCGCCAGAGGATCGATGCCGCGCGCCGCGTAAAGGAACTGGCCTTCGGCGCCGGGGATCGGGCGGATGGCGACGAAGATGTTGCCGACGCCGAGAAAGCCGCACAGCTCCTCGCCTGCGAGCGCGTCCTTGAAATCGGACGGATCGGGCTTGGCGATCAGCTTGGGTTCCGAGCCCTCGGCGAGCTCGAGCGGGACCCCGTCGCTGCGCATCAGGGCGGCGGCCCCGAAGCCCAACGTCTTCGATCGCGAGCTGAAGTAGTCGCGGAACTGGCTCGGATCGGAGCGCAGCAGCAGGGCGCTCCGGGAAATGTCGCCCGCCGTCAGCTCGACGTCGCGCAGCAGGGCGCGGCATTGCGATTCGCGAAAGAGCTGGGTCGCCTGATTGGCTTCGTTGATGAAGCTCGCGACGTCGGTCATGAAGCGCGGGTTGATCGCCCATTCGACCGACACGGTCGCCACGACCGCGGTGACGATCGCCGGAATGGCGGCGACGAGCGAGAAGAGCGCGACGAAGCGGCTGTGCAGCCGGGCGCCCGCCCGCGCCGCCCGGCGCGCGGCCCGCAGGCGGTTGAGCTCGATCGC
The DNA here is from genome assembly GCA_903932535.1 of uncultured Hyphomicrobiales bacterium. Classification (GTDB taxonomy): domain Bacteria; phylum Pseudomonadota; class Alphaproteobacteria; order Rhizobiales; family Beijerinckiaceae; genus Roseiarcus. The sequence continues at coordinate 1,918 of CAIZGR010000390.1, read as the reverse complement.
GATGAGCACGATGAGCACGATGACGACCAAGCCGTCGCCGACCAGCAGCGTCGTCACGACCGTCGGCGTCGGGAGAATCGGCGTGAAGCCGGCAAAGACGATGAACGTCGCGAGCGCGAGCACGAAGGCCGCGCCGACCGCGATCGGCCCGAACCGCGCCGTCGGTCCGCTGTCGTCGAAGGGCGCCGTGCGCTGGCCGCCGGAAGTCTGTGTCGCGCCCTGCAAGTTCCCCAATCCGCGCGCCGGCTCGGGTTGTCTTCAACGTCCCGAGATTCGTGGCAATCCTGCAACATTGTTGCCTGATTGCGACGATTTGGGGGCGCGCCGGCGGTTCAACGGGTCCCGGTCACGGTTCGTCGGGCTCGTCCCGCAGGGGGTGAGGGACGATCGCCGCCGCCTGCTGCGGCGTCCCGCGGCGAAATCGGCGTGATTTCGCCGCGGACGAAGCATTCCACGGCCTCGCGCGCCGTCAGCGCCCCGAGCCCGTCGGCGACCCGAATTCCCGCCTCGGCCAGCGCCCGCGCGGCTCTGGCGCCGACGAAACCAGTTAGAAGGACTGTGACGCCGGCCTCGGCGATGAGCGCGGCCGCATCGGGACCGAGACCGCTCGTCCGATCCGTGTCGGCGTCGTTGGCGACGTATTCGAAATCCAGGGTCTTCGGGTCGACGACCAGGAAGCCGGGCGCGCGGCCGAACCTCGGCGCGACCGCCGCCTCGAGCGACGGCGCATACGCCGACACCGCCACGAGCGCAGGAACGTCCGTCCCTGCCGCGGCTGCGTTCGCCTTGACCTCGACGCTCGCGGTGGCCTCGATCCGCAGAGCCAGACCGCCGGCCAACGCCTGGGAGGCGATGCGGCGGGCCGAGCCGAGGATGCGCCCGAAAGTCTGGCGCGAGACGCCCATGTGCCGGGCGGCCTCCGCCTGCTCCAGGCCGACGAGGTCGATGAGGCGCAGCGCCTCCAGACCGTCGAGCGGCAGCACGATGCGGCGAAGCGCCTCCGGCGCCACGCCGACAGGCCTGAATTCCGCGACCTCGGGCGGCGGACTCACATAGCGCCGCTTGTTCGGCCTCGCCATTGTCGCTTCTTATGTTATGAGCATGTGCTCGTAATATCGCCCATCTCGATGGTTCGTCAAGGCGCAACCGGAACGGCGAGGCCGGCCCGATCGTCAGGCGTTCCCGCGTGATCCGCGACTTCCGCGATCCGGGTTCGACATAGCGGGATTTTGGGCCGCTCGAAAGAGAGAGGCGCGCGCGGGACCGTCGGCCGATCCTGTTGCGCAATGCGGCTAATGACCGCATCGACGGGCGATAGTTTTAGTCGCACGCTCATAATCGAGAGCCGTTGGAGGGCTTACGCAATGTCTCACGCTTCCGCCGACATCCGTGTCGCGCCCACGCTCCCGCCATCCCGCCGCGATTTCCTGTATCTCGCGACCGGGTCCGTCGCCGCGGCGGGCGCGGCGGCGCTGGTCGTGCCGTTGGTCGACCAGATGAATCCCGACGCTTCGACGCTGGCGGCGACGGGACCTGTCGACGTCGACATCACTCAAATCCAACCGGGACAGCGAATCGTCGCGCTGTGGGCCTCGCGGCCCGTCTTCATCCTCAACCGGCCGCAGGCGGCGCTCGACGAACTCCGCGACCCCAAGCATCTTGCGCGGCTGCTCGACCCCAACTCCGAGAACCTGCAACAGCCGGCCTACGCGGCCAACTGGAGCCGTTCGATCAAGCCCGAGTTTCTGGTTCTGGTCGGCATCTGCACCCATCTCGGCTGCGTTCCGCTGTTCGAGCCGCAGCCCGATCCGGTGACCCCTGCGCCCAACTGGCCGGGCGGATTCTTCTGTCCCTGCCACGCCTCGAAATACGACCTCGCCGGCCGCGTGTTCCGGGGCGTGCCGGCGCCTTACAATCT
>CAIZGR010000389.1 GCA_903932535.1 uncultured Hyphomicrobiales bacterium | reverse complement strand
CTCGTGTCCTTCGCCCGAGGCTTTCCTGCCGCTCTTTGCACCGTCGAAAGCCATGCTAGGATGGCGGCGAACCGAAACGATCGCCCTCGCCCCCATGGCCAATCTCACCGCACGCCTCGTCAACGCCATCGCCGCCGTCGATCCGGCGGCGTGGGACGCCTGCGCCAACCCGCCGGGACTTTCCGAAGAGGAAGCCGAAGGCGAGCGGTTCAACCCGTTCGTCACCCACGCCTTTCTGCATGCGCTGGAAGCCTCGGGCTCGACCGGCGGCCGGTCGGGATGGACGCCGGCGCATGTGATCGTCGAGGACGGCGCCGGACGGATCGTCGCCGCCGCGCCGTCCTATCTCAAGAGCCACAGCCAGGGCGAATACGTGTTCGACCACGCCTGGGCGGACGCCTACGCCCGGGCCGGCGGGGACTATTATCCGAAGGTGCAGGTGGCCGTTCCGTTCACGCCGGCGACCGGGCGGCGCCTGCTGGTCGCCGCCGGCGCGCCCGAGAGCGCGCGCGAGGCCCTGCTCGCCGGCTTGCGCGCGGTGAGGCGGCAGGTCGAGGCCTCGTCGATCCACGTCACCTTCCCGACCGCCGAAGACGCGGCGCGGCTCGAGCGGATGGGATTCCTGGTCCGACACGGGGAACAGTTCCACTTTCTCTGCGACGGCTTTTCGCAGTTCGACGACTTCCTCGCCGCCCTGGCCTCGCGCAAGCGCAAGGCGATCAAGCGCGAGCGGCGGGATGCGCTGAGCGACGGCGTGACCATCGAATGGGTGACGGGGTCTTCGATCAGGCCGGAGCATTGGGATGCGTTCTTCGCGTTCTACATGGATACGGGCGCGCGCAAATGGGGCCGGCCGTATCTCACCCGGAAATTCTTCACCCTCGTCGGGGAGACGCTGGCCGGCCGCATCCTGCTGGTCATGGCCAAGCGCGAGGGCCGCTACATCGCGGGCGCGATCAATTTTCTCGGCGACGACGCGCTCTACGGGCGCAACTGGGGGGCGATCGAGGAGCGGCCCTTTCTCCATTTCGAGGTGTGCTATTATCAGGCGATCGACTTCGCCCTCAGCCGAAAGCTGAAACGGGTCGAGGCCGGCGCGCAGGGCGAGCACAAGCTCGCCCGGGGCTATCGTCCGGTCGTCACCTATTCCGCCCATGAATTCGCGGACCCGCGCCTCGAGCGCGCGGTCGCCGACTATCTGAGACACGAGCGGGCGGCGGTCGCGCAGACGATCGCCCATTACGAAAGTCACGCCCCCTTCAAGCGGGGCGAAGCCGACAGAACCGAATCGCTGGAGGATTCCTTTGACGCCGACCTATGACCCCGACAACATCTTCGCCCGGATTCTGCGCGGCGAGGCGCCGTGCTCGAAGGTCTACGAGGACGACGTCGCGCTCGCCTTCCTCGACGTGATGCCTCGCGCCGACGGGCACACGCTGGTGATCCCGAAAGTCGCCGCCCGCAACCTGCTCGACATCGCCCCCGGCGACCTCGCTCGCCTCATGCCGTCGGTGCAGAAGGTGGCCCGGGCCGTCAAGGCGGGCATGAAGGCGGAAGGCGTCGTCATCCAGCAGTTCAACGAGGAGGCCGGCGGGCAGCAGGTGTTCCACCTGCATTTCCACGTCCTGCCGCGCTGGGCGGGCGTTTCGGTCCGCCCGCCGGGCGGCCCGTTCCAGAGCGCCGACGCCCTGCGTCCCTATGCCGAGCGGATCGTCGCGGCCTTCGCCGCGGTCTGAGCGCCGCCCCGGGACGACGCTGCGGCAGGCTCGATGACACACTTCGACTACGTCCCGCTGAGCTTCCGCGCAGCGGGGCTGTTCTCCGCCCTGGTGGCCGGCTTCGTCATCCTGGCGGCGATCGGGCTCATGAACCGCGTCTCGGCCACGCTCGGCCTCGATCCGCTGACGGTGACGCTGATCCTGCTCGCCTCGCTGATCGGCTCCACCTTCGACATCCCGCTGGCCCGCCTGCCCGGAGAGCAGGTGAGTTCGCGCGAAGCGCTGGCGATCATGGGCGTCCCGTTCCTTGCGCCGGTCGCCGTCGACTGGCCGGAACGGCGCTTGCGATCAACGTCGGCGGAGCGGTGATCCCGATGCTGGTCTGGTTCTATCTGCTCGTCCGTTACGACCTCTGGACGCTCGAGCTGATCGCTGCGGGAATCGTCGCCTTCTTTGTCCACCGGATGGCGGTTCCAGTCCCGGGCCTCGGCATTTCCGCGCCGGCTTTCGCGCCGCCCCTGCTCGCGGCTTTCGCCGCGCTCGCGCTGTCGCGCAGGTTCGCCGGCCCGCTCGCCCATATCGGGGGCAGCATCGGCCTGCTGGCCGGCGCCGATCTCCGCAATCTCGGAATGCTCGGAACCCTCGGCGCGCCCGTCGCCTCGATCGGCGGTGCAGGAACGTTCGACGGCGTGTTCTTGACCGGAATGATCGCGGTGGCGCTCGCGTGCCTCGTCAGCGGTTAACGCGGCCTCGATTCTGTCGCTTTTGCTAGTGTTTGGTTAACCACGAGGCCTGCTTTTGTGTCTATTTTGCCACATACTTGAGCGAAGAGCCCGAAACCGCGCCGGAACGGTGGACTCCGGCGTTAGACAACCCTATAACGACATCGTTAATTTTCACGGGCGACGGCGCGCAGTTCAAGCGTATGGCGGAGCCGATCAAAACGGAGACTGAGAATGACGAAGAATTGGATGAAGGGAGCTGCCGCCGCGGCGATGATCGTTGCGACCGCAGTGGCCGCGCAGGCCGCCGACCTGCCCACCCGCAAGGAAGCCCCGGCGCCGGTGTACGTGCCGCCGCCGTTCAGCTGGACCGGGTTCTACATCGGCGTGAACGCCGGCGGCCTGTGGAGCACCGGCAACACGAAGGTCAACGCCTTCTTCCCGACCACCAGCATCTTCTACTCCAACTACTATGGCAACTCGCTCGGAACCGGCGCGAGCGGCTTCATCGGCGGCGGTCAAGCCGGCTACAACTTCCAGTCCGGCGCGGCGGTGTTCGGCATCGAGACGGATTTCGACGGCACGAGCGCCAGCAAGTCGAAGTCGACCATCGGTTCGCCGTTCACGGTCCCCTTCGCAACGTCCGCCACGGGCACGGACTACTTCACGACCAATGCGAGTTCGCGCCTGAACTGGCTGGGCACGACCCGCGCCCGCGTCGGCTTCGTCGCCACCCCGGACAACCGCCTGATGATCTACGGCACGGGCGGCGTCGCTTACGGCGGCGGCAACGCGCACGCCAGCGCCTACGACTTCGACAACCTCCTCGGCTACTACGGCTCGAAGAGCAACGATCGGGTCGGCTGGACGATCGGCGCCGGCGCAGAGTACGCCATCACCAACAACGTCACGCTCAAGGGTGAATACCTGTACTACAACCTCGGCAGCACGACGACGACGATCTCGCCGCTCTCGGGCTACCTGGGCAACCCGGTCGGTTCGTGGATCACCGCGAAGAGCACCTACGAAGGCTCGATCTTCCGCGCCGGGGTGAACTACAAGTTCTGATCGCTTCGATCCGGCCTGATCCGAACAGCCGGCGGAAAGGCGAAAGCCTCTCCGCCGGTTTTTTTTTGCGCCGCCACAACTTGGCGTGGGCGCCATGACGTCTCCCGCCGCTCCGGGAACCCGTCCCCGACGAGGCCACGGACGGACAATTCGGTGATCCCTCGCGATCGCCCCGAGCCTTGATACGCTCCAGAAGAACAGTGTATACGTGTCTAATTTGACACAGGCCGGCCAAAACTGCTCGAGCCGGCGCCGAGCGGATGGACTCGGCCGCCCACCCCCCCTAGACGGAGCTTCTTTCTTCCCGACGCGTCAAGCGTCTGAGTTTGCGCGCATTTCCGCTTTTGGATGCACAGAAATGTAGCCATGTAAATGCGATATT
>CAIZGR010000388.1 GCA_903932535.1 uncultured Hyphomicrobiales bacterium | reverse complement strand
CAAAGGCGCGCAAAATTTTGGCTCCGGACAGGGTTTGATTTTCTGAAAAGCAGATGGAAAAATCAAAGAAATCAAACAGAGGCGGCGCACGCAAGAACTCGGGGCGCAAGCCGAAAGGGTTTATCACTCAATCGGTTAAGCCTGAAATCTTGCAGGCTTCGTCCGCAGCCGTGGCGCGATTGAAAGACATCCCGACCGGGCCGGCGTCCGTTATCGCCCCCGAAGCCTTCGCCGCTCTTCGGCACGTCATCAACAATCCGGACGCTCCGGCCGCCGCGCGTGTCGCCGCGGCCAAGGCCGTCATCGAGCTTGCGAAGGCCGAGCAATCATCGTCGCAGGAAGTCGGCAAGAAAGCCGTAGCCGAAACGCTGGCGCATGCTCGCGTTGCCGAGGGCGGCCGGTTCGCCGTTCCGGCGCCGCCGAGAGCCTATGACGCCTGAGTGGACGACGGCGCTACCGGATTGGGAACGCCGCATCCTGGCTGGCGAAAGCCTGATCCCGCCGCCGCTGTTCCCGGCAGAGGCCAAGGCGGGACTGGACGTGTTCCGCAGTCTGACGGTCAAGGACATCGCCGGATCTCCGACCATCGGGGATTCGATGCGGCCATGGGTTCTTGATTTCGCCGCCTCGATCTTCGGAGCCTATGACGCGGAGACGGGCCGCCGGCTGATCCGGGAATTCTTTCTGCTCATCAGCAAGAAGAACGGCAAGTCGACGATCGCTGCCGGGATCATGCTCACGGCGCTTTTGCGCAACTGGCGGCCGAGCGCGGAATTCTACATCCTCGCTCCCACGCTGGAAGTCGCAAACAACTCGTTCTATCCGGCTCGCGACATGGTCTACGCCGATCCGGAACTCCGCGAAGTCCTGCACGTTCAAGAGAACTGGAAGAAGATCACCCACCGGACGACGAAGGCGTTCTTGAAGGTCGTCGCCGCCGACGCTGAGACGGTGTCCGGCAAGAAAACGACCGGCCTCCTGATCGACGAGCATTGGCTGTTCGGCAAGCGCGCGAACGCCGCCTCGATGCTCGCCGAAGCGTCAGGCGGTTTGGTTTCGAGGCCAGAGGGTTTCGTGATCAGCCTGACGACGCAATCGGACGACCCGCCTGCCGGCGTCTTTCGGGACAAGCTGGCCTATGCCCGCGCGGTGCGGAGCGGGGCCGTCAAGGATCGCAAGTTTTTGCCGGTCCTGTACGAATTTCCCGACGCCGTGATCGAGGCTAAGGGCTACCTCGAGCCGCAGAACTGGCGCGTCACCAATCCGAACTTGGGCGCATCGGTCGACGAGGAATGGCTCGCCGACAAGCTCACTGAGGCGCAGCACGGCGACAAGTCGGCGCTCAACGTCTTCCTTGCCAAACATCTGAACGTCGAAATCGGCATGTCCCTTCGGTCCGACCGTTGGGCTGGCGCGGACTTTTGGCAACATGCTGAAGAGCCGTTGACGCTTGAGGGTTTGATCGAAAGTTCTGAGGTTGCTTGCATCGGCATCGACGGCGGCGGCAACGACGATTTGCTCGGGCTCTACGTGATCGGTCGCGAGCGCAACACTGGTCTCTGGCTTGGTTGGGGCCGCGCTTGGGTGCACCGCATCGTCAACGAGAAGCGCAAGTCGATCGCCTCGACGCTGGCGGATTTTGAGCGCGACGGGGACTTGGTTTTTTACGGCGACGCGCAAGGCTTTGTCCCAAAGCGCCGAACGGCACTAGCGGTGATCGACGGCGTCACCGAGCGCGTCGATCTCGTCCCCGAGAACATCTCGGACATCGTCAAGGTATGCAAACAGGTCGACGAGGCGGGCATCCTGCACGCGATCGGGCTCGACCCGGCCGGCGTCGGAACCGTCGTCGATGCACTCTCTGCGGCTGACATCGGCTCCCCGGATGATGAAGAACGGTTTGGCCGTCGTCGCGTCGTCGGCGTCTCGCAGGGCTTCTCGCTCATGCGCGGCATCAAGACGATCGAGTCGAAGATCGCGAACGGCACATTCATCCCGGCGCGTCAGGCGCTGATGAGCTGGTGTGTCGGCAACGCACGGTGCGAGCAGAAAGCGAATTACGTCATGATCAGCAAGGCGGTTTCCGGCGTCGGTAAGATTGACCCGCTTATGGCGCTTTTCGACGCGGCGTGGCTGATGGCGGACAACCCGGAGCCGCCGCAAACGTCCGTCTACACCGCCGAGCGCGGCCTGATCACGTTCGGTTGAAGCCCTGAAAATGGGCTATTGGCGCAAGCTCGCCGGGGCGCTCTTCGGGCGATCGTGGGATGACGACGGCGGCGGCTGGTCAAAAGCTGCGCCGTGGGCGGCGCACTCGGCGACCGGCGTCGATGTCAATCAGGCAACCGCGCTTGCGGCCACGACCGTCATGGCCTGCGTGACGATGCTTTGCGAAGATTTCGCCAAACTCACGCCGACCGTCTTCCGGCGCGACGCCGATGGCGTTCGACGGCCGGCGGCCGATCACGAACTGGACGCGCTGCTCTATCAGCCGAACGACTGGCAGAACTGGTTTGAATTCGCCGAAATGATGATGCTGTCCCTCACGATGAGGGGCAACGCCTATGCGGTCAAAATCCGCGACCGCCGCGCGCGCGTCATCAAGCTGGTCCCGGTCAACGCCGATTGGGTCGCGCTTTGGGAGGCGCCGACCGGGGAAATCTTCTATCGCGTCACGCCGAACGGCCTGCACATGATGGCGGAACTCGCCGGGCAACCGTTCCTGATCCCGGCGGAAGACGTGTTCCACGTTCGCGGGTTCTCGCAAAACGGCCTCGTCGGCGCCTCGCGGATCGCGCTGGCAAAAGAGGCGATCGGCCTCAGCCTCGCTTACGAGCGCCAGGCATCGCAATGGATGGGGCAGGGCGCTTCGCTGTCCGGCATCCTGACCACCGATTCAAAGCTGACCGCCGACGCCGCAAAGCGCATGGCGCAGGACTGGAAGGACAAAAAGACCGGCCTGCAGAACGCTGGGTCGATCGTCGTGCTTGAGCAGGGCTTGAAATACCAACCCGTCAGCATGACCGCCGCCGACGCGGAATTCATCAACTCGCGCAATTTCCAGATTCAGGAAATCACCCGCATTTTCCGCATCCCCGCGCACATGATCGGCGATCTTCAAAGGATCGCCTCGAATAACCTCGAACAACTGAGCCAAGAATATTTGAATTTGACGCTCAGCAGCTACACGCAGCGTTGGGCGTGGAAGCTCGACACGGATTTTGACTTGCGCGCATCGGGCGTTCAAATTGAGTTTGACGTGTCGATCCTGACGCGCGCGAACATCACGGCGCGCTACAACAATTATGCCCGCGGCATCAGCGGCGGATTCATCACGCCGAACGAGGCGCGCGCCGACGACGGCCGCGATCCCAAGCCGAACGGCGACAAACTGCTTTCGCCGTCGAACATGTCGCCGGCCGGATCGCAGGCCAGCGGCATGAAGGCAGAGGGCGCCGGGCGACCGGAGAAGGAAAACGAAAGCGTGGCGCCATGACGCCGAAAGGAACGCCCTGATGCGCAATTTCCTCGCCATCGAGGATATCGAAACGGCCGCGGCCGGCGGCGCGGCCGGATCGCACGATCACGCGTTCCTCGTTCACGGCCGCGCGCTCACGATCGCGACCGGCCTTGAAGATCGCTGCATCCGATATGCGTTCTCGGACGCATCGGTTGGCCGCGACATGCACACCGTCGCCCCCGACGCATGGGATACGCGCAATTTCGAAGCGAACCCGGTTTTCTTGTGGGCCCACGACGGCGAACAACCGCCGATCGGCCGCGTCGAGCAGCTTCGCACCAACGCCGCCGGCCAGCTTGTCGGACAGGTCCGCTACCCCGACGAGGGAATCAACCCGTTCGCCGATATGGTGTTCCGCATGGTCAAGGGCGGCTACATCAACGCGACCTCGACCGGCTGGAATCCGATCGAGTGGAAGCCGGCGAACGACCGCAAGCGGCCCGGCGGCGTCGATTTTACGCGCGTCGAACTGCTCGAAATCTCGCAAGTCCCGGTTCCGGCGCTTCCGACCGCGCTGGCGACGGCCCGCGCGCAGGGCATCGACACCGCGCCGCTCTATCATTGGGCCGAGCGGATTCTAGACACCGGCGGGTTGTCGATGATCCCGATGGCCGACCTCGCCCAACTCCGAAAGGACGCCCGTATGCCAAGCCCGAAGCGCGCCAAGGAGGCGACCGCGCCGAACCCCGCCGAGGATCAAGTCTCCGCGCCGCCGGCAAGCCTCCCGCCCGTAGCCGCTATCGTCGCGCCCGCCGCGCCCGCCGCGCCCGCCGCGCCGGAAGCCGGCCAGCGGGCCGCGCAGACCGTTTCCGCGCGCCCCGTCTTCAAGCGCGGCCTCGGCACGGTTTCGTGGCTCGCCTGCCTGCTCGATGAACTCGGTTTCGTCCAGCAGATGACCGCTATGGAGGCGGAATACGAGGGCGACGACTCGCCGATCCCCGGCCGGCTTCTGGAAGCGGTCAAGGCGCTTGGCGCGATCCTCGTCGATATGACGATCGAGGAGGTCACCGAATTGCTTGCGGGCGACGAGGACGACGACACGCCCGACCTTGGCGAAGCGATCGACCGCGCGCGTTCGCTGCGCGCGCTTGCCGGTTTCGACACGCCGTTGCTCGCCGGCCTGGTCCGCGCCGCGGGCGATGCGGCCAAGGGTCGTTACGTCCTGATCGAGACGTCGCCGGGCGGCAGGCGCGCGCTGGAGCGCGTCGGCAAGGCGATCAGCGCCGAGAACCGCGACAAGATTCGAGCCGCGCACGAGCATTGCCGTTCGGCCCACGAAACGCTCGCCGGGCTGCTCGACGAACCGTCCGACGAGGACGACGACCCGGAAACGACCGACAACAATCCCGGCGTCACGATTACCGATCTCGACAGCGAGCGCGCGCTGCGCGAGCGCAAGGCGCGCGCGCTTGCCGCAAAGGCGCGTATCGCGCCCTGACGACCCGATTTCCGCTGGTTCCCCCATCGGAACGCCGTAACCGCCCTTTGGCAAGGCGTCCGCAGCGTCGTGAGACGCCGCTTCCCCGATCCGCCCCTCGTGAGACGGCCGGACAGTTGGAGCCTCATAATGGAAAAGCTCGTTGAGCTGCGCCGCAAACTCGGCGCGCTGACCGAAGAATTGAACAGCGACGCCGTGCTCGCCGACGCAAAGGCATTTGCGGACAAGGAGAAGGAGATCGGCGACGTCAACGCGCAGATCGAGCGCGCCTCCCGCGCCCGCGCCGCCTCCGCGGCGCTCGCGCAGCCGATCGGCGCGGCCGTCGCCGACGATGTGGACCCGTCGCTCGCTGCCCGCGCCGCGCAGGGCTTCGGCCTCCGCGCCGCGCAGGCCAGCGGCGACCGCCTGTCGCCCAACGTCTACAGCCCGGCGATGGCGCGGCAGTTCGACGGCTATGTCCGGTCGGCGCGCAGCGAACTTCGCGCCAGCGGCGTGCAGGCCGAGCGTGACCTTCCGTTCAGGTCTTGGGGCGAGCAGTTGCAGGCCATCGCGCGCTCGACTCTCGCGCGGCAGGCCGGTGGCGAGGTCGATAAGCGCCTCACCCGCGCGCCCACCGGCGCCTCGGAGGTCGATGCGACCGGCGGCGGCTTTCTGGTGCAGGCCGACTTCCAGACGGCGATCTTCATGCTCGCGCACGATATGGGTGAAATCCTTTCCCGCGTGAACAAGATTCCGATCAGCGAGAACGCGAACGGCCTCAAGATCAACGCGGTGGACGAAACCAGCCGCTCCACCGGGTCGCGCTGGGGCGGCGTGCAGTCCTATTGGGTCGGCGAGGGGACCAGCGTCACCCCGACGAAGCCGAAGTTCCGCCGCGTCGAATTCGACCTCAAGAAGCTGTTCTCGTTTGCCTACATGACCGACGAACTCCTGCAGGACTCGACCGCGCTGACCGCCATTCTCGGCCAGGCGTTCGCCGAGGAAATCATGTTCATGACGGAGGACGGGATTGTCGAGGGCAGCGGCACCGGCCAGCCGCTCGGCATCCTCAACAGCCCGGCGTTGATCCAGGTCGCGAAGGCAAACGGTCAGGCCACGCAGACGATCCTCAAGGAGAACATCGACGCCGTGTGGTCGCGTCTGTGGTCGCGCTCGCGCAAGGACGCCGCGTGGTTCATCAATCAGGACGCGCTCCCGCAGTTGATGTCGATGGCTCAGGTCGTCGGCACCGGCGGCGCCCCCGTCTATCTACCGCCCGGCGGCTATGCGGGTTCGCCCTATGCGACGCTGCTCGGCCGCCCGGTGATCGAGACGGAATACTCGTCTGCGCTCGGATCGGTCGGCGATATCGCGCTCCTCGACCTGTCGCAGTACACGCTGATCGACAAGGGCGGCGTGCAGGCGGCGACGTCGATGCACGTCGCGTTCCTGACCGACGAGATGGTGTTCCGCATCACCTATCGGACGGACGGCCAGCCGATGTGGAAGTCCCCGATTACGCCGTTCAAGGGCAGCAACACCCGCTCGCCCTTCGTCGCCATCGCGGCGCGCTGATCCGTCGTCGCGGCGGTCCTTTGTGGCCGCCGCAACCTTTTTCCTCGGGCGCTCGCCCGCCTCCCGCAATTAGGAGTCCTCCAATGGCTCGCCAGTACGATCTTCCGTCCTCGTTCCCGCCGATCGGCATCCTCGCGCCCGCGGCCGACACGTCCGCCCGCACCTCGTCCTATCGGACGCTCAAAGGCGCCGAGAAGGCGTGGCTCGTCTGCCGCGTCAATCAGACCAACGCGGCCACGCAGCAGTTCATCCCGCTCCAGGCGCAGGACGTCAGCGGGACCGGATCGAAGGCCATCAACGCCACGCGCATTTGGCTGACGAACGACAATTCGACGACCGACGTCTTGACCGCGCAGACGGCCGCGGCGTCGTTCACGACCGACGCGACGACCAAGGACAAGTTGGTGGTTTTCGAGATCGTGCCGGAAACGGCGCTCGATATCGCCAACGGCTTCAAGACGATCGCGATTTCCACCAACGGGTCGAACTCGGCGAACATCACGGCCGCGGAACTGGTCGTCTGGCAGCGCTATCAGGGCGCCGACAAGATCAGCACGCTCGCCAACTGACGACGCGACGGCGCGGCCTCAGCGCCGCGCCTTTCGGCCGTCTTCCCCGATCCACCGCTGCCGGAGCCTTCCCCCATGTCCACCCCTACCTCGACGCGCGCGGAGTTTCGCGGCGGCGTCCAATACGAATTTGACGGCAACACCCTCGAAACGGTCGCGTCGGCGTCGCCGTTCCAGTTCGGTGACGAGTTTGTCGGCGCCGGTCATACCGCGGGCATCCCCGCCGCCGGCTCGCCGGCCGCCGGCTATCCGTGGGTCAAGAAACTCGTCGGCACGCCGACCGGCGTTGCGCTCGATTCGAACAATGTCGGCGGCACCGTTTCTTGCACGCTCGCGGCGACCAGCGAGGCCGAGGAGGCCGGGCTTTGCTGGAACGACTCGCTGTCCATCGACGTGACGAAGACCGGGCTCATCGAATATCGGGCGGCGCTGGCGGTCCTTCCGACCGGCGTCGCAAAGGCCGCGCTCGGTGTCGGCTCCGCTTGGGTTTCCGGCGGTTTCACGGCGTTTTCCCGCTATCTCGGCTTCGGCTGGTCCGCCTCTGGCGCGCTGCTGGTCCTCGCGCTTGACGGCGTGCAAAGCGCCGTCAGCATCGCCGCCAAGCCGATCGGCGGCTCGGCGATCACCAGCGACACCGCGCAGCACCTTTTCCGCATCGACTGGTCGAACTCGGCCGATGTCGCGTACTACTACGACGGCAACCGCGTCAACGCGGTCGGGTCCGTGACCTGGACGGCGACGGCCGGCGCGAACTCGGTCATGCAGCCGTGGGCGGACGTCTCGAAAGCCAGCGGAACCGGAGTCGCGACGCTGACCGTGGACAAGATCGACATTTTCAACGGCCGCTGACGCGCGGCCGTGCGATCGCCAAAGGACCGGATGATGCGGCCGCCAAAGGCCGCACCCCTTGAACTCACCGAGGCTCAAAGATGGCAGGCTCGATTTCGGTCACGAAAACCGACCTTGGCGGGTCGGTCACGAAATATGCAGTCGCCTGGACATCCGACGCCAGCGGAGCCGTCAACGGAAGCGCCCTCGACATCAAGCGAGGGCGAATCTACGCCGTGAAGTTTGTCGCCGGATCGCCGACGCCGACGACCGGCTATGCCGTCAAACTGCTCGACCCCGACAGCGCCGACGTCCTGCTTGGGCTCGGCGCTTCGGTGGCGACGCCCGGCGCAAGCTATGCGTCGATGACGTTCGACAACCTGCCGTTTTGCGAGGGCTTCGGCGCAGTCACGCCGACTGTGACCGGCGCCGGAAACGCCGCGCAAGGCACGCTCGTCGTCTACGTGGGCCCGTAACCCGATGCGACAAGGCGTCATCGTCTCGACCGTCCAGACGGCCGCGGCCACTTATGACCTGATCGACCTCGCGACGCTCAAGACGTTGCTCGGCGTGACGGACCCGGCGACGGATGGCGCCTTCAAACTTTGGATTTCGCACGCCTCGCGCCAGGCGCAGAACTTCATGAATCAACCCATCGTCGTCGAGACGATCAGCGATCAAATCTGGCCGCGGCGCGACGGAATCCCTTGGGCGGTCCAGCCGGACCTGAACACGCTCCAACTGTCTCGCTGGCCGGTCGTTTCCGTGGCGAGCGTGACGGAAACGGTCGCAGGTGTCGCCACGGCGCTCGTCGCCGGAACGGACTATCTTCTCGATGCAGCGCTCGGCCGGCTCTATCGGCTTGACCAGAACGGCGCTCCGAAGCGGTGGACGGTCGAGCCGGTCGCGGTCGTCTATCAGGCCGGATGGGCGGCGGTCCCGCTCGATATCGTTTCGGCGGTCGCCGATCTCGTCAAGATCAAATGGCTCGGGCAGACGCGCGATCCGATGATCAGGGAGGAGAACATCGCGGGCGTCCAGCAGACCAGCTACTGGTTCGGCGCCGGGCCATCATCGACGAACGGCATCCCGCCCAACATTGCCGACCAACTCGACAACTACCGTATGCCGGTGATCGAGTGAGCGGGATTGATCCGGCCGCGCGCGAACGGACCCGGCGCGCGATCTATCGCACTGGACAGCCGGTTCGTTTCGGTCGCCTTTCCGGCGCCGCGCCGAACGTCACGATTACGCCGACCGGCGGCGCGTCCGTCACCGCGCGCGTTTTCGACTACTCGCCAGACGGAACAAGTCCAAGCGAGGCCGGCTATCCCGCGACGCAACTCGGCGGGATCACGCAGGGCGAGCGTCGCTTGCTGGTCATGGCCGACGATCTTTCGCTGGCCGGCTTCCCGGTCCCGGTTCAAAAAGGCGACCAGATCACGCTCGTTGATTGGACGACGAGCGCGGACCTGGAAACACTGTCGGTCACGCGCGTAGACGCCGCAAAGCGCGCCATCGCCGGGGCTATCGAACTTTCTGCAACCGGCGTCGCTTGACAGCGCCTACCCAAACTTGGCGCGGAAAGTTGCGTCACTCATCGAAAACAGCGCGATCGACTCGACAAAGGCGATGAAGGCCGGAATGAGGGTCAGCGCAAAGATCAGATACACGATCCCCTGCACCCACCGGCCGAGATAGAATTTGTGGGCGCCGACGCCGCCGAGAAAGAGCGCCAACACCGCCGCCGTCTTGCGGCTGAGGGGCGCGGGCGGCGCCGCGGCGACCACGACAACCGGCCCCGGAACGGTCGGTCCGCTCGCCGCGCCGCAGGCGTGGCAACGGAACGCCTGCGGTAGCAGTTTCGCCCCGCACTCGACGCAGAATTTTGGCCTCTGATCCATGTGTCGCGCTCCTTTCGCGCGTGAACATCGTGAATATGCGCCGCCGCACGAAATGCGCAAGCCGGTTTGTCGAAAGGACGCCGTTGCCAGAACTCGAGATCAAGGTCGATGATCGCCGCGCGCTTGCGCGTGTCGACGCGCTGCTCCCCGGCATCCGAGCCGCGCTGGTCGAGGCGCTCGGCCCGGTCGCGCAAGCGATGGCGACGGACGCGCGACAGATCGCGCTCGACCACATCCGCTACGAGGGCACGAAGCCGGGTCAATATCTGGCCTCGATTTATGGCGGGACATTCGACAAATCGTCGATCGTCGGCGGGTTCGTCAGATCCGGCAACCCGCTCGCGCACCTTCTCGAATATGGCGCGACGGTCCCGCCGCACGAAATCATGCCGAAGGCGGGAAACGTCCTAGCTTTCGAGGGCGATGCCGGGGCGGTCTTTGCCAGACACGTTTCGTCCCCCGGCGCCACGATCCCCGCCTATCCGGCGATCACCCCGGCGTTCGCCGCGGCGCGCGACGCGCTTGAGGCCGCGATGCGGGGCGTGATTGAGGGAGCCGACCGCGCATGACTACGCGCGAGGCCGTCATGGAGGCGCTGTTCGCCAAGCTGTCCGGCGCCTATGCTTTCGGCGTCGCGACCCGCCGCCTCGTCTCGCCCGAGACGATCGCGACCCCCGGCGCCCCCGCGCTTGTCCTGATCGTCCACCACGAAGAATACGAGCAGCGGCCAGCGCAACCGCCGAAGCGCACGATGACCGTGCTGGCGGTCCTCTACATCGATACGGGCAGCGATCCGAACGCGATCCCCGATGCGGTCCTCAACCCCATTCAGGACGCGATTGACGCGGCGCTCGCCCCCGATACCCCTGGTCAGGGGCGATGCACGCTCGGCGGCCTCGTCTCGTCGGTCGTCATCAAAGGACAGGTCGTCAAGGCGCCCGGCGACAAGACCGGCAAAGGGCTCGCCATCATCCCGATCGAGATCACCATCCCCTAATCAGGAGCCTCCCCATGTCTTCCCCCTTCGCAGTCTTCGGCCCCGGCGTCGTGATGGTCACGCGCACCGATACGACCACCCCCTATGCGGTCAACGTCGGCTATTCGCAGGAACTGAGCATCGACCTGTCGGGCACTGAAAAGCTGCTTTACGGCCAGAACCAGTATCCGCTCGTCGCCACCCGCGGCACGATCAAGGCCACCGGCAAGATCAAGGCGGCGACGCTTTCGGGCATGGCGTGGAACGCCTGTTTCTTCGGCGGCAGCTTCACGGCCGGACGCGACAACTACTATCTCAACGAGTCGCGCAACGTCGCAACGACCTCTGTCGTGGTCACGAACGCAGCTGGCGGCATCGTCGATCTCGGCGTCACCTACGCCTCGACCGGAATTCCGCTGGTCCGCGTGGCGTCGGCGCCGACGGTCGGGCAGTATTCGGTCGCGGCCTCGACCGGCACCTACACGATCAACGTCTCTGACGAGAATATCAATCTCCTGTTCAACTACTCGAACTTCTCGTCGGCGGCGAGCGGTCAGCAGTTGCAGGTGACGAATACGGCGCTCGGCAGCAATCCTACGTTCCAGCTTGACTACTGGACGAACCTCAACCAGCCGTCCGCGACGCCGTTCGCGGTCCGCCTGTTCTCGTGCCTTGGGACGAAAATCAGCCTCGCCGCCAAGCTGGAAGACTACATGATGCCCGAAATCGACTTTTCGATATTCGCGACGGCAGGCGGAAGCGTGATGAATTTCAACTTCCCGCAGATCTCGTAAGGCGCGGGGAGGCATGGAAAACGCTATCACCCTCGGCGGCAGGACGTGGACGATTCCGCCGCTGCCCTGGCGCGTCGTGCGCTCGCTGCAGCCGCGTCTCGGCCGGTTCTTCACCGCGACGCGCGGCGAGGGAACGCGCGTGCTCGTCATGTCGACCGACGATCTCGACAGCGCGGCGCAAGCCGTTTTCGAGGCCGTCGTCTATGCCGAACCGGGCCTGACGCGCGAGGATTTCGACGCGCTCACGTTCGGGTCGCTTGACCTCGCGCGGGCGATCCCCGCCGTGGCGCGCGCCGCCGGCATGATGCAGGACGATGCCAAGGGCGGCGCGGAGGCGTCGCCCGACGCGGGAAAATCGGATGGCCTGAACTGATCGCCTGCGCATGCGCGTCGACCGGATGGACGGCCGATGCGGTGCTCGATCAGATGACGTTCGAACTTTGGGCCGCGTTCAAAGCCGAATGGCGGATACGGCCCCCGGTTCACTGGCTCGTCGCGTCCTTCATGGGCTACGAGCCGCCCGAGCCGAAACAGTACATGAACGCCGACGCGGCCCGCGACTGGCTCGCCCAAACGGGCGGACGGATCGACGGCCTGTCGCAAGTCAACGGAGCGCCCTGATGAACGAAGACATCGCCCGCACGATCGACGCCGCGCTCGCGACCGGCCTCGACTGGATTCGGGGCGGCGGGGCGTTCAACTTGGCGGGCATTTCCCGCGACGCCTCTGCTCATGAGCTTGCGGAAGCGCGCGCCGCGCTGCGTGCGGCGGTTGCCAGCGCCTTCCCCGCGCCAGCGGCTACCAACGCCGCCCCCGAGCCCGCCGCGGCTGTCCAGCCCGCCCCGGAGGCGCATGACGAGCCCGCCGAACACGCCAGCGTCT
>CAIZGR010000387.1 GCA_903932535.1 uncultured Hyphomicrobiales bacterium | reverse complement strand
AGCAGCCGCAGGATTGCGATCGGGGACTGTTCTTCGCGTCGCTCGTCGTTGAGATATTTCTCGACGATCCGTTCGCCTGCGATGGCCTCTGGCCATAGGCCTTCGAACGGCGTCGTTTCCAAAAGCGTCGTAAGCGTTTAGCCGGCGCCGTTCTGGCGGCGCGGGGTGCGCGGATGGTAGCGGATGGACATGGATATCAAGATCTATGTCTACGCCTATGCCCAGAGCTAACTCGAACCAGTTCATCGAGGTCGTAGCCGAACGGCTCGAGGGGGCGCCGGTCGCCGAGCGGCGACGCTGGTCCGACGAGTTCAAGGATCGGGCGGTCGCGGCGTCGCTGGAGCCTGGCGCGAATATCTCGGCGCTGGCGCGCTCGCTGGATATTCTTCCGTCGCAGCTTTTTGGATGGCGGCGGGCCGCGCAAAGAAACGGGCCGAAGGTCGGCCGACGTAGATCGCTGGAGCCGAGCGCGGGAAAGGCGGGGCTCGTGGAGATCGAGATCGGCGGGTCTTTCGTGCGCGTGAAGGCGGACATTGCGGAGGACGACCTTCGTCGTCTTCTTCGCGTGGTGCGTGAGGCATGATCCCGCCGGGCGCGCGGATTCTGTTGCGAGCGGCTGCGGTGGATTTCCGCAGAGGTGCGGAAGGACTGGTTTCCCTGGTGCGGGACGCCGGAGCCGATCCGTTCGACGGGTCGGTGTACGTTTTCCGGGCGAAAAGAGCCGACAGAATCAAGATCGTTTGGTGGGACGGCTCGGGTCTATGCCTGTTTGCGAAGCGCCTGGAACGTTCGCATTTCTGCTGGCCGGCGGCCGGCAGTCACGAGATCCGTCTCAGCTACGCGCAGGCCACGGCCTTGGTCGAGGGGCTGGACTGGAAGCGCGTTCGCGCAGTGGACGTGCGGGCGCCGCAGAGCGCTGGGTGATGGGAAAGCGAGCCAGTCGCTTTGAAAGTGTTAGAAAATTAGAGACTTTCATCGGCGAAAACGCTACCGTTCGAAGCATGACCGAGCGATTCGTCAAGCTTCCTGACGACGTTGAGCAACTCAAGGCGCTGGCGCTTGCAGCAACGGCTCGCGCCGAACGCTTCGAAGCGGACGCTTCCGCCAACAAGACCGAAGCGGAGACCTTGCAGTCCGAGACGTTGAGCTTGCAAGCGAAGGTCGCGGATCTCATGCAGACGACCGCGGCGGCGAAAGCGGAGATCGCGCGGCTGACGTCGATCCTGAAGACGCTTCTGCGCGGCCGCTTCGGCAAGCGTTCGGAAAAGCTCGGCGCCGACGAGACCGAGCAGCAGAGCTTCGTCTTCGAAGAGGTGGAGACGGGGCTCGCGGCGGTCGAGACGCGGCTGGCCGCCAAGGCGAACGCCAAGCCTCGCGCCTCGCAAGACAAGCCCCGTTTCCCCGCGCATCTGGAGCGGGTCGAGGAAATCGTGGAGCCCGAGGTTCCGCCGGAGTTCGAGGGCAAGGAGCGAGTCAAGATCGGCCAGGACGAGAGCGTCAGGCTCGACGTCGTGCGGGCGCGCTTCCGGCTGATCGT
>CAIZGR010000386.1 GCA_903932535.1 uncultured Hyphomicrobiales bacterium | reverse complement strand
CCGGCGCCATGGCCAGCCAGCGCGAGCTGGCGCTCGCGTCGGGAATGAACGGCTTCGTCGCCAAGCCGTTCCGGCTGAAGGGACTGGTCGCGGCCCTGGCGCCCTGGATTCGGCGCGACGCCGCCGAAGCGCGCGTCTGCGAGCCCTCGGCGGCGAGGCAACGCGCGGAGTAGGCGCCATCCTTGACTCCACGGGACATTGGGGGAATCGGAGGGGCGGCGTCTCGCCGCCCATGGCGCGAGACGCGCGCCCTCCAACCGAGCGCAAGGCGGCCGGCGAGCCGCCATGACGCTCTTTGACCACATAGGCTCTTGGAAGAGAGCCCTCGCCCGGAGGTCGATGTTCAAGTCGATGTCGAATTGGATATAGGAGCCGGATTGCCGCCCGTAACGTCTACGCCGATACGGCCCTCGCGCTGTGCGAGGCCCAGACGACTGCTGCGGGCGTTCATCCGGATGATGCGTTCACGCGGAAAGCGGACGCCGGTCGCGAGCCCTTCGCCCGTCCGTTTCTACGGCTCGGCCCTGCTTGTCGCGCTCCTCTTCGCGCTGCTGTCGGCCTATGTGGTGTTGGAGGTCCGCGCGACGGACTACGCCGCCGCCGGTCGGGCGACGCTCAACACCGCCAGGCTCGTCGCCGACAATGTCGAGGGTTCGTTCGAACAACTCGACGCGCTCCTGAAGTCGATCGGGCGGCTCTATGTCGATGGCCTCGGGAGCGGGCCGGAGGACAAAACGCGCCTCGCCGAGCACATGAAAAAGGAAATCGCCGACTATCCCATCGTCGCGCGCGTTCAGGTGATCGATCAGAGCGGGCGGCTCATCCTGCGCAGCGGCGAATACATTTCCGGATCGAGCGCGACGAGCGTTTCCGACCGGGCGTCTTTCAAACGGGCGGAGGCCGGCGATCGCGGCCTGATCTTCGATGGTCCCGTCAAATCCAAATTCGCCCCCGACCAAGTGATCATTGTCGCGCGGCGCCTGGAGGATGCGAACGGCGCCTTCCTCGGCGTCGTGAGCGCCGGCGTCCCGGTCGAGGCCCTGGGGAAATCGTTCTCGACGCTCGATTACGCCGATCGCGGCGTCGTCGCCCTCTGGACCGACGGCGGCGTCCTGGTCGCTCGCTACGCCAAGGGGCCCGGCGCGGGCGGCGGGGTCGGCGGCGCGATCGGCGCGGACATGCTGTCCGCAAGGACGAAGGCCCAGCTCGGCGCGCATCCCGAACAGGACCACGACGTCTACGACTTCGTCTCGACGATCGACGGCGTCGCGCGGCTGTTCGCCTATCAGAAGCTGGCGCATGCGCCGTTCCTCGTCGCGGCCGGACAACCGAAGGATGCTCTGGACCAACCGTGGCGCCGGCTGGCGATCGAACTCGGCCTGCTGTGCCTGGCGGTGACGATCGGCGCGCTCTGGATGGCGCGCCGGCTGCACGCGTCGGCCGTGCGTCTGAACGGCAGCAACAGACAGCTCGAGGCGAAGAACCGCGCCATGGCCGCCAGCGAGCGAAAGTTCCGAGACGTCATGGCGTGCGCCCCGAACGCCATGGCGATCTTCACCGAGGACGGACGCATCATCGACGTCAACGCCGCAACCTGCGATCTGCTCGGCTATACGCGCGACGAACTGTTGGCGCAGGACATCTCGAGCGTCATCGCGCCGGGGGAGGCGCTTCGCGATCCGGAAAACATGCGGCGTCTCAAAGACGGCGAGCTGAAAGCCTACCGGGTCGTCAGGCGCTACCGGCACAAGGATGGACGACATATTCCGCTTCAGGTCGAGACGTCGGTCGCGCCGAACGAATCCGAAGGGGACCGATATTTCATCGCGCAGGGTCACGACATCTCGGCGCGGCTCGCCTACGAGGAGCGCCTCAAGGCGCTCCTCGACACGGCCGTCGACGGCATTTACGTCAACGATCTCGACGGGGCCATCGTCGAGTTCAGTCAGTCCGTCGTGGACATGACCGGCTACAGCCGCGACGAGATCAGAACCCTGAACGTCGCCGCCATCGACGCCGTCGAGAGGAGCGAGGGAGAGCTCGAGACGTTGTTCCGCGCGGCCGCGCAGCGCGGCGAACCCTTGACGTTCGACACCAAGCACCGCCGGAAGGACGGGTCGGTCTTCGACGTCGAGATCAGCGCCAGAGCGATCGAGCTGAGCGGAAAGACTTATATCTACAGCGCCGCGCGCGACGTCAGCGCGCGCAAGCGCGCCGAAGCGGCGCTCGCCGAGAGCCGGAAACTGCTGCAAGCCGTGTTCGATTCTTCGCCCTATGGCGCCGCCATGTTCGACGCGAACCTCGATTGCGTCCTTCGCAACGAGAATTACGGGCGCATCCTCGATCTGCCTCGGGATTTGCTCGACCGCAAACCCGACCGCCTGATCGATCAGGTTTGGAGTTTCTACGATCGTGGCGATTTCGGTTACGAGACATCCTGGAAGGAATTGGTCGACCAGCTTTTCGCCGAGGGCGGGCTTCGCGCCGCCCGGCGAGAGGAGCGCAGACTGGTCAACGGCCGCTGGATCGAGATGCGTTTCGTGCCGCTCGATTTCGGCTCCCTTCTGGTGACCTGTTCGGACGTCACGAGCTACAAGACGATTGAAAACGAGCTGCGCCGGACGAAGGAGCGTCTGGAGACCGCCGCCGCCGCCGGCGTCATCGGTGTTTGGGATTGGGATCTCGGCAGCGGCGTGTTGTTCTGGGACCGCGTGACGCAGAAGATCTATGGAGTCAAAGAAGGAGATTTCGAGAACGCGCGCGACGCCTGCTTCGCCTTGTTGCATCCGGAAGACCGGATCCTCTTCTTGGAGACTCTCTGGCGCGCCGTCGAAAGCGCGAGCGACGTGGTCCAGGACTTCCGCATCGTCCGGCCGGACGGAGACGTCCGTCGTCTGAGAAGCTTCGCCCGACCGATGCGCCTCCCCGAAAGCAAGCCGATGCGCATGGTCGGCGTGACCTACGACGTCACCGACGAGACCGAAGCCCTGCGCGCGCTGGAAGAGGCCAAGGCTCAGGCGGAAGCCGCGAACCGGGCGAAGTCCGAGTTTCTCGCCAACATCAGCCACGAGATCCGCACGCCCCTCAACGCCATCGTCGGCATGACCGAGCTGCTGGCCCGCAGCGCGCGCGACGAAGAACAGGCCGGCTACGTCCGGACGCTCGATTCCTCCGCGCGCAGCATGCTCGTCCTGCTCACCGACCTCCTCGATCTCTCCAAGATCGAGGCGGGACAGCTCGAGCTCAACGAGATCCCGTTCTCGCTCGCCGAGGTCGTGGGCAATGTCGCGGAAACCTTCGGGCCGTCGGCGAAACGCAAGGGTCTCGCGCTCAATTTCGAAGCGCCGCCCGACGGCCTGCCCACGATGCTCGGCGACGCGATCCGGCTGGGCCAAGTCCTGACCAATCTCGTGGGGAACGCGATCAAGTTCACGCTGGAAGGCGCAGTGACGATCTCTGTCGAGGCGGTCGAGCGTTCGGCAGAGTCCGTGCGCATTCGCGTCACCGTGCGCGACACCGGGATCGGCATCGCCCCGGAGCATATCGGCAAGCTGTTCCAACCTTTCGTTCAGGCGGACGGGACGACCTCGATCCGGTTCGGGGGCACGGGCCTCGGCCTCGCGATCAGCAAGCGGCTCGTCGGGCTGATGGGCGGCGAGATCGGGGTCGAGAGCGAGAAGGGCAAGGGCAGCGCGTTCTGGTTCGCCGTCGCCTTCAAGGCGGCGGCGGAGCCGGCGGCGAAGGCGGCGCGCTCCGCCGACGGGCATGACGGGAAGCGGCTCGACGGCGTCCGGATTCTGGTCGTCGACGACACAGAAACCAACCGGGAGGTCGCGGTCAAGCTCTTGTCGCTGGAGGGCGCGCTCTGCGAGACGGCGGAGAACGGCCGGGTTGCGATCGAGTTTCTTCGGGCGCGCGCCAGCGATTTCGACTGTGTCCTGATGGATGTGCAGATGCCGGAGATGGACGGCCTCGAGGCGACGCGATGCCTCCGCCGAGAACTCGGGCTCGCCGACCTGCCGGTGATCGCGCTCACCGCTGGCGCCATGGCCAGCCAGCGCGAGCTGGCGCTCGCGTCGGGTATGAACGGCTTCGTCACCAAGCCGTTCCGGCTGAAGGGACTGGTCGCGGCCCTGGCGCCCTGGATTCGACGCAAGGCCGCCGACGAGACGGCAGTTGTAGCCGCGATCGCCGATCGCGGCTGACGCGGACAGCGACCGTGTCGACGAGGCCCTAGTAGCCCATCGAGTCCTTGTACATTATCCGCGTCGCCGCCCAGCGCGCCTCGAAGGCGTCGCGCGCATAGTGCGGGATCGTTCCGGCGAGCCTGTAGCCGAGCGAGCGGTAAAGCGCGAAGGCCTCGTCGCCGGCGGTGTCGAGCGTCAGGAGCCAGCGCCCGGCCGCCGCCGCGCGCCGCTCGATCTCGGCCATCAGCGCCCGCGCGAGCCCGGCGCGGCGAAAGCGCGGATCGACCAGCACCTTGGAGACCTCGGCGTGATGGCGCTTGCTCGGCATGGCGTCGAGATCGAGCTGCGCCGTGCCGGCGACCGCGCCGTCGACCGTCGCTGCCAGCACGAGCCGGGTCCCGGCGGCGTGGGGCGGCGCGACTTTTTCCCGCCAATAGGCGCGCGCCTCCTCGATCGTGAACGGCAGCACGAAACCGACGCTCGCGCCCTCCTGCACGCAAGCGTGCAAAATCTCGGCGAGCCGTTCGAGGTTTCGGCCGAGAGCGTCGGGGTCGAGCGCAACGATCGCGGGAGCGGGAGTGGGCATGATCGCCAAGTCAATCACGGAGCCGTCGCCGCCGTCCAGCGCTCCGCGCCCTCACCGCAGCCGGACCGGAATGACCTCGATCGTGAGCTGCACCTCGTCGCCGAGGCCGTAGTAGGAATAGGCCGGGCGCGACACCGCCCGAAGGAACAGGAACAGGTTCAGCCGCAGGCGCTTGAGGAGGTTGCTCCTGCGCGCCGGCAGGAGGTGGTCCTGCATGACGTGGACGATCCAATTGTGCGGGTCGGTCGGCAGGTCGATCGCCTGGTGGCGCGCGAGGTCTTCGAGCGCCTTCTCGACGTCCGGCTCCTCGAGGAAGCCGAAGGCGAGCTCGACGGCGATTACGCTTCCCTTCTGCTCGCTGCGGTCGAACACGGTGACCCGGTACCGGCTGCCGCGGATATACGGGGTCTTCTTGTGGGCGACCTCGACGAAGATGAGGTTGCGCGGCAGCATGCCGGTGCGCTCGGCGATGAGGCGGATCAGCGAAGGCGCGCGGTCGCCGAGCGCCCCCAAGGGGCGGGGCGACATGATGAGCGCGTTGCGTTCGAGGAAATACCGGCTCGCTTTGTGCAGGGTGACGACCTCGGACATGGTCAGCGTCGCCTTGGCGTTGTGGGCGGCGTAGGTCGCCTTGCGGCCCCAGCGCCAAGTCGCCATCATGGCGAAGGCGAAGGCGCCGACCGCGATCGGCACGTAGCCGCCCTCGAGCAGCTTCAGGAGGCTCGCGGCGAAGAAGGCGGCGTTGAGCGCCGTCAGCGGACCCCAGACCAATGCGGTCAGCGCCCGGCTCCAGCCCCAATGGCGCAGGGCGATCGGGACCATCGCGATCGAGGTGATGACGATCACCCCCGAGACGGCGAGACCGTAGGCCGCGGCGAGCGCCGAGCTCGAGCCGAAGCCGAGGACGAGCGCGACGCAGCCCAGGAGCAGCGCCCAGTTGACCACCGGAATGTAGACCTGCCCCTCGTGGGCGTGGTGGGTGTGCTCGATGTCGAGCCGCGGGAACAGGCCGAGACGGATCGCCTGCGAGACGAGCGAGAACGCGCCGGAGATCAGCGACTGCGAGGCGATCACGGTGGCGGCGGTCGCGAGCGCGACCATCGGCATGAGGAGCCAATGCGGCGCCAGCGCGAAGAACAGCTTGTCGCCCGCGACCGGCGCGCCCGTGAGGAGGAAGGCGCATTGGCCGAGGTAATTGAGAACGACCGCGGGGAAGACGACCGCATACCAGGAGAGGCGGATCGGCGCCGCGCCGAAATGGCCGAGGTCGGCGTACATCGCCTCGCCCCCGGCGATCACCAGCATAACCGCCCCGAGCAGCAGGAGCGCGCCGTGGAGATTCGCCCGGCCGAGGAACTCCAGGCCCCTGACCGGATTGAACGCGGCCAGAACCTGCGGCGCCGCCGCGATCTCGGCCGCCCCGAGCGCGGCGATCACGGCGAACCAGATGAGCACGATCGGCCCGAACACCGCACCGACGCCGGAGGAGCCTTTGTACTGAACCATGAAAAGCGCGATCAGGAGCGCGAGGGTGACGGGGATCACGGCGGACGACAGGCCGGGCGCCGCGACGCCGATTCCCTCGACCGCCGAGAGCACGCTGATCGCGGGCGTGATCATGCCGTCCCCGATCAGGAGGCCGGCGCCCGCCATCAGCACCCAGAGCAGCACGCGGGCGCGCCGGTCCCTGAGGTCGTGCAGCAGGCCGTAAAGCGCGAACAGCCCGCCTTCGCCGTCGTTCTGGGCTTGAAGCACGAGCAACGGATATTGGATCGCAACGGCGAGCGTGAGGGACCAGATCGCCAGCGAAGACGCGCCGATCGCGTCCTCGGGCGTCCGGAATTTCGCGACCCGGGCGATGAGATCCATGGCGTAGAGCGGCGAGGTCCCGATCGAACCGAAGACGACGCCGAGCGCCCCGAGCGCGAGCGGCCCGACGCCCCCTTTCGGCGCATGTCCGCGCTCGTGCGGGGCGGCGCGGGCGTGACGGGACCGTTCGGCGAGGATGGACATCGGCTGAAGCCTTGCAACGCCAATGTGCCTCGGGAAAACGCGCCCGGCAACGCCTTTCCCCGCGACACTTGCGCCCAGTTGCGACATGGTCTACGGCCCGCGCTGACGGATAAGAGGAGACAAGGCTTTGGCCGCAGCCGCGCCGGTGAAACCGATCAACTGGCTCAACGTCTCGACGCTGGTCAGCGTGGCGATTCTCGTGGGCGCCGAGCTGATCGGGGCCGGCGCCGCGGCCGGCTGGGCGATCGGCGGCCTGTTCGGCCTCGGCGAGTTCATCACCCACGGGCTCCAGGCGCTTTTTGTCCTCTGCGCGCTCGCGGGGCTGTTCTATTTCCTCCGCGCCGCGATGGCCCACGAGAAGTTGCGCGGGTAGCGGCTTCGGCGCAGGCGCGCCTTCCCGGCCTGCTTCCCGCGCTGTAAGGTAGAAGGCGAGACGAGAGAGGGTGGACATGTCCCTCAACATCGAGAACCCGGAAACCCACGCGCTCGCAGAGCGCGTTGCGAAACTCACGGGCGAGACGCTGACCGAGGCGGTGACGACGGCGCTGCGCGAGCGGCTCCAGCGAATGGAACAGCCTCGAGGCTTCGACGAAGCGCTTTACGGGAGGCTCGAGGCTCTCGTAGCAGGCAGCCGGCATCTTTGGCGCGAGCCCTATCTCTCCGCAGAACACGGCGATCTGCTTTACGACGAACTTGGCCTGCCGAAATGATCGTCGATTCCTCGGCCATCGTCGCCATACTCAAGGAAGAGCCGGAGGGACAACGCCTCTTGCGTGCGCTCATGGTCGAGCAAGAACCCAAGCGCATGTCCGCCGCCAATTATCTCGAAGCCGCGATTGTCGTCGACGCCAATCGGAACCCGGTTCTGTCTCGCCGTCTCGACGATCTGATCGCCGGCGCCGCCGTCGTCATCGAGCCCGTCACGCACGCTCAGGCCGAGATCGCCCGCGCCGCCTACCGCGACTTCGGCAAAGGCAGCGGGCATCCCGCGAGCCTGAATTTCGGCGACTGCTTCGCCTGTGCGCTCGCCAAGGCGACCCGCGAGCCGCTGCTGTTCAAGGGCGACGATTTCTCGCAGACCGACGTCGCGGCGGCGTGACGCCGGCGCGGTGCGCGCCTTCGTCGAGTCCTGCTCGGATGTGCGTATTCCATGAGGCTGTCCTCCGGCGCGGGAGTCGCCTATATCCCCGAGCGACGAAACATCTTCATCCGGGGAAAACAGGCGCCACGGCGCTCTTTGCAGCCGCGATCGTCGATCGCGGCGACGCGGTCGTCGACAGGGCCGAATGGGACGGGGGATGCGAATGCGCATAACGGAAATCGATCGGGACAGGGATCGCGCCGGCATGTCCGAGAGGCAACCGTCGCCCGACGCCTCGGCGCGAAGCGGCGACGACGACCGTCTCGACCTTGTCCACGCGGAAGGGCCTCTGCCGCGCCGGACGCCAGCCGGCGACGCCGGTCAGGAATGGGCGCGGAGGCTGGCGTGAGAGCGGAAAATTCTGCGCTGCCGGACGAGTACCGGTATTCCATCGAGCGCACGGAAAACGGATCGTGGATCGTCGTCGACCGAGCCAATCAGAGGCCGCCGGTCGGCCGGGCCGGCGACGAAGACGGCGCCCGGAGGATCCTGTCCCTCCTGAACCGCGTCCGCGGCGCCTCGGAACGTAGGCAGGAAGTCGAGGTCTCGAGCGGCCCGGCGGATGCTGGAGAGTCGGACGGCTGACTGCTCGCTGCAACGGCTACGACCTCGGCGGTTCCCGCATCGCGATTCCCAGCGAATTGAGCCCCAGGACCTCCGGGGACTTTTTTTGCGCTGCGCGGAACCAGCCGGCAGCGCGCCGCCGAGTCCCCGAGGTCCCGCCGACGTCGACCGAACAACGACAGGGCGCAGAACGGCCGCACGCCCGAGGACGGGGTCGCCAGGGAACCGGATCTACGGCGGTCGCGTCGAGAATTTCCCGAGCGGACGGCCGATCATCTCGTCGGGACGGCGGCCGAGCATTTCCGTACAGGACTCGCCCGTTCGAACCGTCAGGCTCCCGCCTTCGCCGCCTCGACAGCCTCCTCGACCTGCCCGAGCCGCTCCTTGCCGAAGAACATCTCCGAGCCGACGAAGAACGTCGGCACGCCGAAGACGCCGCGCTCGACCGCGGCGGCGGTGTTGTCGGCGAGCTTCCGCTTGACCGGCTCGCTCTTGGAGGCGGCGAGCAGGCTCGCCCCGTCGAGGCCGGCGGCGTCGATGGCGTCCCTCAGCTCGTCCCGGTCGTCGAGCTTGAGGCCCTTTTCCCACATGCCCTCGAGGCCCATCTCGAGATAGGCCGGCCCGGCGCCGGCTTCGCAGGCGGCGACGTAGCCGCGCATCAGCATCAGCGAGTTGACCGGGAAATTGGGGTTCAGGCTGTAGCGGTCGAGCTTGTGCTTGTGGACGAAGCGCTTGATCTCCAGGAGCTCGTACTCGAACTTGCCCTTGATCGCCGAGAAGGCGACGAACGGCGCCTTGTTGCCGGTCGCCACGAAGATGCCGCCGAGCAGGCAGGGATTTATGTCGAGCCGCGCCCCGGTGCGCGCGAGGATCGGCGGCAGCGCGCGATAAGCGAAATAGGCGTTGGGGCTGGCGAAGTCGAAGATGAATTCGATTGCAGGCGTCATCACCAAAGCTCCGTCCACGGCCTCAGGTCCATTTCGAACGTCCAGGCGCTCCGTTCCTGTCGGTGCAGCCAGACATAGTTCTTGGCGATCGCGTCGGGGATCAGGATTTCCTCGCGGGCGCGCTTTTCGGCCGCGTCGGGCATCAGGCCGCGGATGAAGGCGCCGTCGATCGCCCCGTCGATCACGATATGGGCGACGTGGACGCCCTTCGGCCCCAGCTCGCGCGCAAGGCTTTGTGCGAGCGCGCGCAGCGCGTGCTTCGCGCCGGAGAAAGCGGAGAAGCCCGAGCCGCCGCGCAGGCTCGCGGTCGCGCCGGTGAACAGCATCGTCCCCCTGCCCCGCGGCGCCATGACCCGCGCCGCCTCGCGCCCGGCGAGGAAGCCCGCGAAGGCCGCCATCTCCCACACCTTCGCATAGACCTGCGCCGTCGTCTCGACGACGGGGAAGCGCACGTTGGCGCCGATGTTGAAGACCAGGACCTCGATCGGCCCGACGGTTCGCTCGACCTCGTCGAAAAAGGCGACCACCTCGGCCTCCTTACGCGCGTCGAGCCCGAAGGCGTGCGCCTCGCCGCCCCCGGCGCGGATGCTTTCGGCGAGCGCCTGCACCTCGGCGAAGTGACTCGGGCGGCGGGTGACGACGGCGGCGAGCCCGTCGCAGGCGAAGGCGCGCGCCACCGACGCG
Source organism: uncultured Hyphomicrobiales bacterium (assembly GCA_903932535.1). Taxonomy (GTDB): domain Bacteria; phylum Pseudomonadota; class Alphaproteobacteria; order Rhizobiales; family Beijerinckiaceae; genus Roseiarcus. Next base: position 5,471 of record CAIZGR010000386.1, on the reverse strand, counting down.
CCGAGGCCGTCGCCCGCCCCGACCACCACGCAGACGCCGCGCTTCGGTTCAGTCATGGGACGACCTCCACGGCCGGACGAAGAAGGCGATCGACGCCTGCGCCAGACAACATAGCGAGTTTTCAGAACCTTTCAGAAATCGCTCGACGGAGTCAACAGGATTGATTCCAATCGCGGCAGGCAGGCGAGCGGCAATTTTCTCAGCGCAGCGGACCGGGCCGACTTGGTCAAAGCTCTCAGTTCGTCGATCCGCCGCATCAACGCCGAGGCTTGTCCTCGGGCTTGACCCGAGGATCGTCCGCCCCTGGCTCCGGCTCGGGGCGATAGACCCCCGAGCGCGCCACATTCAGCAGCGCGCATTGCCGGCGGACCGACACCTCCGCCGCCGGGCGCTCCACCCTCGCGCGCCTCTCCGGCGCGCTCATCGCCCTGGCCTCCTGGCCAAGAAATCCCGTTCGACCGTCAGCTGGCCGATCTTGGCGTAGAGCTTGGCCGCCTCCCGCTCACGCTCCTCCTCGCCCTCTCCGCTCGTGCTCGCGCCGCGCGCAAACAGGCTCGCGACATTGTCCTGAACCTGCCTCTTCCACGCGTAGATCTGGTTCGGATGCACGTCATGCCGCTTGGCGAGCTCGGGAACCGTCGCATCCTCCCGAAGCGCCTCCAACGCCACCTTCGCCTTGAACGCCGCGTCAAACTTCTTGCGTGACTTCGTCATTTCGCTCGCTCCGTTGGTCAAAACAGAGCGGGACCCTCCACACCTTAACCCGTCTTCGCGGATTGGGCTGTTTTCCGACCTCCAGGTCCAATGAAAACAATAGCTTGACCGAAAAGGTCTTCACTACAAGAAGGGGGGCGGGAGTCGCGGGCAGCAGATATAGGTTGAGAAGGCCGAAGTGCTGGCAAAGTCGCCTCGAGGCCCTATGCGAATGCAAAAATCGCCGCTCAGCGAACTGTGACACGATTCGTCGTCTCTGGGAATCCGACGAGACCGTGTCAGGTCTTCACTACAGCGGTTTTTGGCGCGTTTCGAAAGGTCGAGACGTGCAAAGTCAACCGCTTAGTCGGTCCACGTCGGCCGAAAATAGCTTGGACCGAGGTCGAATCCGCGAAGACGGGTTAATGATCACGACTTACGTCCACACAAAGATTGCTTTCCGTAAACCTCCGTTTCCATTGTTCCTTTATTTACCCTCGTTTGGGAGCGCCGGCAACCGCCCGCCCCTCACTCTTGCTGCGTCACCGCGACGGCCACCTCCATTCCGAGCTCGTCCTCCAGACTGCCGTAATAGGTGCCGGTGAGCGGCGCGGCCTGGGACGGAACCCGGGCCACCGCCACCCGGATGAGATCCTTGCCGCCGATCAGGCCGTTGGTCGGGTCGAACTCGATCCAGCCCGCGCCGGGCAGATAGACCTGGACCCAGGCATGCGTCGCCCCGCCGCCGAGCCGCTCGGGCTCGCCGGCGCCGCTGGGCGAATAGATGTAGCCGGAGACGAACCGGGCGGCGACGCCGAGGGCGCGGGCGGCCTCCATCATCAGCACCGCGAAGTCGCGGCAGCTCCCCTTGCGCCGGTCGAGCGTCACCCACGGCGGCTGCACGCCCGCCTCCTCGCGCCGCTCGTAGGCGAAGCCTTCCTTGATCGCGTAGGTCATCGTCATGAGCAGGTTGCCGGTCTGGGTCGGCCCGCCGGCGTTGACGAACTGGTTCGCCCATCGTTCGAGGTCGCCGCCGGGGTCGACGTAGAGCCGCTCGATCGACCGCGAGACGTCGGGCAGCTCGTCGGGAAGATAGGAAAACGGAAAATGCCGCGCGCGCGGATCGATCTCGCCGCCGGGCGAATCGTCCTCCGTCCGGTCGACGGTAAACCGGCTCTCGACGGCGAGCGCCATCGTCGGCCCGGCGAACGTGGCCAGCGCCACGCAATTGTCGAGGGCGTCGTAGAGCCAGCGCAGGCGGACCGGCTCCGGCTCGATCACCAGCTCCGATCGCACGAGCCGCTGGTCGTGGCCGTCGCGCGGACGCAGCATCAGGCGGTGCTCGCCGAGCTCCACCGGCCGCGCGTAGCGATAGGTCGTCAGGTGGCGCACGCTCCAGGTCGTCTTTTCGCGCTGCACGTCGGGAGCCGCCTTCGCTGTTTTCCCGCCGTATCGTGGGCCTTCGGCGCGTCCGGTTCAAGGGGCGGCGCAGCGCGACATGGCGGCGTAAGCCGAGCATCGCCGTTTCGTCCGTCATCACGAGCTGCGAAGCGGCGTGGCGATCCAGAAGAACGTAAGGCGCCGACCTTGCCCTGGATTGCCGCATCCCCCTGCGGGCTCCTCGCGACGACGAAGCCCAAGGCGGTCGCGCGCATTCGCGCAATCGACAGGAAATGCCGCTAACGAAGCGGACGCGGCCTTTCGCCGCTCCGCGGTAGGCGCCGGGTTTGCGAATCGCGCATGATGGGTGGGATGAGACACGCTCCGTTCATTCTCGCGTTCGCCTTCGTCGTCGCCGCGCCGGCTGAGGCCGGGCAGACGGCGCCGCCGGCTCCCCGGGCGCAGGCGCCCGCGCCGCCCAAGCCGGCGCCGTCCCCGCCAGTCCCCGTCACCCCCGAAAATTTCCCGCGAGCCGAATCGGATCTCAATTTCGCCGCCGTGGTCAAGGAGGGCGGACTCGGCAAGTTCGTCCACCGCCGCGACGCGGTCGCGCTGGACCACCAGGGCGTGATCCGGATGAACCGCGACACGCTTTATTCGGCGGCGGTGTTCGATCTCGACGCCGGGCCGGTCACGATCACGCTGCCGGACCCGGGCAAGCGCTTTTTCTCGATGCAGATCGTCGACGAGGACGCCGACACCCCCGAGGTCGTCTATGCGCCGGGCGCGACGACGCTGACCCGGGCCGCGATCGGGTCGCGTTATGCGCTGGCGGCGGTGCGCATCTTCGTCGATGCCGCCGATCCGAAGGACGTCGAAGCCGTCCGCGCCCTTCAGAACGCGATCAGGATCGACCAGCCCGGCGGGCCGGGCGGGTTCTCCGTCCCCAACTGGGAGGCGGCGAGCCAAGTCGACGTGCGCACGGGTCTGATGGTCCTCGCCGAGACGCTGCCGGACACGAGGGGCCTGTTCGGCGCGCGCGGCGCCGGCGATCCGGTGCGGCGCCTCATCGGCGCTGGCGCGGCGTGGGGCGGCTTGCCCGAAGCGGACGCCCTGTTCGTCGACGTCGTCCCGGAGCGCAACGACGGACTCACCGTCCATCGCCTGACGCTGAAGGACGTTCCGGTCGACGGCTTCTGGTCGGTGAGCGTGTACGACGCCGACGGGCGGTTCGCGCCGAACCCGCAGAAGGCCTACACGGTCAATTCCGTCGCGGCCGTCGCGAGTCCGGGCGGCGCGGTCGTCATCCAGTTCGGCGGCTGCGACGGCCGTGTCGCCAATTGCCTGCCGACCCCGCCCGACTGGAGCTACCTCGCGCGCCTCTATCGGCCCCGCGCCGCGCTCCTGAGCGGCGCCTGGAAGCTGCCGGCGGCCGAGCCCACCCCATAGGGCAACCGTCTTTGCGGGCCGCGCCGCCTTCTGTCGTCACACTGTCATATCCGTCCGTCAACCCTCCGCCGGGGCCAATTCGGGCGGGCAGGCGCTTACCCCATTGCTTTCGCAATGGGAACAATGTGTTGATCCGTGCCGAATCAGCTTCGAACGTCCTGCTCTTCGGCGTCAAGGGGAACCCTGCCCATGTTCAACACCATCGCCTCCGCGGGGCGGCGGGTTTTGCCGAATCAGTGGGACCTGATCGCCTTCGCCGCGATCATGGCGGTGCTGACCGCGATCGCGCAGAGCTACCACGGCATCTCGGCGCCCCTGCCCGCGCCGAAGGAGGACGTCATTGCGCTCGGTTACGGCAATCTGCCGTATTACGCGCTCCGCACCGCGCTTCGGATGTTCGCGGCGCTGTTCTTCTCGCTCGTGTTCACGTTCACCTACGCGACGCTCGCGGCCAAGAGCCGCCGGTGGGAGATGGTGCTGATCCCCATCCTCGACATCCTCCAGTCGGTGCCGATTCTGGGCTTCCTGTCCTTCACCGTCACGTTCTTCCTCGGCCTCTTCCCCGGCAACACGCTCGGCGCCGAGCTGGCGGCGATCTTCGCCATCTTCACCAGCCAAGCCTGGAATATGGCCTTCTCGTTCTATCAATCGCTGCGCACCGTGCCGCCCGACCTCGACGAGGTGGCGCGCGGCTTCCGCCTCACCGGCTGGCAGAAGTTCTGGCAGCTCGAGGCCCCGTTCGCGATGCCGGGCCTGATCTGGAACACGATGATGTCGATGTCGGGGGGCTGGTTCTTCGTGGTCGCCTCCGAGGCGATCACCGTCGGCGACACCACGATCACCCTCCCCGGCGTCGGCTCCTACATCGCCAAGGCGAACAACGAAGGGAACTGGTCGGCGATCGGCGCGGCCATCCTGACCATGGCGATCGTCATTCTTCTCTACGATCAGCTCCTGTTCCGGCCGATCGTGGCCTGGGCGGACAAGTTCCGGGTCGAGCTGTCGGCCGGTCAGGAGATCTCGACTTCCTGGGTGCTCAACCTGCTGCAACGCACCCGCTGGCTGCGCATGGGGTTCCGGCCGGTGTTCGCGAGCTTGCGGAGCTTCAGCCTCCTGCCGATCCGCATTCCGCGCCTGCTGCCGGCGGCGACGAAGTCGAACCAGCCGCCCTCCCGCATCCTCGACGCGCTCTGGATCGTCGTGGTTCTGGCCGTCGCCGTTTATGCGGGCTGGCTCACCGTCCAGTACATCGCCACCGAGGTCGGCTGGGAGGAGGTCGCGCATGTCTTCGTCCTGACCTTCTACACGCTCGTCCGTGTCTTCCTGTTGATTCTGCTCGCGTCGGTGATCTGGGTGCCGATCAGCATATGGGTCGGCCTCAGACCGCATCTCGCGGAAGGACTGCAGCCGATCGCCCAGTTCCTCGCGGTGTTTCCGGTCAACCTGCTGTTCGGCGCGACCGTGAGCCTGATCCTCTACTACAATCTCAACCCCAACATCTGGCTGAGCTTCCTGATCATCTTCGGCACGCAATGGTATATCGTGTTCAACGTGATCGGCGGCGCGGCGGCCTTCCCCAACGACCTCAGGGAGGCGGCCAACAACTTCCACATCAAGGGGTGGCGCTGGTGGGTTCAGGTGATGCTGCCCGGCGTGGCGCCCTACTACCTGACCGGCGCGATCACCGCCTCCGGCGGCTCGTGGAACGCCTCGATCGTCGCCGAATGGGTCAAGTGGAAGGACCACACGGTCGAGGCCCAGGGCGTCGGATCGTACATCGCGGAAGCGACCGACAAGGGCGACTTCCCCAAGATCGTGCTCGGCGTCGCGATGATGTCGCTGTTCGTCACCCTGGTCAACCGCCTGTTCTGGCGTCAGCTCTACGCCTACGCCGAGCGCCGCCTGCGCCTCTAGGGCGCCGGCGGCGTCCGCGGACTGTTTGCGACCCT
>CAIZGR010000385.1 GCA_903932535.1 uncultured Hyphomicrobiales bacterium | reverse complement strand
GCGGCGGCGGCGGCGGCGATCGGCAGGTCGTCGGGATCGGGGGTCGGCATGGGGAAAGGCTCCAGATGGGCGAGGGCGGCGGCGGCCGGCGAGGCGGTCGCTCCCCGCTCGCGCGCGATGCGCCGCTCGATGTCGCGGCGCGCCTCGGCGGCTTCGGCTTCGGTCGGCATGGGTCAAGGCTCCGAAAAGGGACGCGACGCCACACGCAACGGATAAGAAGAACCTGGCAACGAATAAAAAGGGCCGGCGGGGCGAGGCCCGATGCGGGAGGGAGGAAACCCGCGTCGCCCCGCCGGCCTACTCCTCGTCGGCGGAGGTGGCCGGCGAGGAAACTTCCGGCCCCGCGTCGTCGCTCGCCGCGCGCAACGCCGGCGGCGCATTGGCGGCGAGGCGGGCAGGCCGCGAGATGAACACGGACCCGTGACGGTCCTTGCCATCGTCGCGATAGGGCACGCGCAGCTTCTGCGCCGGCGCCATCTCCGGCGCGCCGCCGAGCCGCGCGAGCGTCTCGGCGACGTCGCGCTCGGGCGTGGAAAAGGGATAGCCGGCGAGGGCCGCGCGCTCCGCCGGCGACATCGGCGCGGCCTCGCCGGCCATCTGCGGCTGATATTGCGCCGTGGACGTCGGCTGGCCCGGCGACAGGTCCTGTCCGCCGGTCTTCTCGCCGATCCGCGCCGCCAGATCGCCGAGCCGCCCCGCATTGCCCTCGAAGATCGTGTCGCGCAGCTTTCGCGGGGCCTGAGCCGCCACGGTGACGACGCGCGGCTCCGCGTCCTCGCGCGCGGCCGGCCGGGCGAAAGCCGTCAGCAGCCGCGCCCAGAGGTCGAAGAACCCGGCGACCGCCGCCGTCACTTCGCTGTCGCCATCGACGCCGAGCGCGCCCTGCTGCGCCAGCGCGCGCCGCAATTTCGGCCCCGTCAGCGAAGGATAGACCCTGGCCAAATTGAGCGCGCGCGGCGCGTTCGGCCCGACGATCAGCGCGAAAATGTCGTCGCCGAACAGCGACCCATCCGGCCAGGTCGCGATCTCCGCCAGCTCCTTGGCGAAATGCAGCAACAGATGCTCCAGATCCTGCTCTTCGATCATGTCCGTCCCCTGTTAAACCGGCAGGCCGCGCTTCAGCGCGCGCACGAAAGACGCCGCCTTTTCCTCGCCGTAGAGCCGCGCGCGCTGCAGAAATTCGCCGATGAGATCGTCGGGCACCCAGGCCGGCACTTCCACGCCCGGCGCTTCGGCGAAGCGCTTGGCCTGCGCCACGCGCATGTTGGCGACCGTCTCCGGCCGCGCCGCCTGCCCGCGCTTCATTCCAGCCCCCTCAGGTGGCCGCCTTTGCGCAGCATCCCGAGCATGCGCGCCGCCATGCCGCTGGTGATGTCGAGCGCGTCGGCGATGGCGACCGCGTCGGTCGTTTTCAGCCGCCGCGCCGCGTCCAGCACCCGGCCGTTGAGCTTGTCCGGCTTCGGCGCCTTGGTGTAGTCCTTCGCCGCGCCGCACTTCGCCTCCGCCTCGCTCTCCGCCCCGAACACGATGCCCGGCCAGACGATCTCGCTGGCGACCGCGATCGCCTCGACCGCCTTGATCGCATCCGCCTCGCTTTCGATCGTGAACGAACAGACGAGCCTCGGCGGCTCGCCCTCCATGTGGAATTCCGCTTTCATGCCGACCGTCTCCTCAGCTGGTCGTTGGGGTCCTTGCCCGCGCCGACGCCGATGGGCTCGACGGGCACGCCGTGGCGCTCCAGCGCGGCGATCGCGCGCTCGAACGCCCTCACAGCCGCCGGCGTGTCCCAATCGTTCTGTCGCACCACGAGATAGGCCGAGATCGACGGCGACCACGGCAGATTGCCGATGTTGGAGAGGGAGCCCGCCGCCCAGACGCGCAGATGCGGCGCGGCGAACGCCTCTGTCCACGCATCCTCCGGCCCCTCGGTGACGACGAGCGGCGCCGGCGCAGCCCCTTCCCACACTTCCGCCCCCGTCTCGCCCTTGCAGATGGGGAGGAACGCGCCCTTGTATTCGCCGAGCGACAGCTTGGGCGGGTCCAGGTCCGCCTTGTCGCGCCCGTCGGCGGAGAGCCACGTGCCGTGGATCGAGCCCGCCGGCCGTCCGTCGATCCGGCGGTAACGCCCGAGGATCGCCGGCCCGCTATGCGGCGCGCAGCCGCCGCGCCAGTAATCGAGCCGGGGCACGAACCGGAACGTGGCGGAAAGATTGGGGATTTGCCCCGCCTCGACCCCGCGCGCGCGCAGATAGGCCTCGCCGAGCGTGCCGCCCATCGGCTGGCCCGACAGCCAGAGGTCGAACGCGCGCCGGCTTTTCGCCTCGCGCGCCTGCTGCTCGCGCGCCTCGCGGTCGCGCTGCGCCGCCTTGGCCCGCGCGCGGGCGATCGTCAATTCCTTGGGCGAGGCGCTGGCGACGCCGAGCCTGTGGCGCAGCCATTTGATCGCCGCGCCGCGCTGGTCGCGCGCGCGCCCGCCATAGCGCGCCTCGGCGATCAGATCGATCAGATCGCCCTTTTCGTCGGCCGCGAAATCCTTCCACGCGCCCGCCGCCGGCCCCTTGATCCAGATCGCGAACGACCCCGCCTTGCGGTCGGCCCGCAGCGGCGATTTCGTGAGATAATAGGTCCCCGAGACATGCCCGCCCGGCGCCAGCTCGCGCGCGAAATCCAGCGCCATCGGCGCCGCCATCGCCTTGAGATCGCCGACCGAGAGGCTCATTCGGCGGCGGCCTTGGGTTGCTCGCCGACGAACGCGTCGATCTCGGCGATCAGCGCGATGGCCGCGACGCTGTCGATCACGTTCCGATAGGTGTCGAGCAGGTCCCGCGCCAGCAGCAGCAGCCGCCGCGCCTCGTCGGCGAAGGCCCCGGCCACGCCGGCGACCTCTTCGCTGTCCATCGCCACGCGCCCGAGCTTCGCCGCGATGGCGAGCACGGCGACGGCGAGTTGCGTCACGCCGCCCGGCTGCGTCTGCGCGCGCGGCGCGCCCGCCACGCATTCGCGCGCAAAGCCGATGGCCTCCGACAGCGTCATCGGCGCAGGCAACTTGACGATCCGCCCCTCGACCTTGACCGCCGAGGCCTGCACGTTGACGAGGCCGAACCGCCCCTCGCCGTCGATGCCGACCAGCTTGGGCGGCGCCCCTTCGAGGAAAGCCGGAATTTGATCCACGATTTCGATGCTCATTCGTCCTTCTCCGCGATGAGCCGCGCGGCCTCGCGCATGAGCGCGTCGATCTTCGGATCGTCGCGCATGTCCTCGGCCTGACGCAGGTTCCAGTGAACGATTTGCTTGCTTTCGCCGATGGCGCGGCCGAGCTCGGCGGCGCCCACGTCGTGCAGCACGCTGGTGGCGTTGAGCGCGAGCGCGCGCACCCGCCAGAACGCCCGCGCCTTCGGCCGCTCGACCACCCGGAGCGGGTCGAACCCGAGCCGGTCGGCGATGAGAGCCAGATAGCCGCGATAGGTGGAGCAGATGAAAGGATCGCGCGCCCGCACGTCCTTGACCTTCGGACGGGGCCGCCCCTGCAACGCCTCGGCGTATCGCTTGAGCGTCGAAGCCTGCGGCTTCACCTTGCCCTCGCGGATGAACCAATAGGTCGAGTAGGCGACGCCCGCCCGCCGGGACAATTCGGCGATCGACAGACCCGCCCGGGTCCGTTCGGCGTCTATTAACGAAAAGTTCATCGTGGCCTCGACCGGGGCGCAAATCACCCGGTTTGACAATCAAATATTTTACGTAAACTGTCAAGCACCCTCTTCGGGGTTATCCAGTGTTATGCGTGCGTGAATGAGCGACCCGCGCGAAGAGCAGCGAGCCTGGTTACGCGACGTTTTGTCGAAGACGGGGCTATCTCCCGGCGCTCTCGCAAAAAAAGCGGGGCTGGCGCCCCCTACGCTCACAGTCTTTCTAAACAACGCCGCGACGAAGCACGCCCTGTCGGCCCGCACGATTGCGTCAATCACGGAGGCGACGGGCCTTCGGTTTGGGCCTGCGCCGCGCGTCGGTAGTCCGCGCGAGCCCGAAAGCGCGCCTTTTCAATCGCGTACAGGCGAAGAAGGCCAGATGGTGCGGGCCGTGGTCGGCGATAGCAACTCGATCACAGCCTATCGGCTGGAAAGTCGCGCACTCGAATGCGCGGGCTTCCAGCCCGGCGACACCATGATCGTTGATCTCAACGCCGGGCCGCAGCCGGGCGACGTCGTTTGCGCCCAGATTTACGATTATGCTCGCGCTCTCGCCGACACGGTGTTCCGCGTCTATGAGCCGCCCTACCTTGTCAGCGCCACGTTTGACGCGCGATTGCGCCGCCCGCTCGTACTCGACAAGCACCTGGTGGACATTAAGGGCGTGGTCGTCGCCAGCCTGCGCGCGCGACAGGCGCGCGCCGCGTGAAGCTCGCCGTTTCCGTCGCGCTCGGCGTGGCGGGCGGCCTGCTTCTGGCCAGTGCGGTCCGTGCTATTTCTGTGCGAGCGCTGGGGTTTCTGTTCCCGCGCATTTCCGGCAGGTATTACCTCGCACAAGCCCTTATTGCTAAAGGAATTCCGCGCCGTGCGCTCGACTGGCCGCTGATCCGGGCGGCTGTCCGTCACGCGTGGATGATGGCGGAATGGGACAACCGGCCGAGGCTCGAAAGCTTCACACAGACGCTCGACATGTTTGCCTATGCCATTTGGCAGGAGCGACTTGGCTATCCCAACGAGGGTATGGCCGAAACCAATCGCACATTCATGGATGGCATACGCAGAAATGCACCGTAAATTTTTTTGTTACGGTAAATTTTTTGATTGCGGTTTGACGGTAAAATATTTTACGATCCCCAAATCACCCCCGCGTCGGGGGTTGAGGAGGGGACCATGTCCGACCCGCTCACCATGACCGCGCCCGAGGTGGCGCGCGCGCTCTCTCTTTCGATCCACCATTTCCGCCACCGCCGCCGCGCGCTGGAGGCCATCGGCTTCCCGCGTCCGCTGCCCGGCTTGTGCGCGCGCTGGAGCGCCCGGCAGGTCTCCGACTGGATCGCCGCCGGCGGCCGCGCCGGCGGCCCCAACGCGACCCAGGCCGGCTACATCGCCGACCATCGCGCCTATCTCGAAACCCGCTACGCCGGGAGGTCCGCGTGATGGGCCTCGATCGCCTGCAATCCCTCGTCGCCGACGCCGCGCGCGGCCACCGCCTCGGCTGGACGCTCGACAGCACATTCGAGGGCGCGACACTCGCGTCGCGCCTGATCGCCGCCAGCGAACGCGTCGCCACGCTCGAGCGCCACGCCTACGAAGCCCAGATCGTCGAGGAAGACGACACCGAGGCCGTCTATGTCTGGAGGCGCGGATGATCTGCGAAACGCAGAGTTTGGTTGAAGCCCTGCACAGGCGCGGCTTCCTGATCGACAAGATATTCCTTGAGCCCGACGAGGCCGAACGCCACGCCGCCGCTCTGCGTCAGAGTGAGCGTCCCACCGTCTGCGTCCACGATCAATCCAACGACGAATACCACGTCTGGAGCAAGGCATGAGCAATCAACGCATCGTCTACCAAATGAAAGACGGCCGCTTCACCGCCGATAACGGCGACGGCACGCCCGCCGTCGTCACCTCCTCGCCGTTCCTCGGCGCCATCGCCTTCACCGCCATCGACAAGGAGGCGAATTGCGCCTGCGCGAGCTGCTGCCTGTTGCGCGCCACGCGCGCGCAGCTCGGCGTCATGACCGGCCTGAAAGCGAACGACGGCATCGAGGCCGTGCCGCCCAAGTCCCAGCTATGCTAGCCTCGCGCCGCATGAAGCTGGTCATTCACATCCCGCGCGTGGCGTGGCGCGACGGCAAGCCCCGGTTTTCGCCGGGGCCGGCCTTGCGCGCGCTGGGGTTCAAGGGCGAGGACCTCAAGACCGCCGCCGGCGAATGGCTCGATCTCGACGCCAGCCGCCGCTGGATGGAGAAGAAGGCCGAGGAGATCGAGGCGCGCAAGGCCGGCGCCGCCCTCGCGCGGCCGCAGCCGGCCGGCCCGCGCGCGACCACGCTCGAAGACATCTTCGAGGATCTCTGGAAGCTGCGCAAATTCCGCGACGCCGGCCAGCCCGGCGCGCTCTCCCCCGCCAGCGTGCGCGATTACAAGGTCAAGGCCCGCGCGGTGCAGACGTTCGACCCCGAGCTGTGGACGTCGCCCGCCGCCGCCATCAGCCGCGCCGTCGCGCTCGGCCTGCACGAGCGCCTGTGGGAGGCCAAGGGCCTGCACATGGCCAACGGCGTCATCGCCGTGCTGCGCTTGGCCTATTCCTCCGCCATCGACCGCCGCCCGCAGGCGAACCTGATCAATCCGTTCCTGCGGTTAAAGCTCCCGGCGCCGGACCCGCGCTTGCGCGTCGCCACGCCCGCCGAGATCGAGGCCCTCGTCGCCGCCGCCGACGCGATGGAGCCGGCGATCGGCGACGCCATCCTGCTCGCGCTGCTGACCGGCCAGCGCCAGGGCGATCTCCTGCAGGTGAGCGAGCGCCAGATCGAGCAGGGCCGCGTCGCGCTGGAGCAGAACAAGACCGGCGCCCGCGTCGGCATGAAGGTGCTGGCCGCCCTGCGCCACCGCCTGCTGGCGGCCAAGGAGCGCCGCCTCAAAGCCGGCCGCCCGCCGCAGACCTTCGTCTGGGACCCGCGCACCGGCAAGCCCTATCAGCCCGACACCTTCCGCCACCGCTTCGCCGAGGTCCGCGCCCGCGCCGTCGAAACCGAGCCGAGACTGGAGGATTTCTATTTCATGGACCTGCGCGACACCGCCATCACCTGGCTGGCGAACGCCGGCGCCACCGACAGCGAAATCGTCGCCGTCTCCGGCCACAGCCCGACGACCATCGCCTCCATCAAGAAACACTACCTGGAAGCCAACGAAGGCCAGGCCAACGCCGCCCTGGACAAGCTGGAAGCCTGGATCGCGGCGCAGGGGGTGAAGTTGTGAACCCGGAACTGATTTTGACCGCCATGCAGTATTTCGACGCCGTTCCGTTCTGGGGGCCGCGCCTCGACCTGGCGCAGGCCCTGTAAGTCGCACGTGCGACTTTGCGACGCGACGTGGCCCGTCTCACGGACAGCCTGTTCTGATTTTGTTCCGCACTAACTATCTGATTTCCTTGGTGGGCGCACAAGGGCTCGAACCTTGGACCCGCTGATTAAGAGTTATGTCCGACGCCAGCCTTTTCAGCCACTTGCGCGATCCCGCTTGCGATCCGCCGCGAAAATCAGCGGATCGTCGCGCGGCGTCAGTGGCGCTTGCAGGGCGTGAGATGCGGGCAGGCGGCGCCGGCGTGCATGGCCCCGCCGCCGCCGCTGAGGGCGGACGTGGCGGCGGGCGCGGGCGCGGCGCGGTCGC
>CAIZGR010000384.1 GCA_903932535.1 uncultured Hyphomicrobiales bacterium | reverse complement strand
GGCGGCGATCGCGGACGCCCCAACCGGCCAAGATAATTGTCGGTGAACCGGCCAACTTAATTGTCGCCGCGCAGGCCGTCGCGCTCGATGGCGATCGGATCGGTCAGGAACCGGCCGCGCGGGTTCGGCAGCACGTTCCAGCGCGTTCCCGTCATGGACTGCGTGTCCCAGAGATCGGATTCGTCGAGCCGGCGCCAGCCCACCTTCCAGTGCGGGGAATGGAAGACCCTGCCGTAGACATTTTCCGCGACAAACTGACGTAGCGTGGTCATGGCGCCTCCTTTCGGCGGCTGAACACTGTCCCTTCGTCCGCCCGACGAACACTTTGTAAATCGGAGGGAGCGCGGCTCAGCGCCCGAGGCGCCCAGGGCGGGCGCCCCGAATCCGAGTCCGGGTCTGTCGGCGCGGACCTGCCGAGGAGCGCGAATCGCCCGCCGCGTGGGGAGGGGCGCACAGCGCTCTCCTGTTCGACCGGCCGTGCGTCATCGCTGGAAAGGAGCCCCAGGATCGCGGCCATCCCGATCCCGATTTCGGTCGTGGTGGCGCTGACCATGCTCATGGCGAGGGGCGGAATCAACGCCAGCTTCAGAGCGTGCGCAAAGACGGCGTCCTCCGCGGGCCGGCGTCTTTTCGTCGTACCGAGCTTCTGCGCCAGAAAGCCGAACAGGAGCAAAGCGCCTAAAATGCCGGTGCTCCCGAGAATGTTGACCGCCCAGTTCGACGTGCGAAGCGACCCCACGCCGACGCCGAGTCCGCTCGTGTCGAGAAAGGCGCGCCAGCCGACATGGGTCCACAGCGAGCGCGTATAATAGGAATCCGTATAGGTTTTGTTGATAAGGGATTCGTTCAACAGTTCCGATATTTTGGCGACTTGTTCCGGCATCGACGCACCGAGGACGATCGCTCCCAGGACGATGAGCGCCACAGCTCGAAATTCCCGGCGGACGCGATTTCGACCCGGACCGCTATTGGACAGGCTTCGGTAGGCGAGGTCGGTCACGAACAGACCCGCCAGCACGCCGAGACCGACGATCGCGGTCGACGACGTCGAGAGCAACGCCATCTCGACGGTGGCGAAGCACGCCGCCGTCGCAGCCAGACGCCATCCGCCTGCCGGATAAAGCGGCCGCAGAAACAGGAGCGCGGAGGCGGTGGCGACGCAAAGCGTTCCGTAGCTCGAAGCCTCCGGCGCCAGTCCGACGACCCGTTTTGTTCCTCCCTCGGCGACATCCGTCAGGAGCGTATACTGCGCCGTTCGAAATGGATGCAGAAGCTCTGAGAGGCCGGCGTGGAAGAAAAGGAGGTCGACGACGCCCGTCGCGATCACCACAAGGGCGCCCCACACGAGCGCCTGCATGTAGTGCTGGCGGACATCGGAACGCGCGCCGATGACGGAGAAAGCGACGACGGTCAGGTAGGAGATCACAAGATAGGCGGACTGGCTGAAGTTTCCGAATCCCGGCGCCAAAAGACGGCCGCCATATAAATCGGCGTCGTTCGACGCCGACGCGGGGATCACCAGGATCAGTCCCGCAAAGATGCGAGGAAGCAGGAACGCGGTCAAAGCGGCGTAGACGATAAAGGCGGTGAACAGACCGGCGCGCGCCGGGTCGAGCGCCGCCTCGAGGCCACGCGCGAGGTTCCCGCGCTGAAAAGCAACCTTCGCCACAAGGGCCGCGGCGCACACGGTCGGGGGCAGCAGGTTCGCGCCGCCGATGAAATCCGGCAACATTTGCAGCGAAAGGAACGCGCCCGATATGGGCAGCAGGTAAAGGAGGGCTGGCCCGTTCGACAGCATCGCCGAAACGATCATCGCCCAGAACAGCGCGGCCGGCCAGGACATGGCTTCAGCGCTTCCGCGCGGGTTTCGGCGCGCTTCGAGGCGGCGAGGCGAGCGGACGCATCAGTTGGCGACGCGAAGCCCGCGTGACGTCGAGACGTCGGCGCTTGCGGGAATTACACGCACCACGTCGCCGGGCTGAATGAGATCGCCTTCGTCTGCGGGAAAGGTCTCGGACTTTCCGTCCTTGTCGCGCCGCGACAGGACATAAGTCAGTTTTTCGTAAGATGCGGCTTTCGGCAGAACGAGGGTCGGCGCGCGCAGCTCCGCTTGCTCGATCAACGCTCGGGCGGTCCGGATCTTCTCGTCCGTCTCGGCGAGGCGGTTCCGCACTTCCGCGGATTCCAGCAAGAGGTCCCTGCGGAACTTGGCCCTCAGGTCGAGTATCTCACGGTCTAATCGCGCTATATCTTCGTTGGCGCGCATGATCGCCACCTCGATGTCGGTCTGATTGTTTTCCAACTGGGCGGCGTTCTGTTGCAGCTCGAGCTGCCGCGGCGCGGCGGTCAGTCCTCTGGTCACGAGGTCGCCGACAAGCTCCTGTTCCTTCCGCATGGCGGCGAGGGCTTTTTCGTTTGTCGCGCTCTTCTGCTGCAAGGCGACGAGCTCGCTGCGCAGATACGCCTTGTTCTGTTCCAGCGCGTTCGTTTGCTGCGCGAGACTGGTCCGCCCGGCTTCGAAGAGGAGCTGCTCCTCTTTCATCGCACGCGCCGCGTCGGGCTCTCCCGATCTCGCGAGCAAGTCCGCGCCGAAGGCGATTGCGGGCTTGTCTTCGACATGCGCTTCGAGGCGCGCTTGGCGAGCCAACAGGGAAATCTTGGCGGCGGAAAGCACGCGCAAATCCCCGCGCGAGGCCAAAGCCTCCTTCTCGAAGCCGAGCTGTTGGTCCGACGTCACCCGCTGCAACCCGCCGGCGACGCCGAGCGCCTGCAGAACGGTGAGGCCGGGCTTGTACTCGTACTCGCCCGGCTTATCGACCGATCCGATGACGTAAAATGTGCGATACCGGACGATCTGCACCGAGGCGTCGGGACGTACGGTCAGGCCGGCCTTGGCTTGCAGATTTGTGGCGATCGCCGCTTCCAGCTCCGCCGTCGTCTTGCCGGCGGCGTCGAGGTTGCCCAGAACCGGCAGGGAAACGCGTCCGTCCGGCCCGACGACGAAGTCTGCGCTTCCGGTCTGATAGACCGTCCATTGATAGGCCTCTCCGGTTCCGGCGCGGAAGTCGGAGACCCTGACTTGAATGTGGTCGCCAGGCCCGAGCGTATACGATTCTGCCGCTTCCGCTGAATACGGCCATAATAAAGGCGCAGAAAGACAGAGGACGATCGCGGAGGTTAAATTACTCATTATCTTTACACCGTAAATTTATTTGATTCCGTCGCTCTTAAACGCTGATCACGATATGGTTTGGTACGCTATACGTCAACTCTCGTCGCCGGGCGAGGCGTAACGCCGGCGACCGATGTCGAACGTGCGGAGCGAGCGAAACATGTGGACCGGCAATCGAAGCCTGGAGCGGACCGCCGCCCAATTGCGCGCTTTCATGGCTGCGCTTTCGCAGGCGCGTTGGGCGCTGCTCTCGTGGATTCTGGTCTCGGCCGGCGCCGCGCTGTGGTACGCCATGGCGGCGAGGCCGGAATTCGTCGCGAAGGTCGACATCCTGGTCGCGCCGCAGCAGATTGCGACCAGCGGACCGCACGGGACGCGGGGCTACAATCGCCTTGGAGAATTCCCGGACGAGGCCGTCACGGAGCTGCGGGTGCTGTGCTCGGACGGCGTGCTCCGGGCCGCGCTCGACGAGCTGGGCGCGGCGGGGGCGGCGCCACCGCTCCAGGAGAGCGACGCCATCGCCCTCGTTCTGGCGAAGTCGGGCCTGTCGTCGACAGCGCCCGCGCTGCGTGAGCGACATCCTGCCTTCGACGCCTTTGCTGACGGCGCGATCTGTCTGCGCCTGGGCCTCTCCAACGTCATCGAACTGAACTATCGCGCGCCCGATCCGAACAGCGCGGCCCGGGCCGCGAACGCCATCGCCGCGGCCTATGTCCGAAGCCGTCTCGCCCGCGCGCAAGCCTCCGTCGAACGCGCAGGAGGCGCCTATCGAGCGGCCCAGACAGCCGGTCTTCTGGCCGAGACTGCGAGAACCCGCGCCGCCGGTCCCGATCGCGCGACTCCGATCGCGGATATCCACTTGGCGGGGGCGAGACTGCTCGGCGCGGCGATTCCGCCTCCGGAAAGGTCATCGCCGAGGACCGCGCCCCTCGTTCTGCTCGCCATGACCTTCGGCGCGGTCAGCGGCGTCTTGCTGACGCTGTGGCGCGCGCGATTCCGGGCGCGGACGTCCTCGGTGGAGGCTCCGTCCTGGGCTGTTCAGGTTTCGCACGCGCCGCCGTCGACCGGAGACGGGAGGCCTTCGCGCGTCCGGTAAAGTCCGTGCGTCGATGCCGGCAGGAACGCGCAGAGACTTCACGGGTCGCCGGCCTCCGCCTCCAGCCGCACGCCGAGCGGGCGGCGGCGAAACCAGGCGGCCGGCGAAACCGACGTTCGAATCTGGTGCAGGAGCCGCCTCGGCCGCACGCCCGCCTGGCGCATCCCCGTCAGCAGACCCTGCTCGACCGCCAGCGCCGACGGGACGGCGCGCGCCGCCGCCGCCGATCTCAGCGCGGCGTTGGTCAGGCAGAGACGCGCGTTCGAGCGATCCAGCGCCTTCCATTCC
The DNA here is from genome assembly GCA_903932535.1 of uncultured Hyphomicrobiales bacterium. GTDB lineage: Bacteria > Pseudomonadota > Alphaproteobacteria > Rhizobiales > Beijerinckiaceae > Roseiarcus. Next base: position 1,669 of record CAIZGR010000384.1, on the reverse strand, counting down.
TGCTTGTACGCTTCGTCGCCGCGCATGAGGTCGAGCTCCGCGGCATGATCCGCCTCGATCGCATGGCGTATCAAATGCGCCATCAGCACCTTTCCCACGCCCAGTCGCGCGGTCTCCGGGTCGAACCCGCATTGATAGCCGTAAAGCGTGGAGCCCATCTGGAAACAGTAATTGACCGCTCGCGTCTTGCCGTCGATGGAAAGCACGTGCATGCGAAGCAACCCCGCCGCCAGAAGCTTGGGCGCCACATCCCTGTGAAAGTCGCGGACCGCGCGCGTATTCAGCACGCCCGGGGCGCGCTCGCGGTTCCAACGACGCCCATGCAGATCGAAGAGATCCTCCAGGTCCGCCTCCAGCGTTTCCGCGTCGGCGAGGCGGAATTCGGAATTGTGTCTCTTCTCGACCATGCGCGTATAATAACGGATGCTTTCGCGAGATTTCTTCGACAGCGTGCTCAGAAAAGCCGGCCAGGAGGCTGCAAGCGGGGCATAGGAGCAAAACCCCTTCTGCAAGGGTTCCGCCCGAATCGCTGCGGACGCGCCGACGAGTCGGTCCGCCACCGAACCCGGCCGGACTTCCTGCAGGTCGATCCAGTCCCAACGGCGGCGGTTCTCGTCGAGATACCTGCCGAACGCCTCGGCGACCCCGTCCTCTTTTCCCGGCGCGGCGATCAGATCCAGATAATCTGAAATGCCCGTTCCGACGAACCGGGCGGTCCGAAACAGCGACGGCCTTGCGGGAAGAAAGAGCGCGGCGTATCCGACGGTTTCACCGTCCTCGACGAACCGGAACGCCCAGAGGCGCTTTCCCTTGTTGAAATGCCTCCACCACGCGTCGGTCCACTCCCAGGTCTGAAAAATTGTCGAGACGGTCGAATCGGCGACAATTTGCCGCCACCTGTCCGCGTGGTCATGAGCGAGTTCGTCGAAACTACCAATCTCTTCGATGTTCATAGTGTTGATCCTGTGCTCAGAATAAATCGGTTGACACAAAAAGACGGCAAGCCGGACCCTCGCCGATCGGCCCAGACGACAGAGAGCATCGGCGCGCCCAGATTAACCATAAACGATCTGGCGTCTCCGGGAAACTTGGCGTAGTATTGGATCAGTTCCTCATGTTTGCATGTGAAATCGACCCTGCGGATGAGGCTTACGCTGCTAGAACGCGGAAGACCGACTTGCGTCGAAGCGACGGACCAGAATGTTGACAACCGTCAACATCTCGCCTATGGGGGGTGCCTCATGGCCGGAACCCCGATGGCGGCATTTTTTCTCATATCGTTCGCCGTCGGCGCCCTGCTCGGGGCGGTCGCGACGATCTGGCAATGCCTCATGGCGATCGTTCTGCTCGCCACTTTCGTCTTCGCGCTCGCGATTCACGACGGCTTGCGCCTGGGACCGGCGTTGCTGACCACGGCCGGGGTCTTCGTCGGCGTTCAACTTGGATATGTCGCAGGAATCGGGTCGCGAGCGTTCGTGGCGAAGACAATGCGCTGGTCGCCAAAGCGCATGGCGCCTTCAGCGCAGTTGAACCCGGATGCGATCAAACGTTCGCCTCCTCCTTGAGACGCGCAGGCGCTTCCCATCGGCGCGATACACGACGCTCTTCCAGGCATTCGTCGATAAATCCGAGCAATTGGGACCGAAACCGCTCGGCGCTGAACTGTCCG
>CAIZGR010000383.1 GCA_903932535.1 uncultured Hyphomicrobiales bacterium | reverse complement strand
GAAGCTGAAGCTCGACAAGATCGACCCTTCCTATAAAGGCAAGCTCGAATCGGAGGAGGCGGCCAAGAAGGAGCTCGAGGACAGCGGGCAGAAGCTCTTCAAGCAGCAGAATCTGCTTTACGCGGAGCACAAGCACTCCGTGCTGGTCGTCCTGCAGGCGCTCGACGCAGCCGGCAAGGACGGGACGATCAAGCACGTGTTCACCGTCCTCAACCCGCAGGGCGTCCATGTGGTCGGTTTCAAGCAGCCGACCCCGGAGGAGCTGGCGCACGACTTCCTGTGGCGCGTCCATCCGCACGCGCCCGGCAAAGGCGCCATCTCGATCTTCAACCGCTCGCACTACGAGGACGTGCTGGTCACGCGGGTCCACAAGCTGATCGACAAGGCGACGTGGCAGGCCCGCACCAAACGCATCCGGGAGTTCGAGGCGCTGCTGGCGGAGAACGGCACGACGATCGTCAAGTTCTTTCTCCACATCAGCAAGGAGGAGCAGCTCGCCCGCTTCGCCCAGCGCCTCGACGACCCGCATCGCAACTGGAAGATCAGCGAATCGGACTATTCGGAACGCGAGCTCTGGGACAAATACATCGAGGCGTTCGAAGACGCGATCAGCGCCACCAGCACGAAGGACGCGCCCTGGTACGTGATCCCGTCCAACCACAAATTGTTCCGCAACCTCGCCGTGTCGCAGATCATGGCCGACACGATGGAGGACCTGAAGCTCGCCTATCCCAAGCCGGCCGTCGACCTCGACGACATCCGGCGCAAGTACCACGCCGCGGCGGCGGAGGAAAAGGGCGCCAAGAAGAAGACCTGAGCGGCGGGCCGGGCGGCCGTTTCCCTTCCGCCGGCCCCGATGGTATGAAGGGGCCGAAATCGGGCGCGGGCCGGCCGCCCCGCAACGGGAACGCGGGTCGAAGGACAGGCGCCGCGAAGGATCGAGTCATTGTCGCTCTGGCGTCCTATCCGTGATCGCGTCACGTCGTTTCTGAACGCCCAAACCAACGCCACTCTGCGCCGGCTGCTGGTCGACCAGGGCGCGAGGCACTGGAAGGGATACGCCTTCGCGTTCGCGATGATGGGGCTGATCGCCCTGACCACGTCGCTGTCGGCCTGGATCATCGGCCGGATCGTCGACAAGATCTTCGTCGGCCACGACCTCGGCGCGGTCTGGGAGATCACGGCGGCGATCGTCGCGATCTACACCATCAAGGGATTCGCCACCTACGGCCAGCAGGTGTCGCTGTCGCGGGTCGCCAACAGCATCGTCGCCAACGTCCAGACGCGCATCTTCGACCAGATGCTGCGGATGAAGGTCTCCTATTACAGCAAGTCGCACTCGTCGGAGTTCATCGCCCGCCAGGCCTTCATCGCCCAGTCGGCGAGCAACGTTCTGAACCTCCTGATCACCACGCTCTCGCGCGACGCCCTGACCATCGTCGGCCTCGTGATCGTGATGCTGTTGCAGGACCCCGTGCTCTCGCTCGTGGCGCTGATGTTCGTGCCGCTCGCGGCCTTGGGCGTGCGCAAGATCGGCCTTCGCGTGCGGCGCATCATGGCGAGCGAATTCCAGGGCGCGATGCAGATGATGGAGTCGCTTCAGGAGACCGCGCAGGGCATCCGCATCGTCAAGGCGTTCACACTCGAAGGCTTCATGCGCGACCGGCAGGACGCGGCGATTCAGAGCTTCCGGACGGCGGCCAACAAGCTCGCCGCGGTCAGCTCGCGAACGAGCCCGATCATGGAGAGCCTCGGCGGCTTCGCCATCGCCGCCGTCGTGCTCTACAGCGGCTATACCGTCATCATCCGCGGCAATCAGCCCGGCAGCCTGTTTTCCTTCATCACCTCGGTGATCATGCTGTACGAGCCGATGAAGCGGGTCGCGCGCTTCCACGTCGACCTGTCGTCGTCGCTGTTCGGCGTCGCCATGCTCTACGACTTCCTCGACGCGCGCGAATTCGAGGAGGACCCGCCGGGAGCGGCCGATCTCCACATCACGGCCGGCCGGATCGAGTTCCGCGACGTGGTGTTCGGCTATCGCCCGGAGGAGCGGGTGCTCCATGCGGTCAGCTTCGTCGCCGAAGCGGGCAAGACGACCGCGCTCGTCGGCCGCTCGGGCGGCGGCAAGTCGACGGTGATGAGCCTGATCCTTCGGCTCTACGACATCGAGGCCGGCAAGATCCTGTGCGACGGCGTCGACATTTCGACCGTGACGCGGGACTCGGTGCGCCGGCAGATCGGCTACGTCGCGCAGGAGAATTTCCTGTTCAAGGGTTCGGTGCGCGACAACATCGCCATGGGGCGCCCGGGCGCCACCGAAGACGAGATCGTCGCCGCGGCCAGGGCCGCCTACGCCCACGATTTCATCATGGACTTCGAGCGCGGCTACGACGCGCCCTGCGGCGAGCACGGCATGCAGCTTTCCGGGGGGCAGCGGCAGCGCATCGCCATCGCCCGGGCGTTCCTCAAGGACGCGCCGATCATTCTCCTCGACGAGGCGACCTCCGCCCTCGATTCCGAATCCGAGCAGGCGATCCAGAAGGCGCTGCACACGCTGTGCGAAGGCCGGACCACGATCGTCATCGCCCATCGCCTGTCCACGGTCGCCCAGGCCGACGAGATCTGCGTCATCGACCACGGCCGGATCGTCGAGCGCGGCCGCCATCGCGAGCTGCTCGCGCAGGGGCGGACCTACAGCCTGATCGCGCGGACGCAG
>CAIZGR010000382.1 GCA_903932535.1 uncultured Hyphomicrobiales bacterium | reverse complement strand
GCCACGTGTTCGCGATCGACGCCCCGGCCTATCCGAGGGCGCTGTTCATCACCGACGCGGCGGTCAACATCTACCCGACCCTCCTGGACAAGCGCGACATCGTCCAGAACGCGATCGACCTCGTCACCGCCCTCGGCGTCATCACCCCGCGGGTGGCGATCCTGTCGGCGGTGGAGACCGTCTCGCCCGACATCCGCTCGACGCTCGACGCGGCGGCGCTCTGCAAGATGGCCGACCGCGGCCAGATCACCGGCGGCATTCTCGACGGGCCGCTCGGCTTCGACAACGCCGTGTCGCTGGAGGCGGCGCGCACCAAGGGCATCGTCTCGCCGGTGGCGGGCCAGGCCGACATTCTGGTGGTGCCCGACCTCGAGGCCGGCAACATGCTGGCCAAGCAGCTCGTCTATCTGGCGGACGCCGAGATGGCCGGGATCGTGCTCGGCGCCCGGGTGCCGATCATCCTGACCAGCCGCGCCGACAACACGATCGCCCGCCTGGGCTCGGCGGCGATCGCGCTGATCCTGGCGCGCAGCCGGCTCGCGCGCCGGCCGCTCTCTAAATCCTGAGCGCGACCAGGATCGCGCCCGCGGCGATCAGCGCGACGCCGAGCCAGTTCAGCGGCGCGAGCTTTTCGCCCAGAAAGACGACGCCGAACGCCGCCACCAGCACGACGCTGAGCTTGTCGATCGGGGCGACGCGCGCCGCGTCGCCGAGCTTCAGCGCACGGAAATAGCACAGCCACGAGAAGCCGGTGGCGAGCCCCGACAGCACGAGAAAGACCCAGCTCCGCGGCGACACCGAGCTCAGCGGTTGCCACTGCCCGGTCAGCGCCAAAATCGCGGCGGCCGCGCACAGAATGACGATCGTGCGGACGAAGGTGGCGAAGTCGGAGCCGACGTTCTCGACCCCGACCTTGGCGAAGATCGCGGTCAGCGCCGCAAAGGCGGCGGAGAAGACCGCCCAGAGCTGCCAGGACCCGAGAAGGTTCTTCATCGCGGCTTGCCATCCGGTTTTTTGAGGCGCGAGCCGGCGCCCGGCTTCGTGACCGGAGTCTAGCATGCGGCGGCGCCCGGGCCGACAAGCCGGAAGGAGCGGAAGCCGGTCATCCAGCGGAACAGGCGGACGGGCGCATGGGAAACCTTGAACATCGTCAACATTTGTGACTATAATAGCCAACGGTATATGGATTTCCGTATGCGTGCCGGCTTGGCAGCGCCCTCCAAAGCGCCTTTCGACATCCCGGGGCTGGACGCGGTCACGAGGGGCGGACTTCCCCGTGAACACGCCACCATGATCTGCGGCGGCGCTGGCGGCGCAAAACCCGATCTGGCGCGGAAATCGCCGCCGCCGCTGAAACGAATCATCGGCGATCAGTCGAACACGGAACGTGTCATCGCCGGGCTCGATCCCCTGGAACCTTAGAGCAACGATATGGAAGAGGGCTGGGACGGCAAGGCGGGACAAGCCGAGTTTCGGCCGCGTCTCTTCGTCAGCGGCGCCACGCCGCGCTTCGTTCGCGCGATCGCCACGGTGCGGAAACTCTGCGAGGCGAAGGTCGCGGGCCGCTACAGCCTGGAAGTCGTCGATATCTATCGCAATTCCGCAGCGGCGCGCGAGAACCAGATCGTCGCCCTGCCCACGCTGCTGAAGCTGGCGCCGGCTCCCAAACGACTTTTCGCCGGGGACATGTCCGACGCCGCTCCGCTTGCGGCCGGCCTGG
>CAIZGR010000381.1 GCA_903932535.1 uncultured Hyphomicrobiales bacterium | reverse complement strand
GGAGCAGCCGCCCGGATCGCGCGGATGGTCTCGGCGAAATGCCCGGCCCCGCCGTCGGCGAGGTCGTCGCGGTCGACCGAGGTGACGACCACATGGGCGAGGCCGAGCTTGGCGACCGCGTCGGCGACACGGACCGGTTCGCCTCCGTCGAGCGCGGCCGGCAGGCCGGTCGCGACGTTGCAAAAGGCGCAGGCGCGGGTGCAGGTCTCGCCCAGGATCATGAAGGTCGCGTGCCGCTTGTCCCAGCATTCGCCGATGTTGGGGCAGCGGGCCTCCTCGCAGACCGTGGCGAGCTTGTGCTCGCGCACGAGCGTCATCGTCTCGCCGAACACCGGCGAGCCCGGCGCCTTGACGCGAATCCAGGAGGGCTTGCGCTGGATCGGGTTGTCCGGCCGGCGCGCCTTCTCGGGATGGCGCGCGCGAGCGGACCTCGCGGCGTCCGAAGTCGTATCGATGAGCCGGGTCATTCCGTCCCTCTAGGGCTGGACGGAGCAGGGGTCAAGGCGCGCCGAAAGCTCTGGTCTTCAACGGATGTTCCCCCCTCCGTTGATGCGACATTTGGTGTTTTATCGTTGTGAGGCAACAGGTTATCAGCGACTTTGCGGCAAATTGTGTAGCCACTAAAATGCAGATGTTTCGCTTGCTGTAGGAACTGATATCTCGTATCCTCATAGCCACAATGTTCGTCGACAGCTCGGTCACCCGCCTCAACGGCAAGGACTACCAGCGCCATCTGCTGCGCGAGACCTATCGCGAGGACGGCAAGGTCAAGCATCGGACGCTGGCCAATCTCACCCATTGCAAGCCCGAGGAGGTCGAGGCGATCCGGTTGGCGCTCAAGCACAAGGGCGATTTGCCTCGTATGCTCGCGTCCGCCGTCGAGGGCGGGCCGGAGCTGAAGCAGGGGCCGTCGGTGGGGGCGGTTTGGGTTCTGTCGCAGTTGGCGCGCGAGCTCGGCCTCGTCGCCGCCCTCGGCTCGGATCGTCAGGGCAAGCTGGCGCTGTGGCAGGTCATCGCGCGCGCGCTCGACCAGGGCTCGCGCCTGTCGGCGGTGCGGCTCGCGGGCGGCCATGCGGTCGGCGCGGCGCTCGGCATGACCGGCTTCGACGAGGACGACCTCTACGCCAATCTCGACTGGCTGGCGGACAATCAGGCCGACATCGAGCGCCGGCTGTTCGCCCGGAGAGAGGCGGCCTCGGCGCCCGACGTGTTCCTCTACGACGTCACCAGCACGTATCTGGAGGGCGAGCACAACGCTTTTGCGTAACCGGTACGAGCGCCGCACGCGGCTGATGCAGAAGAGGTGTGGACGGCGCCCTGTCGCGGATTGACGATGGCTCGGCGGGATGGCGTCGTGCTGCGCGAGGAGCGGCGGCATGGCGATCGAGGACGAGCTTCGCGAGCGATTGAGGAAGGTGGAGGCGCTGTTCTTCGGCGCGGCGACCGCGGGCGAGCGCGAGGCGGCCGGGGCCGCGGCCGAGCGGCTGAAGGCGAAGCTCGCCGAGGCGAGCCGCCTCGATCCGCCGGTCGAGATGAAGTTCACCATGCCGGACCAATGGTCGGCGCGGTTGTTCATCGCCCTCTGTCGCCGCTACGGGTTCAGGCCCTTCCGGTATGCGCGTCAGCGTAGCACGACGATCATGGTCAAGGCGCCGCGGCGCCTGTTCGATGCGGTTGTGTGGCGGCAGTTCTCCGACGTCCACACCGATCTCTG
>CAIZGR010000380.1 GCA_903932535.1 uncultured Hyphomicrobiales bacterium | reverse complement strand
TTCCCCGCCTGGCCCGACCTCCTCGAAGCCCTCGCCACCTTCACCATCCCGCCTCACCTGCTCTCCGGCCAAAAAAATGAATGAGGACCCTGCTGCGAGGGACTTTTAGAATTGCTGCTGCTGGACGTCCGGCCTTGCCTCGCCGCTCCCCCCGCCCTATCCGTTGCAACCAGCGCGAACTTTTCCGGCAGCTGGCCATGGACTCCCAACCGCGATCCGCCGAGAACGACGCGCAAGCCGGCGTGCTCATCACGGTTACCTCTCCCTGGGGACCTTTCGCCAGCGGAACATTGCGGCTCAGGCCGGCGAAGGGGGTCCTGAGAAGCACGGCCAACGCGCCCCTCGAGGTCGTCTCGGCGTCCGTCTCGCCGCTCGTCGGCGATCGAACCGGCCTTGCCGCCGGCGCCGGTTCGCTCGCGGCCGAGGTCGCCCCCGGGACGGTCTCCCCCGGCGATTCGGTCGATGTCGCCATCACGGGGACCGTTCCCGCGCGTCCGGGACGGTACCGGGGGGATCTCGATGTCAAATCTTCCGCAGGGGCGCCGCTTTCGACGCGCTTGCGGGTCGACGTCGCCGCGAGCGCGCTCTGGGGCGTGCTCTGCCTCGTGGTCGGCCTGTCGCTTCTCGGGGTCGTCAACGCGCTTTCGGGCGCAGGCGACGTCGCGGAGACGACCCGCGGCGCGCTGCTCGACCTCGGCGCCGTCCACGCGCAATGGGACAGGAACCCTCCGCCCGCCAGCCGCGCCGAAGCGGTCGCGTCGATCGAGGGCGATTTCGACGCGGCGCTCGGCGCGCTCGCGCGGCCCCGCGGCCTCTGGGTCCCCGATCGCCGCGTCGCCGACGCCAAGGCCCATCTGGCCGAAGCGCGCGCGGGGGCGCAGCGCTTGCGCGAGGGCATGACGCAGCAGCCGGGCGGGTTGGAAGCCGCCGACCTGATCGCGGAATGGGAGGCGTTCAAGACGACGGCTGCGACGCTGGCGGCGGCGGAGGAAGAGGAGCCGACGCCGGCGGCGCCCACCCTCCCCGCCCGCGTCGGCGCGCTCCTCGGCCATGCGCGGGCGCTGCTCGTCGCGCGCGCCGCCGGCGCCTATGTTCGCGGCCTCGCCCCCCATGTGGAGCGGGTGAAGCTCGCGCTCGCCGCCGGCGAGTACGACCTCGCGCGCGCCCTGGCGCTGGCGGCGCGGCAGTGGAAACGGCGCGCCGCGGACGACCTCGAGAAGCGCCAGACAACGATGGCCGGCTTCGCCGCCCTGGGCGCGAACATGCTGGCCGAGGCCGCCCGCCTCGAGGCGATCGGCCGCGACGTCGCGCTCCCGAAAGAGGCGCGCGACAGGGCCGGCGCGAGCCTGGACGCCGCCGGCGCCGCGCTCACTTCCGCGCTGACGCTGAAGACCTTCGCGGACGCCTACCGCCTCGTCGACGAGGCGGAGACGCAGGCGATGCGCGATCAGAAAGACGCCGTTCTCGACCGGCTGAAGCAGGCCGAAAACGCGGAGGACGACGCATTGTCGCTCGCTCCGGTCGACGCCGTGTTCGACCGCGCCCGCGCCGCGGGCAAGATGAGCTTGGCCGAGCGCTCGGCCGTGGTCGCCGACGCAATCGGCGTCTGGCGCGCTGCGCTCGGGGTCGTCCGCGACGACGCGGCGCGCGCCAAAATGCTCTCGGCCCTCGACGCGGCAGCCGCCGCCGCCGCGAAGCAGGACAAGGACGGCATGGCGAACGCGCTCCGGGCGGCGCGGACGGAATGGGACGCATACGCCTCCAAACAAATCGCCGTCGTCGCCGCGGCGGCGTTCGCTCCGACCTGCGAGGACTGGCGAGGCCTCGCCCTCCAGGGAGTCGCCGCCGCCGCCGAGCAGGCGAGACTTCAAGCCGGCCGGCCGGAGGCCGCGGATTGGGAAAAGCAGCTCGACCGCGCCAGAGTAGCGCTGCTCAGGGTCTCCACGACCGACGCTGACTGCATCGGCAAGGTCTCCGACGCCTATGGCGAGATGAACACGGTCTCTCTGGCCGTGTTCAGGAATGTCCTGATCGATTCCGGCATCCCGATGGACGCTCAGCTCGATTCGGCGCGCCGTTCCGGCGACGCCGACACCATCGCCCTGGTCGAGACGCTGATGACCGAACCGCGCGACCTGAAGATGCGCGTGGAGACGGCGGAGGCCGACCGCGTGGCTGGCCAGCCGATCCGGTTCCGGCTCGACGGCGTCGATCCGGCGTGGGGGAGAGGCGTCGACATCGTGGTGGACTGGGGCGACCATACCGCGGCCTTCGGCGCCGACGCCGAGAAGCTGCGCGAGGCCGAGCGGCTCGAGCACGCCTACGAGGCCGTCGGGACCTTCGCGCCGAGTGCAACCGCGCATCTCGGCGATCAGAAAGTCGGCGAGGGCCGCGCGCGGCTGGTCGTCGCCCCGGCCCCCGCCCGTCTCGCCGAGCGGCTCGCCGACATTTTCCTCACCGCCCAGTTCTGGCTCGCGCTTCTGATCGCCTCGTTCGTCTACTTCTGGCGGTTCCACGCGGGGACGATCGTGTTCGGCGCGGAGCCGCTCCACTACGTCCAGGCGTTCGCCCTCGGCTTCGTCGCTCACGCCGCCGTCGCCGACCTGCCGAAGGCGTTCGCCGAACTCGTGTTCAAGTAGGCGTTTCCCCTCACGCTTTCGCTTCGATCCGCGTCCGCCCGCCCATGTAGGGATGAAGGACCTGGGGAATCGCTATCGAGCCGTCGGGCTCCTGGTAGTTCTCCATCACCGCGATCAGCGCGCGACCGACCGCGACGCCGGAGCCGTTCAGCGTATGCACGAAGCGCGTCGCCTTGGCGTCGGCCGCCTTGGAGCGCGCGTTCATGCGCCGGGCCTGGAAGTCGCCGCACACCGAGCACGAGGAGATTTCCCGGAACCGCCCCTGCCCCGGCAGCCAGACCTCGAGGTCGTAGGTCTTGCGGGACGCAAAGCCCATGTCGCCGGTGCAGAGCGCGACGGTGCGGAAATGGAGGCCGAGGCGCTTCAGCACCTCCTCGGCGCAGGCGGTCATGCGCTCGTGCTCCTGACGCGCCTGGTCGGGCGTCGTGATCGAGACGAGCTCCACTTTGCGGAACTGGTGCTGGCGGATCATGCCGCGCGTGTCCTTGCCCGCAGCCCCCGCCTCGGCGCGGAAGCAGAGCGTGCCGGCGGTGAAGCGCAGCGGCAGCGCCTTCTCGTCCACGATGCTCTCGCGCACGAGATTGGTCATCGGCACCTCGGCGGTCGGGATGAGGCCGAAGCGGTTCTTCCGGATCGCCGCGAGCGGGTCCCCTGCCCCGTCGGCGACCGCCCGCAGGCTGTCGCCGGCCATGGTCCAGAACTGGTCCTCCTCGAATTTCGGCAACTGCGCCGTGCCGAACATGGCCTCGTCGCGCACCAGCACCGGCGGCTCGATCTCGGTATAGCCGTGCTCGGCGGTGTGCAGGTCGAGCATGAACTGCTCGAGCGCCCGCGAGAGGCGCGCGAGCCCCCCCTTCAGCACCACGAACCGCGCGCCCGAGAGTTTGGCGGCGACGTCGAAATCCATCAGGCCCAGCGCCTCGCCGAGCTCGAAATGCTCTTTCGGCCGATATCCGTGCAGGAAGACCGGCGGGCTTCCATGACGACGAACCTCGACGTTGTCGTGCTCGTCCTTGCCGTCGGGGACGTCTTCGAACGGGATGTTGGGGATCTCGGCGAGCGCCTTGTCGAGCGCGGCGCCCGCCTCGCGGTCTGCCGCCTCGAGCTCCGGCATGGTCGCCTTGAGGCCCGCGACCTCCGCCTTGAGGTCGTCGGCCGCCCGGGCGTCCTTGCGCGCCATCGCCGCGCCGATCTCCTTTGACGCCGCGTTGCGGCGCTCCTGGGCGCGCTGCAGATCGGCGATGGCGGCGCGGCGCCTGTCGTCCAACGCGATCAGCGAATCGGCGCGCGCGGCCAGGCTGCGTCGCGCAAGCCCCTCGTCGAAAGCTTTCGGATTGTCGCGGATCGCTTTGATATCGTGCATGACTCACCTGAGATCGGACGCGCGGCGGGGCCGCGGGGCGCCGAATGCGTGGAAGCGCGAATCCCGCCATTACCAGAATGGCGCCGAAAAGCTCAACGGTCATGGGACGCGAGGTCGTGGTCGCCGTGACCGCGGGCAAACTCGGCTTCGGGCCGTGGGAACGGGTCTTTCGCGGCGCGTCCGCGGCAAGCGCGCGGGCCAAGGTCATCGGGAAACAGCGCCGAACTCCCCGCGCCGTGGCGCAGGCTCCCCCGCCACAGCTCGTGGCGGGTTCGGATCGGCCCCGAGGCCGGCGATCGATCGTCAGGGATACTTGACGACCGTAACCGGGGTGTCTGGATTGGCGGCGGTGGACGACCCGCCCGTGTTGTTGATCACGTTGAGAATGCCGCCGCTTCCCGTGCTCGCGTTCAGGAAGATCGTCAGCAGGTTGTTCATACTCGGCGTCGAGGAAGGCGGTAAATTCGTCGGAACCTCGAACGCGTGGGCGGCGTAGATCGGAACGCCCTGGTTGAAGAAGCTGTAGCTCCCCATGCCGTAACCCCGGAAATTTCTTCCAGAACCGGTGACCTCGAGAGCAGGCCAGCCGTCGACGCCGGGCGCCGCCATCCACGCGGCTTGGCTCGGCGGGTCGTAGGGCATCTCGTTCTGGAAGAAGACGTCCGTCCCGCCGGCCCCGTTCCAGACGACTTCGGCCTTCTGGTAGTGCTCGACGAACAGGCCGTACGCGGTGACGTTGGCGCCGTTGACGACCAGTCCCGTGTCGGCCGTATTGAGCGTCCAGCCGACGCCGGCGCCGTGATCGGCGCGCCATGCCCAGACGTCGTCGAGAATGACGTCGTCGCTGTCGACGATCAGGCTCGTCTGGGCTTTTCCGGGCGTCGCGCCGCCGATGCGGAAGAAGACGTCGGAGAGCGTGGTCGGATCGTTGCTCGTCGCAACGCCGCCCGAGGGGGCGCCCACTTGCATCAGCACCGGGGAATTCAGCGGACCTGCATCGACGCCGAGGCCCGAAATCACCACGCCCTTGTTGCTGCCGACCAGGATCGCGGCCACGCCGTTTTGCGGGACCAGGGTCGGATAGCCGAGACCCAGAACCACCGTATCGGGCCGATCGATCGCGATCGCCGCCTCGAGACTGTAGACTCCCGGCGTCAGGATGAGGTTGAGGCCTTTCGCCAGCGCGCTGTTGATCGCCGCGGCGGTATCGGTCGGCTTGGCGATGAAGAAACGGCTGATTGGAATGGACGCTCCCGGCGTGCCGCCGGGGACGGACCAAGTCGTTCCGACGGAGTTGGTCTGGACGGACGGAACGAACACCGCATAGCCGGTCCTGGGATCGACGTAGAGATAGGGCGCCTCGCGCGTCGCCGGACTCTTCGCCAGCGTCGTGTAGGGTCCGCAGCCGCCGGAAATCGCCGGAAAACAGGGCGCCGGGGCGCCGACGACGCCCGAAAACACCTGGTTCCAGACTCCGTTGGTCCATCCGTCGAGATTGCTGTTGCGGACCAGCCATTGCTGCTGAGAGCCGTTGATCACCGTGCCGCCCGCGAAGGCCGAATCGGCGATGAAGCCGCCGCTCGCATAGGAAGGGCCGGTGCAATAGTCCATGAGCGTGGCGTTTCCGCCCGTGACCGACACGCGCCGCATCGGCGCGGCCTGCGAAACCGCCCAGAACTCGCCCGCATAACAGGAGGACGGTTCGTTGTTGCTCACGTTGATCGACAAATTGGACAGCGACCGCCAGAAATTGTTGAGGGCGACGCAGCCCGTGGAGTCGCACTGATTGTACACGTCGATCGAACCGTTGACGACGACGTCGCCCGGCGAGCGGCCGAGACCGGCGACCGAGGTGTAATAGCCGACCTGAAAGTTGAGCGGCGCCGCGGCCGTTCCATAAGTTCCTGGCTGGAAAAGCAGGGCATAGCGCTGCGTTCCGAACTGGTTCGGAATCTGCTGGGTCGCGATCGCGTCGACCGCCGCCTGGATCCGAGCCTGCGTCATGCTGGGGTCGAAAATCTTGACGTTCGGACCAAAGTTCGGCGACGTCCACGCCATCGCCGAGTGAGGCGCGGCCAGCCAAACCGCCGCCAGAGCAGCGGTTTGAACATTTGATCGGCGTGTTGTTTGCGCGCGCCCCTTTTTCGTCGGCATGTTTCGCCTCCCTTTGGTCATGTCGATTGTCGATCGATTCGGTCGATGCGCGTCAGGAACGGGCGCCGCCGCGGCGGACGGTCGCGACCGCCCGAGATACGCCGCGGGCCGCGAAGCCGAGCCCCGCGAAGCCGGCGAGCAGCATCGCCCAGGTCGAGGCCTCCGGCACGCCGTTGAGATGCAGGCCGATTTCCACCGTCCCGAGCCCCGCGAACACAGGATCGGCGAACGTGTCGTAGTTGGAATTGCCGGTCTCGACCGCCGTCAGGCCGTTGGCGGAATAGCTCACCGTTGGATAGAGATAGCCGACGTCGATCGTGTTGTCCGCGATGACGCCGAACCAGTATGTGTTCCCGGCGACGAGATTGAAGTCCATCCGGCTCGTCCCGAACCAGCCGGCGTTGCTCGAGGCGGCGAAGGCGTCCGTCTGGCTGAACAGCAGCGCGCTGTTCGCGCCGTCCCAGATCATGAACGTCACGTCCGCGCCGTCGGGCAGCTCTCCGTAGACGGAAAACCCGTGGATTTCGGTGGCCGTCGCGACGCTGACGCCTTGGCCGAGGCCGTCGTCGCCGCCGCGAACGGACATGTAGTCGGTCGGGCCGAGGGCGAAAAGGACGCCGGCGCCGGCTGGCGCCGCGGCCATCGCCGCTCCGAACGCGGTCGCCAACAATTCTCTGAGCATGTCATTCCCCCCGACTTTATGACCGCATCCGGATGACCGCATCCGGCTTTTGCGCGATGATAACACGATTCACCATGTCGCATCCTGATTGAACCGGCTTCGCAATCTTTTTTGTGTCGATGGCCGCGCGATGGGGTTGCGTCGGCGGCTCCCGACGCCGAACGGGTCGGCCCCGCGATTCCAGAACGCCTCCCGAGCGCCACGCGCGGATCGAATGGCCGTGCGCCCGCGCCGGCAAGCGTCATGCAATCCTGCTATGATCCCGCCGACGCTTCCCAGCCTGAGGACGGTCCCATGCGCATCGAGCCGGTTTTTCTCTTTGATCTCGACGGCACGCTGGTCGACAGCGTCTATCAGCATGTGCTCGCCTGGAAGGAGGCGCTCGACAACGAGGGCCTGGAGCTCAGCGTCTGGCGCATCCACCGCAAGATCGGCATGAGCGGCGGCCTTTTCACCAACCAGCTCATCCGCGAGACGGGGGTTCCGATCGACGAGGAGCGCGGCGAGCGGCTGCGCAAGAGCCATGCGCGCGCCTATCAGCGGATGGCGGACCACATCCGTCCCCTGCCCGGCGCGCGCGACTTGCTCGCCTGGCTGACCAGCGTCGGCATCTCCTGGGCGATCGCCACCAGCGGCCGGCTGGAGACCGCCGGCGTCAACCTCCGGGCGCTGGGGATCGATCCGGCCAAGGTCCCGGTGGTCACGCGCGACGAGGTCAAATACGCCAAGCCCGATCCCGACCTGTTCTTGGCTGCCGCCGCAAAGCTCGGCGCGCCGATCGAGACGGCGGTGGTGGTCGGCGACAGCATCTGGGACATGCTGGCGGCCGCCCGCTGCCGGGCGCTCGGCGTCGGCCTCCTGTGCGGCGGCTACGGCGCGGAGGAATTGCAGAAGGCCTCCGCCTTCCGCGTCTACGAAGACCCGGCCGACCTGCTCGCCCACATCGACGAGTTGGGCGGGCGGCGGTAGGCCGAGCGGCGCGCTCGCCGGGTTCGGCCAGCCGGCGGGCTCGTCGTCCGCCCCATAAAGTCCAATGCGGCGCCGCGTCACAGGCGCTTCAAGCGCGCATGAAAATGGGGTTATTGTCCGTCGAAAGCCCCGCTGCGGATCCCCTGTTCGCAGAAAGATCCCCGACACCGATGGAAGGAACCACGATGGCGCTGTTCGACGCCCTGATCGACGACCTCGCGACCCGCTTCAGGCTCGGAGCGCAGGCCGAACCGCTGGCGAGGGAAGCCCTGGCCCTGATTCTCGGCGCGGAAGGCGGAATCGGCGGGTTCATCGACCTTTTCAAACGCGCCGGCCTCGGTGATGTCGCCGCGTCCTGGCTCGGGCGGACGGACGCTCAGCCGCTCGCGACCGGCGACGTGCAAAAGGCGCTCGGCGACCTCGCGATCGACCCGATCGCCCACCGCCTGGGAATCGCGCTGCCGGCGGCGGCTGCGGGCGTCGCTTACGCCCTGCCGCGGCTCGTCGGTCTTCTGACGCCGCAAGGCGCCCTCCCGGCGGCGCTGCCCGCGGAGGTCGCGGCCTTTCTGACGCCGGACGCCGGGCATGCCCTTGCCGGCGACGATCACGGCCACGGCGGCTTGGAGGTCAAGCAGATCCGCGCGAGCGAGACGGCGCCCGGATGGCTGTGGCCCGCTGTCGGGATCGCGGCGGTGGTCGGCCTCGGCTGGGCCGTCTGGCCGATCCTGCTTCCCAACCACCCGCCGGAGCCCATGACGGCCCGAAGCGCGGCGCCTGCCCCTCCGCCCGCGCTGGCTGCCGCCCGGACCGAGGCGCCCAAACCCGCCCCCGGGACAGCCCTTCCCTCGGCGCTCACGATCGCCGACGACGACGGCGTCGCCGTCGTTTCCGGCGCGGTCCATGACGACAAGACCCGAGGCGCGATCCTCGACGCCCTGAAAGGCGCCTTCGGCGCCAGCAAGATCAAGGGCGACGTCGCCGTCGAGCCCAACCGGACCGACGCGCCCTGGCTGCCCAATCTGCGCGCGGCGCTCGAGGCGCTGAAGGTCCCGGGCGTCAGCGCCGCCTTCGAAGGCGAGACGGTCGCGGTCGGCGGCGCGATCGTCGAGGCGGACCGCGAGACGATCACCGCTTCGCTGAAGTCGCTGCTCGGCAAGAATATGACCGTCGGCGCGATTTCCGACGCGTTCGCCCGGGCGGAGGCCGGCGCCAGCGCGAGGGCGGCCACCGCGCTGGGGTCGCTCGAGGCCGGATCCAACGGCAAAGACTTGGTCGCGGCGCTCAACGAAGCCGTGATAACGGCCCCCTACGGCAAGACGGCCCTGCCGGCCTCGGTCCAGAATCTGCTCGACACGGTCGCAGCCAACGTCAAGAAATTGCCGCCCGGCACGAAGCTGGAAGTCGCGGGGTACACCGACAACGCCGGAGAACCGAACGCCGATCTGATCCTGTCGGAGGAGCGCGCCGACGCGGTCCGGGACGCGCTCGTCAAGGCGGGGGTTCCGTCCGAGGCGCTGTCCGCCAAGGGCTACGGCGGAGCGAACCCGATCGCCGGCAACGACACCGAGGAAGGCCGGTTCAGGAACCGCCGGATCGAGTTTCACGTCCTGAAGGCGCCGGCCGCGTCGCCGGTCACCGCCACAGCCGCGACGGTCGCGCCCTCGGCGGGCGAACGGGCGAACGCGGCGAACGCCAAAGCCGAGGCGGCGCTCGGCGCGCTCGAAGCCGGCGCCGAGGCCGCGAAGGTCGTGCGCGCGCTCAACCTCTCCGTCGTCAATTTCGCCAGCAGCAGCGCAGAGGTCCCGGAGTCGGCGATGGGCTTCCTGCATCACGCGGCGGCGATGCTGAAGGCGCTGCCTGCGGGCCACGCCATCGAGGTCGCCGGCTACACCGACAACACCGGCGATGCCGCCGGCAATCTGGTCCTGTCGCGCGAGCGCGCTCAGTCGGTGCGCGCCGCGCTGATCCGGGCCGGGGCGCCCGAGGACATGCTGACCGCCAAGGGTTACGGCGCCGCCGATCCGATCGAAAGCAACGACACCGAAGAGGGTCGGCTCCGCAACCGCCGCATCGAGTACCACGTCGTCAAGACGCCCTGACCGGGGGGCGGCGTCTCGCCGTCCCGGCGCGCGACACGCGCGCTTTCCGGCCGCTGCCCCTCGCCACAGCGACGCAGCGGGTCTATTTGAGAGCGCAAGGAGCCTCAAACCATGAACAAGCCGTCCCGGATCGCCGAAGCCCATCGTCTCGACCTCACCCACCGCCCGCGGCGCAACCGCAAGGCGGAGTGGGCGCGGCGATTGATCCGCGAGCGGGTGCTGACGACCGACGATCTCATCTGGCCCTTGTTCCTGATCGAGGGCGAGAAGACGCGCACGCCGGTCGCTGCGATGCCGGGCGTCGACCGCCTCAGCGTCGACGAGGCAGTGCGGGAGGCGGAGCGCGCCGTGAAGCTCGACATTCCGGCGATCGCGTTCTTCCCCTACACCGAGCCGCATCTGAAGGACGAGCATGGCTCCGAGGCCTACAACGAGGGCAATCTCGTCTGCCGCGCCTGCCGGGCGATCAAGAAGGCGTTCCCTCAGCTCGGCCTCGTCACCGACGTCGCGCTCGACCCCTACACCAGCCACGGCCATGACGGCCTCGTGCGCGAACACGGCGACGACCTGCGTATTCTGAACGACGAATCGGTGGCGGCGCTCGTTCGCCAAGCGCTCAACCAAGCGCGCGCCGGCGCCGACGTCGTCGCGCCTTCGGACATGATGGACGGGCGCGTCGGCGCGATCCGGGAGGCGCTCGACGCGGAAGGGTTCGTCGACGTGCAAATCCTCGCCTATGCGGCCAAGTACGCCTCCGCCTTCTACGGGCCGTTCCGCGACGCGCTCGGCTCCAAGGGGGCGCTGAAAGGCGACAAGCGCACCTACCAGATGGACCCCGCCAACAGCGACGAGGCGCTGCGCGAGGTCGAGCTCGACCTCGACGAGGGCGCGGACATGGTGATGGTCAAGCCCGGCCTGCCCTATCTCGACATCATCCGCCGGGTGAAGGACGAATTCGGCTTCCCGACCTTCGCCTATCAGGTGAGCGGCGAATATTCGATGATCATGGCCGCGGCCGCCAACGGATGGATCGACGGCGACAAGGCGATGATGGAGAGCCTGATCGCCTTCAAACGCGCCGGCGCGGACGGAGTGTTGACCTATTTCGCCCCGCGGGCGGCGGAGAAGCTGAAGGCGAGGTGAGCCGGTCACGGTCTACCGTCCGCGGCCTCGGAAACGGCCTGTTTACCTGCGACAGGCCGTCTATGAAGTTCAGGCGCCGTGGGTCCGAGAGCGCCCTGCCCGAAAGCCCGAGGGACCGCTCGACGAAGAGGCAGAAAAGCGCCTGTGGATGAACGCAACGTCGGCAGTCCCGGCGCGGCGCCGGCGCCTATAATCGACGCAGCCGAATCAGGGGTTGCCCGCGTGACGCGCGATGTCGAAGACCACCTCATCCTAAGCCGGGAAGAGGCCGATTGTCTGATTGTGTTGCGTAACCCCGGCTACGGCGCCTCGCGGGTCGCGGTCGAGGCCAAGCTCGACCTCCACAAGACGGAAACGGCGCTTCGCAAACTCGCAGAGGCCGGCCTCGCCGAGCAGACCGAGTCGAAGATGTGGCTTGTGACGGACCGCGGCAGGACGTGCGGCTTCGACACTTCGTCCAGCCGCCCCGAGCGACGAGGCCGACCGCCCGGACCGAGCGCCCAGCGGCTGCTCGATCTCCTGAATCGGCCGATGCGCGGAGTCGCGCTGGCGCGAAGCCTCGGGTTGACCCGCGAGCGCGTTCGCCAACTGCTCCTGAAGCTGCACGCTCAGGACCTTGTCGTTTTTGGCGACGCTGATCGTCCGTCCTGGATGGTCAAACGCTCGGACGACGAGACCCGCCTGTTGTCCCGCGCGGAGGAGCGCGTGCTTTCTGCGCTGCCGGAAGCGTACGGGACCGACGCCGCAAGGCTGAGAGCCGTGGCGGGGCTGAGCGAAGCGGAAGTCAAGGTCGTCCTCGCAAATCTGACGGACGCCGGACTGTCCGATGCAGTCGACGGACGGCGGGGCGATCTCGTGTTTCGAATCACGGCGGCGGGGCTCGCGCATCCTCAATACGCGCAATCGGGGCGTCGCACGCCGCCCCCGCCGCCGCCGCGGCTGCCGGTTCAATCCGAACGCATCCGCATGGTGCTGAAGACGATCGCCGACGCCGGGGCTTTGCGGATCAAGGATGTCAAGCATCAGACCCATATTCCGCAGAATTCGATCAACGCCCTCATGCAATATCTGAAGCGTAAGCAGCTGGTGGCCAAGACGGGACTCGAATTCGACGCGCCGTATTCGCTGACCGAGCACGGTCGCGCCGTCCTGGCCGAAATGCCCGTTCGCCAAGCGGCTTGACCGGCCGCCGGGCCGCCGAATCTTCGTGGGGAGGGTCCGAGCAGCGCGCTCGCCGCCGCCTGCACGCTTCAGGACCTCGCCTTGAGCCGCCGCGGCGAATTGTCTCTCTGCGCGTGCTGAATACGCTTCGTTTTGCGCGCAAAGCTGCGACTTTCCGCAGTTGTCATGCCGGGAAAAGAGCGCCGGCGCCGTGTCATACGCAGAGATGTGACACGGTTTGTCAGGCAAACGTCACCAACCCGCCCTACCGGGACGCGAGTCGACTTCAAGAATCCCGGAGGGTTATCGCATGTCTTTTCGAACGCAGTCTGCGCGCCGCACGGCGCTGGTCTTCGGCTGCAGCGCGGCCGCGTTCGCCGTCGCGGCGGCCGAGGCCTACGCCGGCAACCTCATCAACGGCGACTCGCTGCTCATCTCGACCACCACCTACGACGACACCGGCGCGGTCGCCGGCCTCGTCGCCGGGTCGTCGCTGCTTCCCGGCTCGAAAGCCGGCCAAACCTCGACCGCTGTCTCGAACGGCAGTCTGAACACCGTGTGGAACAATGATTCGGTCGACGGATCATTCGGCGTCACGTCGGCGATCACCATTTCGGACCTCGACGCAACGACTGCAAAGACGATCGGCGGCGTGAATATCGACACCTCCAAGGTCGTCACCAGCTTCAGCTCGAAGTCGGAGCTCGGCCTGAACCTCGTCAACACCGCGAGCGGCCCGGTCCTGACTTTCATGGGCTATTCGGTCGCCAGCTATGTGCAGCAGCACAATCTCTCGAACGGCCTCGGCCTGCTCGACGTCTCCAACTCGGACACGACCGCGTACAAGGACACGACGAACCCGGTCACCTCGTTCTTCGCGCCGGCCGCCAACCAGACTTATGCGTTCAATCGGACGGTCGTCGCGGTGAGCGCCAACGGCGCGTACACGACCACTCAGACGCTCGCCTACGGCGGCAACAATGGCCGCAACGCGGTGCTGGCGCCGAACGGTCTCTATTACACCGTCGGCAATTCGAACAATGGTTCAGGCACGCCGAGCCAACTCACGACCACCACCGGCATCGAGGTCGTCACGGCGGGCGCGACGCCGAACTCGACCATGATCGCTCCGAGCAATCAGTCGGTCGCGGGCGACAAGGCCGGCAAGGACAACAACTTCCGCGGCCTGACCCTTTATGACGGCCAGCTCTATTTCTCGAAGGGCAGCGGCAGCAACGGCATCGATACGGTGTACACGGTCAGCAGCCCGAGTCTGCCGGCGTCCGGAGAGGCGGCGGCGGCCAAGTTCACGATCCTGCCTGGATTCCCGACCGATCACGCCAAGACCGGTCCGGATTTCACCCCGTTCGGCCTCTACTTCGCCAATGCCCATACGCTGTACGTCGCGGACGAAGGCACGGGCGACGCCGTCGACGTGGCTCAGCACGCCGGCCTCGAGAAATGGTCGCTGGTCGGCGGAACGTGGAAGCTCGACTACACGCTGCGGACCGGCCTGATCGGGGACCCCTACGGCGTCACGGGCTGGAACTACGAAGAGACGGCCATCGGCCTGCGCAACCTCACCGCCCGGTTCGACGGCAATGGCGACATCACGTTCTGGGCCACGACCGCCACGAGCAGCAGTTCGGGGGACAACGGCGCCGATCCGAATCAGATCGTCGAGATCACCGACGCGCTCGCCGCCACGACCCTGCCCACGAACGAG
>CAIZGR010000379.1 GCA_903932535.1 uncultured Hyphomicrobiales bacterium | reverse complement strand
CGTTGAAGTTGCCGACGGGCGTCCGCGCCGCGGATGCGATGACGATATCTTCCATGATATTTTCTCTCCCTGGGTTTCCGTATGGCGCCGTCAGGCCATGTTGTGCAGGCCGCCGTCGACGTAAATGGTGTCGCCGGTCATGCCTGAGGAGGCGCCGCCGACGAGAAACGCTACCACGCGCCCGACCTCGGCGATATCCACCAAACGTTGCGCAGGCGCCCGCTCCTGCGCCATCTGGACAAGCTCGTCAAAATGAGAAATGCCGCTCGCGGCGCGCGTCTTGAGCGGGCCGGGCGAGACGGCGAACACCCGCACGCCCCGGGGGCCGAGCTCGGCCGCCATGTAGCGGACGGAAGCTTCGAGCGCCGCTTTCACAGGACCCATCATGTTGTAACGGTTCACGACCTTGTCGGCGCCGTAATAGCTCATCGTGATCAGCACGCCGCCGTCGGTCATCAGCGGCTCCGCCAGCTTGACCATGCGGATGAAGGACCAGCAGGACACCTGCATCGCCTGCGCGAAGCCCTCCGAAGAGCAATCGACCACGCGGCCGTGCAGATCCTCTTTCGGCGCGAAAGCGATGGCGTGGATGACGAAGTCGAGCCGGCCCCATTCCTTTGCTATACGGTCGAACACCGCCTCGAGCTCGCCGGGCCTGGAGACGTCGAGAGTCCCGGTGATCGTCGCGCCGAGTTGTTCGGCGAGCGGGCGGACGTAAGGTTCGGCCTTCTCGTTGAGCCAGGTCACGGCGAGCTCCGCCCCGAAGGCGCGCAGCTTGACGGCGCAGCCGTAGGCGATGGAATGCTCGTTGGCGATGCCGACGACAAGCCCCTTCTTGCCCTTCAGCATCTCGCCGATGGCGGCGTCGGGATCCCAGACTTTCGGAAGCGGATCGACGGGGCGAGCGGTCATGGCGATACTCCTGAGTCAACGGACGTCCGGCGCTCATATCCCCCGAGGACGACGGAGGGATGAAGGGAAACGCGCCGACGCGTCCCTGACGCTTGCGCCAAAACGCCGCAGCGGCGGAGATTTTCACTCCGTGACAATCTTGTGCTTACGGAGGCGATAGGCCAGCGTCGGCCGGCTGACGCTCAGGAGCCGCGCGGCGAGGGAGAGGTTGCCGTCGGCTTCCGCGAGCGCGAGCCGCAACATCCTCGCCTCGGTGTCGGCGAGCGCCGGAAGCGCGCTCGGCGCGAGCGTCTCCTCTTCGCCGAGCTGGTCGTCCGCCCGGAGCGCGCCGTTCTTCTGCACGACGAAGGTCGCGGCGCTGACCTCCTCGCCGGCGGTGAAGAGGTGGCAGAGATCGAGCGCGCCGCCGTCGTCCGCCAGAATCACCGCGCGCTCGATCATGTTCTCCATCTCGCGCACGTTGCCGGGCCAGCGGTAATTGATCAAAGCGTCGACTGCGCGCTCGCGAAAACCCGTGATGGTCTTGTCGTGCTTCTTGCCCGCCCGCTGCATGAACCAGTTCATCAGCAGCGGAATGTCGTCGCGCCGGTCGCGCAGCGGCGGCACGCGGATCGGGAAGACGTTGAGGCGGAAATAGAGGTCCTCGCGGAACGAGCCGTCCCGCACCGCGTCGCGCAGGTTGACGTTGGTGGCGGCGACGACGCGGACGTCGACCTTGCGCACGCGCGTGTCGCCCACCCGCTCGATTTCGCCCTCCTGGAGCGCGCGCAGAAGCTTGCCCTGGGCGGTGTAGCTCAGCGTGCCGATCTCGTCGAGGAACAGCGTTCCGCCATGCGCCCGCTCGAATCGGCCGGGACGCGAGACGGTCGCGCCGGTGAAACCGCCCTTCTCCACGCCGAACAGCTCCGATTCGGCGAGCTGCTCGGGAATGGCCGCGCAGTTGACGGCGATGAACGGGGCCTTCGCGCGCTTCGACAGGCGGTGGAGGTTGTGGGAGAAGATCTCCTTGCCGACGCCGCTCTCGCCGAGGAACAGCACGGTCGCCTGGGTCGGGGCGACCTTCTTCACCATGTGGCAGACGGTGTTGAAGCCGCTGGAAATCCCGACCATGCCGAAGGAATTCTCCTTGCCGCCGGCAGGACAGGCGGCGATGCGCGCCGTCGCGTTCGGGGCCGGGGCGGGCGCGGGCGTCCATTTGACGAAATCGCCGATCTGAAGGAACCGCAGGTCGTCGCGGGCGTCGAGGCCCCAGTCCTCGACCGGGCGGCCGACGACGCGGCAGCGGTCGTGGCCCATGCCGCGGCACTCGATCTCGCGAAACAGGATCGGGCGGCCCATGAAGGTCGAGGTGTAGCCGCAGGCGTAGCCGACCAGCATCCAGCAGGCCGGCTCGTCGCCGACGCCGTAGCTCCCCAGATGCGCCTCCGCCTCGGCGCAGTCGATCAGGGCGAAGTCGCCGAAATAGCGGCCGCTGCCGACGTCGATGTCGAGGGCGATCGGCTCGCAATGGACGATGCCCTCGAGCGAGACGAGCTGCGGCCCGGCCAGGAAATGATCCATGGCGCTGGCCGCCGAACGCAGCCGCTTGGCCATTTCGGCGTCGCGGGCGCCGGCCTGGTAGCCGATTCGCGTGACGAGGCCGCGCGCGGTCTCCTTGCCCAGGCTTTCGATCAGTTCCTGCCGCAAGGCGCCTAGGGAGGACACATGCATCAGCATCATGCGCTGGTCGTCGAGCCAGATGCGGCCCTGGCTGGGCGCGAACCGCAGCCGATTGGCGAGATCATGGATCGCCGGAACGGTGATGACGCAGGGGCGCTCGGCCTCGGATCCGGCCGCCGGCCTTGCCGCCCTCAGTGCGGGCGCTCTCGCCCGGCGGACGTGAACATTCATCCCTGCCTCCCGCAAGCACGCTTCTTTGGGCGTCCGATTGCGCAGGAACCGTAGGATCAACGCTGTCGTCAGTCAATGCGATTATCGATATTTTATCGCAATGACGTTTTTACGTCAGCTTGTCGTAAAACGTCCGTTTGCCTCCCGGCCACGGGGAACGGGACTCGCAGGCGCGCTGGCCCGCGCATTTCAGCGGTGAGGAGCGGAAACCTGTCTCCGCCCGAGACGCGTGCGCCACGGGCTCGCATGGACGAGGCTCTCGGGTCCGACCGATCCCGCGTCGCCCAGCCACGTCTGCAACGACATGAGGTGGGCACGGCTGTGCCGGCGATGCCGGTCGCTCGCGGTCCGCAACATCGGCTGACTCAGGGTCGGCACGTCGACCGCGCCCGAAGCATCCCGCAGCACTTTCAGAAGGATCGATATTTTCACGCAGTCGATGCGCTTGGTCGCGTAGAGCTCGACGAGGCGGCGGAATATGAAGCGATCGATGTAGATATTCGTGCTCCAGGCATAGTCCGAGCGCCGATCGTTCGAGATATAGCAGACCGAACGTTGATCGAAGTCCTCGCTGCGGTCCATCCGATCGCCGGCTTCGTAGCCGGACACATAGACGACAAAGGGCTCGGTCGCTGCGCCCGCCTCGACCGCGGGGCCGGGATAGACGATCCCCTCGATCGCATAATCGACGACCGACAGCGGCCGCTTCGCCCCGAAGCCGGCGAGCCCGTCGCCAAAATGCTCGAACACGATATCCGTCAGAGCGACGTCGAAATCGACGAGCGAGGTGGTCAGGCCGCTCGCACCGTGCAAACGATCGTTGCGCCGGCTGTGCCGAGCGCTGTTCATTTCATAGGCGACACGCAAATAAAGCCCCTGAGATCAACGAAGCCAACTCAATTACGGCGCGCCCACGATCGACGTCCCCTGCGACTGACCGGCTCGACCGCTGCGCCTTTGCCCGGGCGCTGCGGGCAAGAAAAGGTTGTTGCCGTTACGCTGTTCACGATTGATGCAGGTAGAGCTTGGGATTGTCAACGGCATCACTGCCGCAGCAGCAATTCTAAATTGCCCAGCTGACGTGGATTTTTTTCTGGTGCGGGAATCGGTTTTCTGATTCTAGGGTCGGGATGGGTATCCTCGACCGACTGCTTCGCGATTTACACGATGCGTGCTCGGCCTTTCCTGACAAGCG
>CAIZGR010000378.1 GCA_903932535.1 uncultured Hyphomicrobiales bacterium | reverse complement strand
CGCTTGTCAGGAAAGGCCGAGCACGCATCGTGTAAATCGCGAAGCAGTCGGTCGAGGATACCCATCCCGACCCTAGAATCAGAAAATCGATTCCCGCACCAGAAAAAAATCCACGTCAGCTGGCCAATTTAGAATTGCTGGAAGGGAAGGTCCCGCTTTGCGTCGGGCCGAGCGCCGTCGATGCAGACGGCAACGCCAAGGATGCGCGCCCTTGGGTTCACCCGGAAGGGCGCCGCATTCCAGCTCGAGCAAAAAAATCAAATCGTTCACAATACCGACCTGGTCGGGTGTTTCATTCGTATAGCGACATAATGACAAACTTCTTCGCCCGGGTTTAATTACCTTTTATGGTTGCCTTAACGGGGCAATTTGCGTATTCTTATATGTAAAGGTTGCTTGACTGTAAACCCTGCTTGACTGTAAAGCCGCATTGACAGTAACGTTTGTTGGACAGCTACCGTTCTGAGCCGTGGACATTACAAATCGAGCCATCAATGCACTGGAGCAATCAGAGATAGACCGATGAAATTTTGAAACATACGAAGGTTAGTTGATTTTTTATCGGTGAGAGCGCACCTCATTCTGGAGGTTTTCGCCGAATCGACGGGCACTTTTCGATGAGCTGCGCGCAGATTCGTAAGGCTAGTGGCGTTCAATACGGTAAGTGGGGCCGCCAAGACCCTGAAACAAATCGAGTCCGATCGGGAGAAATTACACGATGTCTGAATGGAAAGTCTACTATCGCGACGACCTCGATCACGATCGGATTTCTCCGAGCGTGTCGAGCAAAGATGACGCGCTCGCACAGGCCAAGAAGCTCCACCGAGACAGACGAGCGGAAATATATAAGATCGAAGGACCGGCCGGCGACATCGTCCCCAAAGCTGACGTGATGCGTTGGGTGTCCGCTCATAGATGGCTCTGACGAAACCGGACGCGCTCGCGCCGACGAGTCCGTTCACGCTCGGCGCGGCCCGGATCGAAAGCATCTTTCAGACTTCGGCCAGACCCTGCCGCCCATATGGAGCGCCATATGGAGCGCGAGAACTGCTCCGATACGATCAGATGGCCATCAAGACCCTTTCCAGGAGGTGGAAACAATGACAATGCCAAGCAACTCTTACGGGCCGAGCGCAGCGCTGCCCTACGCGGATCAGAAGGAAGCCGGCCTCGATCTCTATGCTCAAGTCGCCAACGCGTTATACTGGCATCTCGCGATCCCGCGGAACAGGATCGACGTCCGCGTGGAGGGCGACTTGGTGACGCTTCGAGGCGACGTCGAGAGGACTTACGAAAAATCATGCGCGGAGGCGCTCGCCCAAAGCGTGCCGGGCGTCGGCGGAGTGCGAAACGAAATCGTGGTTCGACCCGAGAACCACCATTGACGGCCGCCTGTCCGGTCGAACGGGCCGGGCGGCGGCGAAAGCAGCTTCCGTCCAGAGGCGGACATGACCGGCGACCATTTGGCGAGATTGGCTCGGCCCCGATCCGTGTAACCGGGGCGGATTTCCGGGCGGGGCGGTCACCTCGGCGCGGGGTCGATGAGGCTTGGAAGGGCCGGGATTTGGGGTCCGGCGATGCCGAGGCGGGCGCCGAGGTATACCCCGGCTCGTTGAGGGGACGAAAAAAGGCTTCAATTCGTCACGGTCGAACCCGCGCGCTCGCGAAGGCGGCGGTCAGCCGCTCGACCTTCGCGCGCTCGTCGAGCCCGTCCTCGTCGAACAGGACGTCGAGAACCTCGACGCCAGCTCGCCGTCGCCCGATGGTGAGGCGGAAGAAGGCGGACACCTTCGCGTGGCGGAACTCCATGTCGAGCGCGACCTCGGGCGTCGCGTCCCACGGCGCCTCGAAGCTCGCCGAGAGGGCGTAGCGCAGCGTTCCGCTCTCGAAGAACAGCTCGGTCGACGAATTGACGAGGTCGGCGAGATTGGCGGCCTGATCGTTGCGGATCAGGGCGATCAGCTCGGCGACGTCCGTGAGCCGGAGCTCGCGCGCCACGTCGACGAGCGCGTCGCCAATGATGCGCTCCTGGTCGAGACGCGCGCGCGACGGGATGCTCATGCTCTTCCTCGAGCCCATCCGGATGCCCTCTGGATCGAACGCGCGGATCTCGGCGACCGCGCGAGCGGCTCGTCCGCGACGACCCGGATGTCATGCGCTTCGGCGATTGCGCGAATCTCGAGCGCAGGGAGACGCGTCGCCGACCACGCAGTTGCGGCCTCTGGCCTTGGCTTCATAGAGCCGGTCGTCGGCTCGCCGGATGAGGCCGGCGGCGGTTTCGCCGGCGCGCAGCTCGGCGACGCCGAACGACCCGGTGATCGCGCCGACGGGCTCCCCGGCCGGCGCGAGGGTCCATGGCTTTGCCGCGAGCGCCTTTCGGATGCGCTCGGCCGCGGCGGTCGCGTCCGCGAGGCGCGCGCCCGGCAGCAGGAGGGCGAACTCCTCTCCGCCGTAGCGCGCCACGCGATCGGTCCCGCGTGCGTTCTGCGTCAGGATTTCGGCGAAGAGCCGCAGCAAATGATCCCCCGCCTGATGCCCGAAGCGATCGTTGACCCGCTTGAAGCGGTCGAGGTCGGCGAGCGCCAAGCTGAAGCTGTCCCCGGTCCGGCGCGCGCGCTCCAGTTCCTCCGCGAGGGCGGCGTCGAAATAGCGGCGGTTGCCGATCCGCGTCACCGCATCGCGCATGCCCGCTCTCTCGATGCGCGCGATGGCGCTGCGCAGGCGCGACGCCTGCAGCCGCGACGCTTCGAGCTGGTCGCTGACGCTGGCAAGCCTGTCGCGCATCCGGCGATTGTCCTCGATCAGCGCGCTGACGACCGCGTCCGCCGATACGGCGTCGATCGGCTGGACGAGGCCGGCGCCAGCGGACTTCGTCGCGATCTGCGCACGGGTCCTGTTGTCGGCGCCCGCGCTCGCGACGATCGACAGGCGGCCGAGCGCGACGCCCAGGCTGCCGAACAGCAAGAGCGCAAATCCAGCCATCCCATCGGGAATATCGATCCGAAGCGCGGCGAGCGCCGCGGCGCCGAGCAGCACGGCGCCGAACGCCCAAACGTCGTTCAGGCGCAGGCGGATCGGAGCGAGCGCGTTTGACGCTCGCGCCGACCCGGGCGGGGGCGGGGGCGGGAAGCGCCGGTTGTGGCGCGCCGGGAGCACGATCGCTTGACCTGTCGGGTGACGCATGAGCCGCCGGCGCACAAAGGTTGCGCGCGGGCGCCGGTCATGGCGTCCGCGGACGGCTGGAGACAGGAGCCGCCCCTACGCAACGAACCGTCCAACTCATTCGGACAGGCGTTCTTGTACGGCCGGGGTGTTACCGATTTCTGATTATGGACCTCGATTTGCGAGGGCGCCGGGGCGCAGGAGCTTTCCTCGCGTCGTCATCGCTTCAATCTCCCGACTTGATCCAGGCGGACGCGGCGGCGTCGCTTGCGATGACGGCGTCGCCGATGGCGACGGCCGAGCAGGCGCCAAAGCGTCGCCAGTTGCCGCTAAGGCCTTGCATTTACGGAAACGCCCGGGTCCGCTAAGATCGACCGTCGTCCCGCGGGCGCGCCCACGACCATGACTCGGAGACGCGACATGAGCGCGGATTTTCTCCCCTCGCGGCTGCCGATCGTCCAGGCGCCGATGGCCGGTTCTCAGGGCGTGGAGCTGTGCGTCGCGGTCGCGGAGGCGGGCGGCCTGGGATCGCTGCCGGCGGCGATGTTGACGCCGGCCCTGCTCGGCGAGCAGATCGCCGCGGTCCGCGCCTGCACGCGCGCGCCGATAAACGTCAACTTCTTCTGCCACGTTCCGCCGGCGCCGGAGCCCGAGCGGGAGGCCGCGTGGCTTGCGGAGCTCGCAGCCGATTACGCGGAGGCGGGCCTCGCGCCGCCGCCGGTGGGCGCAGGACCCGGCCGGTCGCCGTTCGACGCGGCGATGGCCGAGGTCGTCGAGGAGACGAAGCCGGAAGTGGTCAGCTTCCACTTCGGCCTGCCCGACGAGGGCCTGCTCGCGCGCGTCCGTCAAACGGGGGCCAAGATCTATTCCTCGGCCACCAGCGTCGCCGAAGCGCGCTTTCTCGACGCGCGCGGCGTCGACGCCGTCATCGCGCAGGGCGCGGAGGCGGGCGGTCATCGCGGCATGTTCCTGACCGGCGACGCCGACGCCCAGCCCGGCCTGTTCGCCCTGCTGCCGCAGGTCGTGGACGCCGTCCGGGTCCCGGTCGTCGCCGCGGGCGGCATCGCCGACGGCCGGGGGATCGCGGCGGCTTTCGTTCTCGGCGCGCGCGCCGTGCAGATCGGCACCGCCTATCTCCGCACGCCGCAGGCGACGACCTCGGCCGTGCATCGCAGCGCGCTCGCGACCGCCCGGGACGACGCGACCCGGCTCACCAATCTCTTCACCGGCCGGCCGGCGCGCGGCCTCGTCAACCGCTTCATCCTCCGGCACGGGCCGATGAACCCGCGCGCCCCGGCGTTTCCGCTCGCCACCGGCGCCGTCGCGCGCCTGCG
Organism: uncultured Hyphomicrobiales bacterium; assembly: GCA_903932535.1. Taxonomy (GTDB): domain Bacteria; phylum Pseudomonadota; class Alphaproteobacteria; order Rhizobiales; family Beijerinckiaceae; genus Roseiarcus. The sequence continues at coordinate 13,258 of CAIZGR010000378.1, read as the reverse complement.
CGCCCGCTCCGAAGCGGAAGGGTCGGGAGACTATTCGCCGCTCTGGTCGGGTCAAGCGGCTGCGCTGGCGCGGGAAGAGGACGCGGGCCTCATGACCGCGCGCCTGTGGCAGGAGGCTTGCGCAGCGTTCGCGGCGCGGCCTCCGTTTACTTAGACCTTAGTCGCAAAAATAAGGTTTGTACTTTTGTTCACGTCGTTGGACAATTGCACTTTCCGTCGTTGGATGCCAGAAGGAACTAGGCCAGAGGTCGCTCATGTCTCATTCGCGCTACGCCCTTTACCTCACCCCGCCGCTGGGGAGCGACGTATGGAGGTTCGGCTGCGACGTCCTCGGCCGCGACGCGTCGACCGGCCAGGACCTCGAAGGGTTCGCTCCGGAAGGCCACAGCCCCGAGTCGTGGCGCAAGCTCACCGCCGAGCCGCGGCGCTATGGGTTCCACGCCACCTTGGTCGCGCCGTTCCGCGTCAGAGCGGACCTCGACGCCGAAGATCTCGTCGATGCGGTCGCCGCATTCGCCCGTAAGAGCGATCCGTTCGAGGCGGGCGCGTTGCAGGTGGGCAAGCTCACGACGGCGAGCGGCGGCGCGTTCGTCGCGCTGAAGCCGATCGGCCCGGCGCGCGCGCTTCGCGCGTTCGAGGAAAAGGCCGTGCGCAAGCTCGACGCGCTGCGCGCCCCGCTGACCGGCGCCGAACGCCGCAAGCGCGAAGCCGCGCGGCTGACGCCGCTTCAGCGTTACTACCTCGACGTATGGGGATACCCCTACGTTCTCTCCGAGTTCCGCCCGCACTTCACGCTCACGAGCGCGCTCGACGACGCCGGACCGGTGGAGAAGGCGCTGCGCTGGGATTTCCAGATGCGGGTCGCCTCGCCGGTGCTGCGGATCGAGGCGCTGACCCTGTTCGGCGAGCGCGCGAGCGACGGGCAGTTCGAGATCCTCCAGGAATTTCCGCTCGGCCATAAACACAGAGCCAAGCGGGCAGCAGGCCGCAGCGTGGCGGCGGCCTTCGTCGACTGACGGTTCAACTGGGGCAAGGGCTGCGCCTCATTCGGGCGCCACACCGTCCTGGGTACGAAAAATCGACGCAGCGTTACTTTTCCCCATCTCGCCGAGCGCGGCGCTCGGCGACGACGTCGTTTTCAGGCCTTGTGATCGCTTTGAGTCCGGGGCCATAATTTTCGCCACGCCCCATTCTTCCAGTGGGTGATTTCGATGGTCCAGCATTTGGCGTAGAGCTTGACGATCCGAGGCGCGGAGAGCGAGCCGTCGCTGGCGGCCAGACGCCAGGGCTCCGCCATGCCGGCGGCCTTCACGCACGCCGCTGCTCCGACCCTTTGGCAGGCGGCGGCGATCTCGGCGTTGCGCAGCTTGCGCGCCCGGCCGCCCTTGCCGGCCCAGCCGGCGGCGCTGACATGGAAAGCGCCGCGGAAGCCGATGAGGTATCGGAAGCTCAGGGTCTCGAGGAATTCGAGCAGATCGACATCGCCGAAGCCGCGGTCGGCCGGGATCGTCACGGTCACGCCTTCGGGCTCGAGCGCCTTCACGCGGCACAGGCGCAGATCCTCGAAATCGTTGCGCTGGTTCTTCAATTCGTCCTTGTCGACAGTCAGCCAAAGGAGCGGCGTAGCCCTTCCATGGCGGGTGACGAGAGGCAGCGCGAGCGTGGACGGATTGGCGGCGTCGCGAGCGTTCCATTGGCCAAAGACAGGACGCGCTTGGCGTGTCAATCGCCGGCTAGGACACGACTCGAGAATTCATGAACAAAAGCAAATCGCTCCTTCCGCGCCCGCATCGATCCCCCAGCGGGCTGACCCTGCGTTCAGCCGCACCCGGAATCCGAAAATAAGCTCTTTCGAGTGTCGGAAAAATGAGGGGATTCATGAGCGCCCAAGGTTGCGCCGCACGCTCGCTTTTCAGAGCATGCGCCATCCGCGTCTGCGCGGCCTCGGCTCCAATCCCGGCCAACTCGCCCAAATCGGCGCGCTGACCTGCATCGAGCGAAGGTTCTACGACAAGCAGACGATCGAGATCGTCGACATCCCCCTCGCAGAAGGCGCGGCTGAGATTGTAAACGGGACGGCGGGACGCTTCGTCCCAACCGTTTGGAGCCATCATGGTCATTCGGCCGCGGCCCAGCCTGCTGGAGCTGTTCTTCATTCTGCGCGGCTCGGTGGTGAGACGGATCTTTCCGCAGATTCTCGTCACCGCCGGCTTGTCCAGTCTCGTGGTCTGGGCCCACGAAACGCGGCCGGGCCTCCTGCCGCTGTTCGACGCCGCGCCTTTCTCGCTCCTCGGCATCGCGCTCTCGATCTTCCTCGGCTTCCGCAACAACGCCTGCTACGACCGCTGGTGGGAGGCGCGACGCCAGTGGGGCGCGCTGATCGCGGCCTCGCGCCAACTCGAGCGACAGACCCTTGTCCTGCCGGACGACGACGGCGCCGGGGGAGGGCGGCCGCGGCTGCTGCGGCTGGCGATGGCTTTTGCCCAGTCCCTCGCCCTGCATCTTCGCTCCGGCGGCGACAACGACAAGGCGATCCGCCACCTGACCGCAGCGGAACAGGACGCCTGCGCCGCGAGTCGCAATGCGCCGGCGCGGATCGCGCGGCTGATGGGCGAAGAACTGGCGCGTCTGCGTCATGTCGGACGGCTTCCGGACGTTCCGTACATCATGTTGGACCAGAGCGTGAGCGACATGGCCGGCGTGCTGACCGCCTGCGAGCGGATCAGCGGCACGCCGATCCCGTTCGGCTACACGCTCTTGCTGCATCGGACCGCGTATCTCTTCTGCTTCATGCTGCCCTTGGGTTTCGCCAACGCGCTCGGCTGGGCTACGCCCGTGTTCACGGCCGTCGCCGCCTACGCGTTCTTCGGCCTGGACACATTGGGCGACGAGCTCGAGGACCCGTTCGGCGCGGGCGAGAACGATCTCCCGATCGCGGCGCTCGCCGACGGCATCGAGATCGAGCTGCGCGAGGCGCTGGGCGAGACCGACCTGCCGGCGGCGCCGGCGCCCAAGGATTATCTGCTGATGTGACGCGCGAAGCGCCCGGACGCCCCACGGCTTCGCCGCCTCAGGGCTGTTCCGGCCAGAAATCCGGGTCGAGGGCTTGCTCGACCGGCCAGGGGCAGGCGCCCGGGAACACGGCAGGGTCGAGTCCGGTCTCCGAAATCGCCGCCTTCAGCGCATCGAGCCAGATGTCGTCCTGCCATTCCGGATCGCGAAGCGTCGCTCTCAGGCTCGGCGTGGCTCCGATGCGACGCGCGATGCTCTTGCGCTGAATGGCAATCGTGGCGCGCCAGCTCTTCGTCCACGCCTGCGGTTGAAATCGCAGTTTCAAGAGATGAGCGAGCAGCGCGGCCATCCGGCTGGCGAGCTCCCGCTGTTCCGCCTTGCCCACGTCCTCGATCTCGTCCGCAATGTGTTCGATGTCGAGAGCGGCGAAAGCGCCCGCGCGCAGGAGACGCGCCTGCTCCTGCGCCCAAGCGACCACATCCCGCTCATAAAGCGCCCGCGCCATTTCCTCGATCATCCTCTGCGCCTTGCCAGAGGATAGGCGAGTCCGGTTTTGCGCTCAACCGGCTCGACACACCGCCTCGACACGACCTGTCGGCTTTTGTCGCGGTCGCGACAGTTGGCGGTCAAGGCTGCACCAATCCGTAAATTCTCCGTATCCTATTGTAATAAATAGTCTTTCTGAGCATGAGCCGACTTGGCACGATCTTTGATAATGAAGCGGTGCGAGGCGGCGAGTTCCGCTGCCGAGAAATCAACCGAGCCTGACGGCTCACTCGCGAAAGGAACACGGGGCCATGGCCAAACTTCGCCAAATCGCATTCTACGGGAAAGGGGGCATCGGCAAGTCGACGACGTCCCAGAACACGCTCGCAGCCCTCGTCGATCTCGGGCAGAAGATCCTGATCGTCGGCTGCGACCCGAAAGCGGACTCCACCCGCCTCATCCTCAACGCCAAGATGCAGGACACGGTGCTGAGCCTCGCCGCCGAGGCGGGCTCGGTCGAGGACCTCGAGCTCGAGGACGTGCTCAAGGTCGGCTACAAGGGCATCAAGTGCACCGAGTCCGGCGGACCGGAGCCGGGCGTCGGCTGCGCCGGCCGCGGCGTCATCACCGCGATCAACTTCCTCGAGGAGAACGGCGCCTACGACGACGTCGACTACGTCTCCTACGACGTGCTCGGCGACGTGGTGTGCGGCGGCTTCGCCATGCCGATCCGCGAGAACAAGGCGCAGGAAATCTACATCGTCATGTCCGGCGAGATGATGGCGCTCTACGCCGCCAACAACATCTCCAAGGGCATCCTCAAGTATGCCCATTCCGGCGGCGTGCGCCTCGGCGGGCTCATCTGCAACGAGCGCCAGACCGACAAGGAGCTGGAGCTGGCCGAGGCCCTCGCCAAGCGCCTGAACTCCAAGCTCGTCCACTTCGTGCCGCGCGACAACATCGTCCAGCACGCGGAGCTGCGCCGCCAGACAGTGATCGAATACGCGCCCGACAGCGCCCAGGCGAACGAGTACCGCCAGCTCGCGCGGAAGATCCACAACAACTCGGGCAAGGGCACGATCCCGACCCCGATCACCATGGAAGAGCTCGAGGAGATGCTGATGGAGTTCGGCATCATGAAGACCGAAGAGCAGGCGCTCGCCGAACTGCAGGCCAGGGAAGCCGCCGCCGCAGCCAAGGTCGCGTGAGCCGGACCGGGGCGCCGCCTTCCCCACGCGGGCGGCGCTCCGGCGTCGAACGAGCAACCCGAAAGGACGTCAGCCATGTCGGTCGAATCCGCCGTCGCCTATATCCGGCGCATGCGTTCGGACCCCGAGTTCCGAAGAGTCCTCAACGCCAACAGCGAGGACGAGGCGGCCAACTGGGCCTATGTGAAAGCGCAGGGCTACGACTTCACCATGCCCGAGTTCCGGGAGGCGCAGGACGTCCTCTACAAGGAATTCGGCGTCGATCCGACGCAAGGGTTTTGAGCGCCGCCATGAGCGAACCATCGACGTCGCAGCGCTATCACCTTATTCTCGCCGACATCGCGATGGCGGCGGCGATCCAGACCTGCGGCGGCGCCGTCGAAACGGAGGACCGCGCCGATTACGAGCCCGGCGCCCTGCGCGACCGCTGGCTCATGCGTCACCCGGAAGGGTTGCTGCGCAGGCGCGTCGCCTCCATGGCGAACGCCGGCGTCGCCTCGCTCCAGCAGCTTCCCCCCGAGCGTCTCGAAGAGACGGCGAAGCGGTTCGGCGTGCCGATCGACGGCGAAACCGCCGCCGCCATCGCGGAGCATTTCGTGGCGAAGCGCGAAGCATGGCTCGAATACAACCGATGACGGTCGGGTCCAGCCGCAAGGCGAAGCGGCCGCCTATTCCGCCTCGCCGGCCCGGCGATAGGTCTTGTAGCTGATCTGATACCGTTCCATGCGCAGGCCGAGGATCCGGCGGGTGAGGCCCAGATCCTTCGCCGCCTCGGTCATGTTGCCGTGGTGGGTTTTCATCGCCTCGACGATCATCTCGTATTCGACGGCCTTGAGCTTGGCTTCGAGGCCGCAGCCGAAACTCGTGCCGGTCTCGGTCGAGGTCTGCAAGGACGGCGGCAGATTGTAGCCGTGGATGACGCCGTCGTCCGACAGGATGACGGACCTCTCGATCACGTTCTCCAGTTCCCGCACGTTGCCGGGCCAGTGATAGGCCATCAGCATGTTGAGGGCGGGGGTCGAGATGCGCTTGACCTCGTGCCCCGACTCCTTCGCGTTCACCGCGACGAAGTGATCGGCGAGCAGGATCACGTCCGAACCGCGATCGCGCAGCGGCGGGATCGTGATCGGGAACACGTTGAGACGATAGAAGAGATCCTCGCGGAAGGAACCCTTTGCGACCATCTCCGTGAGATCGCGATTTGTGGCCGCGATGATGCGCAGATCGACCTTGATCGGCTTTGCTCCACCGACGCGCTCGAATGTCTTTTCCTGAAGAACGCGCAGGAGCTTCGCCTGCATCGGCAGGCTCAGCTCGCCGACCTCGTCGAGAAAGATCGTGCCGCCGTCGGCGAGTTCGAACCGTCCCTTGCGCAGGGCCGCCGCGCCGGTGAAGGCCCCCTTCTCGTGGCCGAAAAGCTCGCTCTCGACGATCGATTCCGGGAGGGCCGCGCAATTGAACTTGATGAACGGCCCATTCGCGAGCGCGCTGTTGTAGTGGATCGCGTTGGCGACGAGCTCCTTGCCGACGCCGCTCTCGCCGAGCGCGAGCACGGTCGCCTTGGTCGCCGCGACCTTGTGGATGAGCTCGTAGACCTCCTGCATCGGCTTCGAATTGCCGATGATGTTGCCGGGCTTGAACTTCTGCTTCAGCTCGTTCTTGAGCCGCCGGTTCTCGTTGTGCAGTTTCACGGCGTCGGAGTTTTCAAGGAGGTACAATTCGACCGCCGGCGACACCATCGAGGCGACGGTCGCGAGCAGCTCGACATCCTGCTGGAGCAGACTGCTGTTGCGATAAACCCGCTCGGCGCCGATCGTGCCGAGCACCTTGCCGGCATGAAGGATCGGCACGCAGAAGAACGACGTGTTCTTCGGCCTTCCGCCGGAATGGGCGCCGGTGCGATCGAGGTAGTCGGGGTCCGCGCCGAGGTCGACGACCATCGCCTCGCCGGTTTCGACGACCTTTCCGGTCACGCCTTCGCCGAGCGAATACACCCCGCGAGACTTCTCTTCCTCGGTGAAGCCAAAGCTCTCGTGAATGAAAATGGTCTCCGTCGTCCGGTCGTAGAGGGTGACCATGCCGCGCGTCGCGCGCAAGCGCCGCTTCATGACTTTCAGGATCAGGGCGAGCGACGAGGCGAGGTTCTCGCTCGACGCGATGATCCGGCTGATCTGGTAGAGGATCGGCAGGACGTTGATCCGGCATTCGCCGGTGAAACAATGCGTGAATTCGTCGATCAGGTGGTCCGGGTCCACCGCGACCGCTTTGTTGATGATCATCCGCAACTCGTCCGTCTCGGGTTTGGCGTCGCGAGGCTCCTGCAAGAGATGCGCCATATACAGAAGGATATAACGCTTCGAGCGACCGCGCCCGTCAAGGCGCTTTTCGCACGTTCCTGTACGAACAGGGGCGCTTCTGCGCCGAGAGGTACCTTCGCAGCCGGGCCGGGTCGCCACGTCGCCCTTGGAAGTCGTTGATTTCGCGACGCGGAACCGCGGCGGCGCGGACCTTTCGCGCCGTGGCGCGGCCTTTGCTGTCATCGGTCCGACTCCAGTGTCGAGGACCAAGGATGAGTCCGAACGCCAACCCGCGCCCCGGCTGCTCCTGGCTTTCCCGTGCTTTCAGCCGGGTCTGGGCGTTGCCGCGGCGACGCGCCAAGTCCGCGCACGCCGGATCGCAGGCCGCCCGTTCGCCGGGGCACATGCTGGCGCCGGCGATCGCGTCGCTGCTCGACGTTCGGCTGTGAGGAGCGGAGGAGACCGCAAATGCGCCCGGAAGACATCCATGCCCTGATGAACGAGCCGACGTGCGCTCACAACACGAAGTCGAAATCCGGCTGCGCGAAGCCTCAGCCGGGGGCGACGCAGGGCGGCTGCTGCTTCGACGGCGCCCGCAACGCCCTCGTCCCAATCTCCGACGCAGCTCACATCGTGCACGGACCAATCGGCTGCGCCGGTTCCTCGTGGGACAATCGTGGCACACGCGCGAGCGGCTCCGACCTCTATCGCTATGGCATGACGACCGACCTCTCGGATCTGGACGTCATCATGGGGCGCGGCGAGAAGCGCCTGTTCAAGGCGATCCGGCAGGCGGTCGAAACAAAGAAGCCAGCGGCCGTGTTCGTATACAATACGTGCGTTCCCGCGCTTCAGGGCGACGACATCGCGGCCGTCGCCAAGGCGGCGACCGAGAAGTTCGGCGTCAAGGTCGTGCCTGTCGATTGCGCGGGCTTCTACGGCAACAAGAACCTCGGCAACCGCATAGCGGGCGACGCCGCCTGGCGCGAGATCATCGGCGCGCGCGAGCCCGCGCCGCTCGACCCCTCCCGGTCGCCGCCCGGGATCCATGTCCATGACGTCAACCTGATCGGCGAGTGGAACGTCGGCGGCGAGTTCTGGAACGTCGCGCCGCTGTTCGACGAGCTGGGCTTGCGCATCCTCTGCTCCTTCTCGGGCGATAGCCGCTTCCACGAAGTCGAGACGATGCACCGGGCGGAGGCCAACATGGTCGTCTGCTCCAAGGCGATGATCCACGTCGCGCGCAAGCTCGAGGAAGACTATCGCACGTCCTATTTCGAGGGCAGTTTCTACGGCGTAAGGGACACGTCGGAGGCGTTCCGCGCCTTTGCCCGGGTCCTCCAAGACCCAGACCTCGCCGAGCGCGTCGAGGCGATGGTCGCGCGGGAGGAGGCGCGCCTCGAAGCTGCGGTCGCTCCCTTGCGCGAGCGGCTGACGGGAAAGCGCGCCCTGATCTTCACCGGGGGGTACAAGTCCTGGTCGGTCGTCTCGGCGATGCAGGATCTCGGCATGGTCGTGGTCGCGACCGGAACCGAAAAATCGACCGAGGAGGACAAGGCGCGCATCCTTGACCTCATGGGCGCGCAGGCGCGCATGATCTCCGACAACGACCAGACCGGGATCCTGAAGGTGTTCCGCGAATGCGAAGCCGACATCATGATCGCCGGCGACCGCTACATCCATTCGACCCTGAAATCGCGCATCCCGTTCCTCGACATCGATCACGTCCGCCGGATCGGCTACGCCGGCTACGAGGGGTTCATCGAGCTCGCAAGGAATCTCGATCTCGTCCTTCATTCGCCGATCTGGGCCCAGGTTCGCGAGACGCCGCACTGGGCGCGCGCGAGCGGCGAGCGCCTGCGCATCGCCGTCTGAAGGAGGGGATCATGGCCGACATCCTCACGCCGACCAAGGCGCTCACCGTCAATCCGCTGAAGGCGAGCCAGCCGATCGGCGCCTCGCTCGCCTTTCTCGGCCTCGCCCGGGCGATGCCTCTCGAGCACGGCGCGCGCGGCTGCACGTCGTTCAACAAGCTCTTCTTCATGCGCCACTTCAACGAGCCGATCGCCCTGCAGACGACGGCGATGGACCAGCTGACGGCGGTGCTCGGCGCCGACGACAGCGTGGTCGAGGCGCTCGCGACCATCTGCCGGAAGAATGCGCCGGAGGTGATCGGTCTCATCACGACGGGCCTGTCGGAGATGCAGGGCGCCGACATTCCCCGCACCATCCAGGCTTTCCGCAAGGCGCATCCCGAGTTCACGGGCGTCGCGGTGGTTCCCGTGCGGGCGTCGGACACGCTCGGCTGTCTCGAGACGGGCTTCGCCGCCGCGGTCGAAGCGATCGTCGAGACCCTCGTTCCCGCGGGCGCGAAGGCGCCGCGCCGGCCCTCGCAGGTCAACGTGCTCCTGCCGGGCTCGTTCACGCCGGCCGACGTCGACGAGGTCCGCGCGCTGATCGAGGCTTTCGGGCTTGCGCCAATCATCGCGCCGGACATCGCCGACTCGCTCTCCGGCCACCTGATCGACGCCGGCTATTCGACGCTGACCTACGGCGGCGCGCCGCGCGCAGCCATCGCGACCATGGGCCAGTCGGCGGCGACCCTGGTCATCGGCGCGTCCCTGACCGGCGCGGCCGATGTCCTCGCCGCGCGAACGGGCGTGCCGGACCATCGCTTCCCCGGCCTCATGGGGTTGAAGGATTGCGACGCCTTCGTCGAGGCGCTGATCGCGATCTCCGGCCGCGCGCCGCCGCCTTCCGTCATCCAGGCGCGAGCGCGGCTCGCGGACGCGATGGTCGACTGCCAGTTCCAGCTCGGCGGGGCGCGCGTCGCCGTCGCGGCGGACGCCGACCATCTCTCGCAGCTCACGAGGGTCTTCGTCAGCCTCGGCGTCGCCGTCGTCGCCGCCGTCGCCTCGACCCGGCAGGACGCCCTCGCAGACCTCCCGATCGAAGACGTCGTCGTCGGCGACCTCGAGGACCTCGAAGACCTCGTCGTCGCGCGCGGCGCCGACATCATCGTCGCCAACTCGCACGGGGTGGAGATCGCGCGGCGCACCGGCGCGACGCTGATGCGGGCGGGCTTTCCGATCTACGATTCCTATAGCGCCAATTCCGAGGTCTGGGTCGGTTACAACGGGACCCGCCGAACGATTTTTCGGATGGCCGATCTGCTCTCGGCGCACTACCGGGAAATCGCACCCCATCTCTCGCCGTTGAGGCAAGCGGCGCCGGAGGCGCGCCCATGCTGAGGATCGCCTTTGCCACCAGCGACCGCGCGACGGTCAATCTTCACTTCGGCGGGGCCGAGAGCCTCCTGATCTACGACGTCTCGCCCGGCGAGGCAGAGTTCATCGGTGAAGCGACGTTCCTGAAAGCCGAGCAGATCGGCGAGGCGGGACGGGCGGGGATCACCGGCACGGTGAACGACAAGGTGATTCCAAAGCTCGACTTCGTCGACGGCTGCGCCGCGGTCTACGCCGCCTCGATCGGCGCCTCGTCAGTCCGGCGCTTGATGGCGCTCGGCGTCCAGCCGATCGTGGTCGACAACGGCCACGACATTGTCGACCTGCTGAACGAGGTGAGCCTTGCGCTCGTCCACGGCGGGCTCGGCTGGGTCGAGCGCGCCAGGGCGAAGAGCGGCAACGCGCCTGCACCGAAGCCTGCGCCGCTCGGCGACCGGAAGACGCTCGCCAAAGACCTCGAAGATCTGGAGCAAACGCCGTGAAGCTTGCCGCCTCCAATCTGATGCTGCCGGCTTTCGACCATGCCCGGCTGCTGCCGCGCCTGACCCGATATGGCGTCGCAGGTCTCGAGGTCGCGCCGTTCCACACCTGGCGGATCGCAAGAGACGGCTTGACCGGCAAAGACGTACGCGACTACGCGCGTATGGCGGAGATCGCCGGACTGACAATCACCGGGCTGCATGGGCTGACGGAACAGCCGCTCGACGTCGAGAAGCTGATGATCGGCGCCTACAAGGCCAAGATCATGGCGCAGCTCATCGATCTCTCGGTCATCTGTCGCGATCTCGGCGGACGCACGATGATCCTCGAGGCGCGACGGCGCGGCGCGCTGCCAGAGCGCTCGGCCTGGATCGTGATGCGGGAGTTTCTGGAAGAGTTTCTGCCGCAGATCGAGGCGCACGGCACCGTACTGTGCCTTGCGCCGTTGACGTCCCCGGATGGAGACTTCTGTACGACCGCGCGCGAATGCTACATGCTGACCAACGCGATCGATCATGCCTCCCTCGGCTTGCACCTCGGAACCGCCGGCCTGTCGAGCGGCGGCGCGCCGAAGCACTCCGTTTTTGCGGCCGCGCGGGGAAGGCTGGAACTCTTCCACATCGACGAGCCCGGCCGGGCGCTGATCGGCGCGACCGGGGACGTCGACCATGTCGACTTCCGGCGCCACCTCGTCTCGAGCACGTACCCGGGCTGGGTGTCCGTCGTGCAAGGCGCCGGGCCCGCCGACCAGCACGCCGCGCGCCTTGCCGCAGGGCTGACCTTCGTGAACGCGACCTACTTCTCGAAACCTCTGTCCGACGGGGCGCGCATCCTTGAAGAGGGATCCCGTATTCAGCGTCATCTCCACAGTCATTGACGCGATCCGTCAATCGATCGAGGCCGACGGCGGCGACCTCGAACGCGTCTCCTTCGAGGCCGATTGCGTCCGCGTCAGGTTCGGCGGAAGGCGCACGCGCCGCAGCCCTGCCGGCCGGACGTTTGGCGCTCGGCGGGCCGTTAGGGGTTCCCGCGGCGATCGAAGCTCGACAACCCCGATGCGAAAGGGCGGCGCCTTCTCTTGAAGCCCCACGGCGCTCGTCCTTCGCCAAAGCGGCGTTTCTGCGTTTCGAAGCTCGCTGAGAGGCGGCTTCCCATCGACTCGGACCTGTCCGTGCCACGCAGCCCGCACCGAGGTCCCGCCTCTTTGCTGTCGCCCGGCACGCGCCGCTAGAGCCGGACTGCGCGCTTTCGCGCCGACGACGGCGGCCAATCGGCCGCAGATCACCGGGTCTGGAGCGTCCACGGCGAGTTCGGATAACGTGTCTCGACATCGAGTGACTGCATGTCTCCGCGTCGGGTCGCGTCGACCTCGTCTTCTGTCTCTACACCGGGATGCCGAACCCCACGCCCGAGATCTTCGTGGCGGAGACATGCGCGTTTCTCGGGCTCGACTGCGCCGGCGCCGCGGCCAACGTGCGCGTCCTCGGCGAGGACGAGTGGTTCTCGAAATTGGCCGCCTCGGCCGCGCCGCTGCCGGTTCCGCTCGGGGGCTACGACGCCCGCCTCAATCAACCGCGCCGCCCTTCGACTCGGCGGCGCGACCGTGGAGAGCCGTCCCGACGGACCTGGGCGCGGAATCGGAGCCGTCCGCAGGCGAGGCGCCGGCGGACGGTTTTTCCGGAGGCCATCGGGGCGCCGTCTCAGGACAGGTCGGCGGAAATCTCCGGCCCGGAACGAAGCCGGCGTTCCAGTCGAGGCCTACGCGGCTTCAGATCACCAGGCAGGTCAACCCGGCTACGACCGCTCCGCCAGTCACGGCGCCCGCGACGGCCCGGCGGTCGGCGGCCGCGGCAGCTGGATTGCCGAGGCCGAACATGACCGACAGCGCCTTGGTCAGCGCCAGGGCCAGGACGCCGGCTGCGAAGGCCAGGAGCGGCTTCTTGATCTCCTCGGGGAAGTCTACGACTGTGCCGATCGGGATGAGCAGGCTGAGCCCGACCGCCAGCAGCCATCGCCCCGCCATGGGAAGACGGTCGGCCAACGAGAAGACCACCATGCCTTCGGGCAGCTTGTGAGCGACGGCGGCGGTGAAGATCAACGGCGAAACCGCAGGGCCGGCCGCCGCCAGAACGATGCCTTCGCAGATGTTATGCAGGCCCATGCCGACGATGGCCCCGGTGTTGCCGGCCTCGGCGCCGAGCCGGCCGCCTTTGAACATCAAGACCGCGCCGACCGCCGAGCCGAGGGCGAGAAAGGCCCAGCCGGCGAGATAATCCTCCGTGGCGTCGGGTGTGACGTCGATCAGCACGATGCAGAGCGCGAAGCCGAGCCCGAAGCAGGCGACGATGTTGCGGGTCGGGCCTTGCGGCGAAGCGACATAAAAGGCGGCGCCGACCAGCTCGGCGAGGGCCATGACGACGGGAAGCAAGAGTGGGCTGTTGATCACGGGGCGAAACTCCTTCGGCGAAACGATATGCCGTGATCGTTCAAGGGCAGGATCTGTGCCAAGCAGAACCTGAGTAATTTTTTG
>CAIZGR010000377.1 GCA_903932535.1 uncultured Hyphomicrobiales bacterium | reverse complement strand
GTCTGGATCGACGAAGAAGCCGGGGCGCCGGCGACCACCGGGAAAAGGTGATCTCATGCCGCGCCAGGACATCATCGACGCGATCCGGCGGCACAACGGTCCGTTTCGCGTCTCGAAGGGCAAGGACTTGGAAGGGGGAGACGTGTCTGGATCATGGAAGCTGTTGCCGCCCGTCGGAGTGGCGATCGTCATCGCGCTGATCCCGGCGCCGGCGGGACTGGAGCAGAACGCTTGGTATTATTTCGCAATCTTCGCCGGCGTCGTCGTCGCCCTCGTCCTCGAGCCGATCCCCGGCGCGCTGATCGGGCTCATCGGGGTCACGGTGATCGCGCTCCTCGCGAGATGGGTGCTCTACAGCCCGGCCGACCTCGCCATGCCTCGCTTCAATCCGGCCACGGCCTCCCTCTCCTGGGCGCTTTCGGGGTTCAGCAACGGGACGGTCTGGCTCATCTTCGGGGCGTTCATGTTCGCGCTGGGCTACGACCGTTCGGGGCTCGGCCGCCGGTTGGCGTTGATGCTCGTCCGCGCGATGGGGCGGCGGACCTCGACCCTCGGCTACGCAGTGGCTTTCGCCGACCTCGCTCTTGCGCCCTTCACGCCTTCGAGCACCGCGCGTTGGGGCGGCACGATCTTTCCCATCATTCGCAACCTGCCCCCCGATTTACGACAGTCTGCCGAACGACCCGTCGGCGCGCCGGATCGGCGGCTACCTGATGTGGACGGCGCTCGCGACGACGAGCGTAACGTCGTCCATGTTCCTGACCGCCCTTGCGCCCAACCTGTTGGCGGTCGAACTGGCCTGGCGGGTCGCCGGCGTCAAGATCTCATGGATCGACTGGTTCGCCGCCTTTGCGCCGGTCGGGATCGTGCTCCTCGCGGCCGTGCCCTTTCTTGCCTGGAAGATCTACCCGCCCGAGGTCAAGGAAGCCCCGGACGTCGTGGAATGGGCGCAGACCGAACTCGAAAAAATGGGCGGCCTGACGCGTAAGGAATATCTCCTGGCCGTGCTCGTTCTGGCGGCGCTCGGGTTTTGGGTATTCGGCGAATCGCTGGTCAACGCCACGACGGTCGCTCTGGCGGTGCTGTGCGCCCTCGTGCTGTTCAAGATCGTGACGTGGGACGACGTCCTCGCCAACAAGCAAGCCTGGAGCACGCTCGTCTGGTTCGCGACGCTCGTCGCCCTCGCCGGAGGACTCTCGAAGGTGGGTTTCGTGGATTGGCTTGCGCAAAACGCCGGGAGCGTCGTCAACCGGGTCCCGGCGCCCGTCGCGCTGGTCGATCTGGTCGTCACGTTCTACCTGATCCATTACATCTTCGCGTCGGTCACCGCGCACGTGACGGCGTTGCTGCCCCTCATGCTCACGCTCGGCTCCGCCCACCCCAACATGAACATGAAGGCGCTGACCCTTTCCCTGGTCCTTTCGCTCGGGATCATGGGCGTTCTCACGCCTTATGCGACAGGACCGAGCCCGGTCTACCATGGAAGCGGCTACCTTCCGTCGCACGACTATTGGCGCCTCGGCGCCGTCTTCGGCGCCGTGTTCCTCGTCGCGCTGCTGGCGATCGGCATTCCCTGGATCCTGCTGATCACCTGATCAGCAGGCCGCGCGCGCATATTCGACGGCAAAGCGTCAGAGCGTGCGCAGAAAGCCGCGGAAGCTCTCGCCTTGCGCCAATTCGCTTCGTGGATGCGCCAGGGCCGAAGTCGACCCGGTTCGGACGGCCTCACGCACTTCCGTCGGGCTCGCGCCGAATTGTTTCCGGAATGCCCGGCTGAACCCGGACGAATCGGCCAGTCCCAAGGCTTCGGCGATCTCCGCGACCGGCTTCGTGTTGCGAGGGTCGCTCAATTGCGTAAAGCTCTCCCACAAACGGTGAAGTTTTATGTAGTTTACGACGCCCCCTTCGGACTCGAGCAGGCGGTAAAGGTTTGACCTCGAAATACCCAGTTCCTTGGACATCAGGTCCGGGCCGAGATTTGGGGAATACAAGTTTCGCAGGATGAAGCGCCGCACCTTATCTTTGCGCGTCGCGTCCAAAGGCCCGCTCGCCATCGCCATCCTGTCGGCGGAGGGGGCGACGCAAGCGACGACCATCGCGACGATGGCGCTCGGCAGGCGTTGGGCCTCCTCGTCCCTCAGGGTTGGGAGGGTCAGTCTCAAAATGTTGAAGTATTCGGCCAGCAGGGCGCCCAGCGACGTGCTTACCGTGCCCCCCCTTGCAGCGTCGAGCGCGGGCATCGCCTCCGGGAATCGATCCCGCGCGATGTAAAGCTGCAATCTTTCGTCAGCGTCGCGCTCGCTGACGTGGGCCCCATCCAGAGCGAAAACGAAGGGCGAACCCGCAGGGACCTCCTTGCAGTCCGATCCGAACGTCATACCCGTCACGGCGCGCCGCCCGATCGTCAGGCAGACGTGATCGGTCGGGTCGCGCCGGGTTAGAAGCTTGGTCCTCGCCGCTCGAAGGGGCGGCGCCGAAATTCTGGCGAATCCCACCCCATTCAGTTTCCACACCTCGCTTTCCGCCGCGAATCCGCTTTCGCCGGCGTCCAATGGGGAGACCTCGTAAGAATAGGCATACCACTCACGCCACGCGTCCAGCTGCCGTGACTTTGCAAGGTCATAAGTGGAAAAGTGGTTTGACTGCACGACGTGGCCAGACCTTTATCGCTCAAAATCCCACAATCGAGCGGCGGGAGTAATTCGTAGAGTCGCATTGTACATGCGCATGGTCCCATACGAAAAGTTGCCCGCGCACGATTGCACGCGCCGCTGACCGGCGCCGAGCCCTTTCCCGATGCGCTTCGAAGCGGGTCGCTCGACGCGCTGACGTGGATGAGAACGCTCCCGTCGCCCGTTTGCGGCCGCGCAGGCAACGAACAGACGGCGTCACGCCTTCGATTACGTCTGATAAAGAAATAGAGCCTGATCAAGCGCTTGGGGGGTTACGGGTTAGGGGGTTACGGTGACGGTGCATCTTATTGCATTCGCCGGCCCCGGCGCCTTACCATTCGCGTCCAGCTCGTGTCGTCATCCCGAACGGGCGGATCTGTTCCCTCATCGTGGCCATGGCGGGATCCCGTCGCCATCGTATCAAATCCCCAGACCACGATGGTGTCAAGGCAAATTTCGCAGGATTGCGGCCGTTCGGCTTGCGGTTTATGGCGGGGTGCGGCGACAGCCCACGAATACGGCGAACGCGGCGCGGCAAGGAACAAGAGGCACGCCTCGCTTCCGTCCTGAGAGGCGCGCCCTGCGACGCACGCGATCCCTGCGGCGGACGGCGCCCCTAAAACTTTGAAAGGATGAGCGCTCTGGCTGGACGGTCGCCGAGTCCGGTCCATAAAGCTTTCAAATGAAAAGGAAGTTTCTTGAAGACCGCGCTCGCCGGCCGAGCGCGCCTCAGGTCTCCGCCTTCTCCGCCCGCTCCCGCTCGAGCCGCCGCTTCTTGGCCTGGGTGACGGAATGGAGCTGCCAGAAGCCCAGCGCCAGCAACCCCCCGAAGAAGAGCGCCATCTCGATGGGGGCGTAGGCGTTGGCGTCCATGGCCTACGCCCTCGCCCGAGCGTCGCGCCGGAGCCGCTCGAACGTTTGCAGCGTGCTGACGAAGGACTCCCGCCATTCGACGAACGGCCGGGACAGCCGCTTGGGGGCCGGGCGGCCCCGTTCGACCGCGTCGATCAGGTACTGTCCGCAGGGGAGGGACGGGCGCGGCGCGCCGGCCTCCAGCCGGCCCGATTCCACGACGGACCGCGCCAGCAGCGCGAGCTTGCGGCGGCCCGAGACGCGGGCGCGGGTGGTGACCGAATCGAAACCGTTGCGTTCGACCTCGACGCCGATCTCGGCGTAGATCAGCGCCGCGGCGTAGATGGCGCGGCGGCAGTTCGCCGGAAGCAGCGCCACCCCGCTGTGCGCGCGCCGATAGAGCGCGGCCGCCTCGGCCAGCAGCCGGGCGACGACGGCGCGCACCCGCGGGTCCGGCGTCGGGTCGGCGAGCCAGGCCTCGGCGTCGAGGCCCGCCTCGCGCAGCCACTGCCGCGGCAGATAGATGCGGCCCATGCGCGCGTCCTCGCCGACGTCGCGGGCGATGTTGCTGAGCTGCATCGCGACGCCGAGGTCGTTGGCGCGGGCGAGCGCCTCGGGCGAGCGCACCCCCATGATCAGCGTCATCATCACGCCGACCGTCCCGGCGACCCGGGCGGCGTAGTCGAACAGCTCGTCGAGCGTCTCGTAGGTCCGGCCTTCGGCGTCCCAGGCGAGCCCTTCGAGCAGCGCTTCGGGAATGGCGGCCGGGATCGCGCAGCGGCGCATCACGTCGGCCAGCGCCCGATCCGCGGCGAAAGGCCGCGGCCGCCCATGGTCCGCGCGCGCGAGCCGGTCTCTCAGGCGGCCGACCGCGTCGTTCGATCCGCCGGAGAGGTCGACGGCGTCGTCCGAAAGCCGGCAGAAGGCGTAGAGCGCGAAGGCGCGCCGCCGGACCTCCGCGGGCAGGAGGCGGGAGGCGGCGTGGAACGATTTCGACCCGCAGCGGATCGCCTCGCGGCACTCCCGATGATCGCTGCGGGCGGCCAGATCAAACGAAAACTGAGGCATTCGGAACGACCTTGTCGAGAACCCGCGCGGAAGACAGGACGCCCGGCAGTCCCGCTCCGGGATGGGTGCCTGCGCCGACGATGAAGAGATTGCGGACGTCCTCGCTCTTGTTGTGCGGACGGAACCACGCGCTCTGGGTGAGAATCGGCTCGAGCGAGAAGCCCGCGCCGCGATAGGAATTCAGGCGGTCCTGGAAATCGAGCGGCGTCGCCATCCGCGAGCTGACGATCGCGCTCGACAGCCCCGGGAGGATCGACGCCTCGAGCGCGCGCTCGATGCGCTTGCGGTAGGGTTCGGCCTCCGTCCGCCAATCCTGCCCGCCGAGCAGATTGGGCACCGGCGAGAGCACGTAGAAGGAATCGCAGCCTGCCGGCGCGAGCGACGGGTCGGTGGCCGTCGGCCGATACAGGTACAGGCTGAAGTCTTCGGCGAGGCGCTTGCGGTCGAAGATGTCGCGCAGAAGCTCGCGGTAGCGCGGCCCGAGCAGGATGGTGTGATGCGCGACCTCGTCGTAGCGCCGGTCGACGCCGAAGTACCAGAGGAACACGCCCATCGAATAGCGCGAGCGATCGAGCTTGCGGTCCGTCCACCGCCAGCGCGCCGAGGCCGGCACGAGCTTGCGGTAGGTCCAGGCCGAATCGGCGTTGGATACGACGATGTCGGCGTCGATCGTTTCGCCGGAGACGAGCCGCACCCCGGTCGCGGCGCTGTTGCGAACGAGGATTTCGTCGACTTCCGCGCCGAAGCGCAGTTCGCCGCCCTGAGACTCGACCAGGCTGACGAGGCCGCGGACCAGCGCGCCCATCCCGCCCATGGCGTAGTGAACGCCGAACTGCTTTTCGAGATAGGGGATGAGGCAGAAGATCGCGCTCGCCCGGAACGGATTGCCGCCGAGCAGCAGCGGGTGGAAGCTGAACACCGTCCGCAGACGCTCGTCGCTCAGGTATTTCGACACGACGTGGTGGACGCTGCGGTGCCCTTCGAGCCGGAGCAGATCGGGCGCGACCCGCGCCATGTCGAAGAGCGAGTTGAAGGGGGTGTCGCCCATCGGTTCGAACCCGCGGCGATAGATGTCCTCGCTCCGCTTCAGGTACGCTTCGAACCCGGCGACGTCGCCGGGATTGAACCGCGCGACCTCGGCGCGCATCGCCGCCGCGTCCGCGCTGACATGAAAAACCTTGCCGTCGTCGAAGCGGATATCGTAGAATGGCGAGAGCGAGCGCAGGTCGATGTCGTCCTGCATCCGCCGCCCGGCGAGCGACCACAACTCCTCGAACAGGAACGGCGCCGTGATGATCGTCGGGCCGGCGTCGAAGGTGAACCCGTCCTGCCGAATCGGGGCGCCGCGGCCCCCGGGCGAGTCGAGCTTCTCCAGCACCGTGACCCGGAAGCCTCTCGCCAGAAGCCGCACTGCGGCGGCGAGGCCGCCGAATCCGCTGCCGATGACAAGGGCGTGAGGACGTGACCGACCCCCGTTGGCGGAACGGGGCATTTCCGTGATTGTCAACATGAATTGACAGAGTAAAGCGTCAGGGCTGCTTGATCAAGCGTCTTTTGGAGGCTCCCGGCGCCGAGGCGGCGCGGGCGTCGTCGCCGCGATCACGCCGCAGCCGGCCGCCTCGCGCAGGATCAGGTCGCAGACCTCCTCCGGCTTCTCCTCGTGGGCGAGATGGCCCGCGTGGCGGATGGTCTCGGCGCGCGCGCCCGGAACGTCGGCGGCGAGCGCGGGGGCGTCGCCCGGCGGCACCGCCTTGTCGTTCTCGCCGGCGACGAACACGGTCTTCGGCGCAAGCTTCCGCATTTCGCGGCTGAAGCCGGTCAACTCCCAGTTCGCCATCATTCCGATCGCGCCCGCGACATGGGCCGGATTGCCGAAGAGGCGGGCGTAGAAGTCCACGCCGCGGCGATCGATCTTCGATCCGGTCCCCGTGAGCAGGTTGTCGACCGCGCTGCGGCTGGCGACCCAGGCGAAGACCCGCGGCGCCAGCGGGTTGAGAAAGAGCAGCTTGGCGATCGGGGGAAACAGAAAGCCCGCCGGTCCCTCGAACGGGAGAAAGGCGCCGTTCAGGCTGACGAACAGCGCGGGCGCGATCGCCCCGTCGAGGCAGAGGCGCGCGAGGATGGCGGCGCCGGCCGAATGGCCGACGACGACCTCGGGGGCGAAGTCGACCGCCTTCAGCAGGGCGGCGACCGAACGGGCCATGCCGGGCAGGGAGAGCGCGGGCGAACGCGTGGCGCGGGTGAAGCCGTGGCCGGGAAGATCGGGCGCGACGACGTCGAAGCGTCTGGCGAGCAGCGGCATGAGCGCTTCGAACGAGTGGGTCGAGGCGCCGGTGCCGTGGATCAGGAGGAGCTGTGGACCGCTCCCCATCCGCTGCACGTGCCATCGCAACCCGCGGGTCTCGACGAACGCGCTCGCCTCGCGGTTAGGCCAGTCGCGGCCGTCGTGGGCGAAGGAGAGCGGTTCGGGGTCCCATATCATGGCGCTACCCTTGCAGCCGCTGGGCCGACTTGCGGACGGCGGCGTTGAGGCGCGCCGAATCCGCGACCGGGAGCTTGAAATAATCCGCGCCCATCGCCTGCGCAATCCTCAGCGTGGTCGCCGAATCGCGATGGCGCGAGGGCGCGGAAGTGTCGATCGCGAGCGACGCCACGCCGGCGGCTGCGAGCCGCTTCCCGGCGTCGATCGCATCCTCGAGCGCCTTCGGCCGGCCGGCATGCCCGTCGCGGGCGATGTTGGCGTGGCCGTCCGTCATCAACACGACGAAGGGCGTCTGGCCGGTGCGGCGGATCTGGCCTGCGAGCACGGCGGCGGCGTCGAGCCCGTGAGCGAGCGGCGTGCCCCCGCCGCCCGGCAGCCCGGCCAGCCGCCGGCGCGCCCGCGCTGTCGACCGGGTCGGAGGCAGCACGATCTCCGCGTCCTTCCCTCGGAAGGCGATCAGCGCCACGGAGTCGCGCCGCACGTAGCAGTCCGCGAGCAGGAGCTCGATCGCGCCCTTGACCTCGGCGAGGCGATGAAGCGCCGACGATCCCGAGGCGTCGACGACGAAGATCGTGGTCGCGCCGCGCTTCTCGTGATGCAGGACGATGCGCAGGTCGTCGGGCGTGACGTGGATGCGCGCGGTCCCCGTGGTCCCATGCTCGCGCCGGCGCAGCGGCTGCCAGGGCGCTGCGGCGCGCAGCGTCGCGACGAGCGCGATCCGTCCCTCCCGCGGCAGGCCGGGCCGCGTGCCGACCGGCCTGCCCCGGCGCATCGAGATCTGGTGGTCGCCGGCCTTGCCATGCGCGGCTGCCTTCGCCCGCGCCTTGGCCCCGGCCTCGAGCCGCGCCAGCAAATTCGCCGGCATCGAGGCCGCGATCGCGTCCAGCACCACGTCCTCGAGCTTTTTCTGCTCCTCGTTCCGGCCGTCGGAAGGGTCCTTCTCGCGCTCGTCTTCGGGCTGTTGCTCGGGCGGCTCTTCGGCCGCGTCGTCCGAATCGTCGGCGTCCGCCGGCATCCGGGTCGCCCGGTGCGCGAGCGCGAGCGCCGCGGCAAGCGAGATGTGGCTGTCCTCGATCGTGTCGGCGCCGTCGAGCGCCGCGATCGCGCGCGCGGCCCGGAGCGCGAACAGCGGCGCGCGCAGCGAGGCGATCCCGAACGCCGCGGCGACGTTGACGAGGGTTTCCAGGGCGGAGGGCTCGACGGCCAGCGCCGCGAAGCGGGCGCGCGCTTCGTCGCAGTCGAGGCCGTCCGCCTCCTCCTGCACGTCCCGGATGCCGACGCGGTCGAGGTCGACGAAATAGGCGCTCCGCTCGACCAGGATCGCGGGCGGCGCTTCGTCTTCGTCGCAGCCTTCGTCGAGCGCCACGAAGC
Source organism: uncultured Hyphomicrobiales bacterium (assembly GCA_903932535.1). Lineage (GTDB taxonomy): Bacteria > Pseudomonadota > Alphaproteobacteria > Rhizobiales > Beijerinckiaceae > Roseiarcus. Next base: position 3,591 of record CAIZGR010000377.1, on the reverse strand, counting down.
CGATCCGCGCTGGCTCGGTCAGCGTCAGGCCGTCGCGCTCGACCGTCACGGTCTCGGCGTCGAGGACGGCTGCGATCCGCGCGGCGACGCCGGCGGGCAGGCGCTCCGCCATCGCGATCACGAGCACGCCGCCGTCGGCCTCGGCGATGAGGCCCCTTTCGGCGACCGGGCGGCCGGCGCTGAGCGTGGCCGGGATGTCCAGCCCGCCGATGAGCCGATCGTCGGCGATGGCCGCGGGGACGCGCCGGAACGGCGCGTCGCGCGGCAGCACGGCGCGCAGGCGCTTCAGCCAAGCGTCGCGGACCGGGCCGGGCCGGCCCCGGACGATGATCCCGCATCCGAGCGGGGCCAGCGCGAAGGCTTCTGCGGCGATACACGCCCGCTCCCATGCGGAGACCTGCCCGCCCCCGCCGGAGACCTCGGCGTCCCCGTCCGAGACTCGCCCGTCCCTGCCGGGGGCTCGCCTGTCCCCTTCGGTCATGCCGCGAACACCTCCTCGACCGCGCGCTGAACCCGGGCGGCCGATCCCTGCTCGTCGAGGGGATTGCGGCGCAGGCGATGGCCGAGGGCCAAGGGCGCCATCCGCCGCATCTGCGCTTCGCCGACTTCCGCTTTCCCTTCCAGGGCAGCGAGCGCGCGGGAGGCCCGAATCAGCGTCAATTCGCCGCGCAGCCCGTCCGACCCCAGCGCGAGACACAGCCGCGTCGCAGTCTCGACGGCGGAATCCGGCGTCGCGACCGAAGAAAGGCCGGTGCGCGCCGACACGATGCGATTGCGCAGCTTTTTCTCCGCCGACGCCCAATGCTCGAGGAAGGCCTCGGGATCGCGCTCGTAGGAGTCGCGCCGCTTGACGACCTCGATCCGCGTCGGCACCTCTTGCGGCGTCCGGACCTCGACCGCGAGGCCGAAGCGATCGAGAAGCTGCGGGCGCAATTCGCCCTCTTCCGGGTTGCCGCTGCCGATCAGCACGAACTGTGCGGGATGCCGGACGCTCAGGCCCTCGCGTTCGACGACGTTGACGCCCGAGGCCGCCACGTCGAGCAGGAGGTCGACGAGGTGGTCTTCGAGCAGATTGACCTCGTCGATGTAGAGGAATCCGCGATTGGCCTGGGCGAGGAGGCCGGCCTGGAAGCTCTTCTCGCCGTGGGCGAGGGCGCGCTCGAGGTTGAGCGCGCCGACTACGCGGTCTTCCGTCGCGCCGAGCGGCAGGTCGACCACCGGCGCGGGCCTGAGCGCGCTCTTGGGATGTTTGCGGCCTTCGTCCTGACAGGCGTGGCAGAGGTGCGCCGGCGACGACGGCTCGCAATTGTAGGGGCAGCCTTCGACTGCCTTGATCTTGGGGAGCAGCGCCGCCAGCGCGCGGACCGCCGTCGACTTGCCGGTTCCCCGGTCCCCGAACGCGAGAATGCCGCCGACGCTCGGATCGACGGCGGCGATCAGGAAGGCGGTCTTCATGTCCTCCTGGCCGACGATCGCAGAAAAAGGATACGGCTGTCGCATATTCGGTCCAGAGCTTGCGGCGCGCCGGCAGTCGGCCCGCCTGTTTCGAACGGCAGCGTCTATTGATTTTCGCCCCGCGCCGTCAAATTTTCCCGCCGATCGTCGCCGGTATGCCGCTGGGCGTCAATTGCGTGTCGACGCGTGTCGCCACAACCATGCGCCCGGCGTCGATCAGGCCGCTGATCCAAAGGGCTCTTTCGTGCGTAAGTAGGCAGCGTTGCGCCAAGTGGGCGACCCGAGAGAAAGGGGACAGTCATGCGACGATTTGCCTCGATCGCGATCGCCGGTCTTGCCGCCGCGCTGGCGGCCTTCGGCGTGTCTGCGAGAGCCGCGGAGGAGCCGCCCCATACGGTCGTGCTCAGCGACGGAGATTTCGAAATCCGCGACTACCCGTCGCTCACGATCGCCGAGGTGACGTTGCGCGCCGATCGCAACACGGCGGCCTACGCGGGTTTCCGCAAGCTCGCCGCCTATATTTTCGGCGGCAACGCCGGCAATCGGAAGATCGCGATGACAGCCCCGGTCATCGAAGCCCGCGCCGCCGACGCGGAGGGCGGGCCGAGCCGGGCGCGCGTCCGGGAAGGCTGGACGATCCGGTTCGTGATGCCGCGCGGCTCGACGCTCGCCGAACTGCCGAAGCCGGAGGATCGCGACATCCGGCTGTACGAGGAGCCGGCGACCCGGTACGCGGTGCTGAGATTCGCCGGCGTCGCGGAGGACGGCTCGACCGAGGCCAAGACCGCGGAACTCGAAGCGATCCTGAAGGCCCGCGGCCTCAGCGCGGCCGGGCCGCCGCTGATCGCCCAATACGATCCGCCATGGATTCCCGGCTTCATGCGCCGCAACGAGATCATGATTCCGATCCGCTGACGGGCCGTTACAGGCGTTCGTCCATGCAAAACCTGCTCGACAAAGTGTTGCGGAAAATATGAAATGTGGGTAGGGTGCCTTGTCGCACTCCGATCGGACCGGAATGTTGCCGGTTCTTGCTCGTACTGGCCGCCCCGCGGGGCTGGATCGGGAAAATGAGGACGCAAACGGGGCTGGGCTATGGCGGAAATGCGGAAAACGGGCGGTCAAAGCCTGCCCAATTTAAAAAACTTCGAGCGGAACGTTTTGGAATCGCCGCAGTTCGCCGGTGGGGCGAACGAGTCGGCTTGACATTGGTGTCAAGCGAAGTTTACATTCTCAGTGTCAGGTAGACGGACGGAGTCCCTGTTGCGCATTCTCCTCATCCATCCCAACTATCATTCCGGCGGCGCGGAAATCGCCGGCAATTGGCCGCCTGCGTGGGTCGCCTATCTGGCCGGCGCGCTGAAAGCCGGGGGATACCCGGACGTGCATTTCGTCGATGCGATGACAAACAATGTCACCGACGAGGCGCTCGCCGCGCAAATCGCGGAGATAAAGCCGGATATCGTCGGCGCCACCTCGATCACTCCTTCGATCTACAAGGCGGAGCGCGCCCTTCAGATCGCCAAGGAGACGAACCCGAAGGTCGTGACGCTGCTCGGCGGCGTCCACGCGACGTTCATGTTCAAGCAGGTGCTGAGCGAAGCGCCTTGGATCGACGCCATCGTTCGCGGCGAAGGCGAGGAGATCCTCCTCGAAGTCGTCCGCGCTGTCGAATCGGGAGAATGGGCGGAGCGGCGCCATGCGATCAAGGGCCTAGCCTTCACCGAATCGTCCGCCGAGGGCGGGCAGATCGTCGCGACCCCGGCCGCCCCGACCATCAAGGACCTGGACGCCATCACGGCGGACTGGGGCATTCTCGAGTGGGACAAGTATAAGTACATTCCGCTCAATTGCCGTGTCGCGATTCCCAACATGGCGCGCGGTTGCCCGTTCACCTGTTCCTTCTGCTCGCAGTGGAAGTTCTGGCGCGACTATCGCATTCGCGATCCGAAAAAGGTCGTCGACGAGATCGAGACGCTGTACAAGAATTACGACGTCCGCTTCTTCATCCTCGCCGACGAGGAGCCGACGATCAACCGCAAGAAGTTCGTCCAGTTCTGCGAGGAGCTGATCGCGCGCGGCCTGCCGGACAAGGTCCAGTGGGGCATCAACACCCGCGTGACCGACATTCTGCGC
>CAIZGR010000376.1 GCA_903932535.1 uncultured Hyphomicrobiales bacterium | reverse complement strand
GGGCCTTCCTTTGCGGCGCGATCATCTTCGCGGTTTTCGCCGCCTTCAAGGAAATCCCGTGATGCCAATCCCCGCCATTCGCCAGACGCCGACCTCGGCTTACAGTCCCACGCCGATCGCGCACGATCTCGTTTTCGTTCACATGAGCGAGGGGGATTCGGCGGGCGGCGTCGCTTGGCTTTGCAGCGGCAACGTCCAGGCGAGCACCCATCTTTTCATGAACGAGGCGGGCGACGTTGTTTATCAACTCGTCCCGCTCTCGATGAAGGCATGGGCGGAATGTTCGTTCAACGGGCGCGGCGTCTCGCTCGAAATCCCCGGCTTCACCGCGCAAGGCATCCCGGAGGCGCGCTGGCGCGCCGCCGCGTGGATCGTGGCTTGGCTATGCCGAACCTACGCCATCCCGCCCGTATGGGCTCCTGGGGGCCAAGGGCGCGGTGTCTGCCAGCATCATGATCTTGGACAGGCGGGCGGCGGGCATGTCGATTGCTCCGGGGTTGGTTCGCCGACATGGCTCGCGTTCATGGGCTACGTCAAAGAGGAATTTGACGCCATGCCGGTCGCGCCCGCGTGGGCGCTTCATGGCGCGCCGGCGCCTCATTCGGTTCAATTTCCTCCGGGCGTCGACCCGCAGCCCAGCCATGACGGCGCGGATCGAAGCGGGCCGGGCGACGTGATCGCGCATCCGACGCCCTCCGGTTTTCCGCATGGCTCCGTCCGGGACATGCAATGGCGCCTCAACAAAGCCGGGGCGATGCCTCCGCTCTTGGTCGACGGCCTCGCGGGTTCGTCAACGCGCTACGCACTCATGTCTTTCCAGGCCACGCATAAGCTAACGGTCGACGGGCTCATAGGCCCGGCGACATGGGCGGCATTGGACGCCGCCACATCGTAAAGGAGCCATCATGTCCGATCCTTCCACCGCCATCAACGCCGCCCCGTGGGTCGCCGACGCCGCGCCCTACATCAACGCCGTCGTCGGGCCTCTTGTGCTCGCCGTGCTCGGCTTCGCTTTCGCCGAGATCAAGAAAATGACCGGGTTTGCTCTATCGGCATCGCTCCAATCTCAGATCGACAATTGGGCCGCGACCGAAGCCGGGGCGATGGTCGCGAAAGCGGAAAACAATCTGGCCGGAAAATCGTTCACCGTCGCATCGCCGGAAGTCGCCGCGATCGTCAACGCCATGCCCGCCGAGGTCGCGGCGGCGATGGACGCGCTCGGCGTCACGCCCGCGGGAGCTACGAAGATCGTCGTCGGCGAGATCGGCAAGCTACAGTCGAATCAGACCGTTATCCCGGCCCCGTCCAAACCCTAATCCCTTTCGCCCGGCTCCGACCCCTCCCGTGATCGGCTAGCGACACGATGGCGGCCGTACCGGGCGATCATCTTCAACATAAAGGAAATCGCATGTTCAAGAAAATCAGCATCGCCGCCGCGTGCGCGCTCGCGCTGTCCGGATGCAACACGACCAGCGTCGTCTCCGGCATCAACGCCGTCTCCGGCGCGTTGACCTCGCCGCAATCGCAACAGGCGCTCGCCAATCTCAAAGCCGGTTCGACCGCGATCATCTGCGGCGTTTCCAGCGTCGCGCAGCTTGCCTCCAAGCTGACGATCCCCGGCCATAACGGACAGGTGATGATCGCCGACGCTCAGACGCTCTACACCGATACCGCGGCCACTTGCGCTTTCCTCGGCGGCACGCCGGGCGCGCTCGGCACCGTGCCGGCGACGGCGGTT
>CAIZGR010000375.1 GCA_903932535.1 uncultured Hyphomicrobiales bacterium | reverse complement strand
GCTTGTCAGGAAAGGCCGAGCACGCATCGTGTAAATCGCGAAGCAGTCGGTCGAGGATACCCATCCCGACCCTAGAATCAGAAAATCGATTCCCGCACCAGAAAAAAATCCACGTCAGCTGGCCAATTTAGAATTGCTGGGGGGAATGGCGGCCCGACACGTCTGGAGAAGCGCTATGCGGGACGTGGCGAGCGTCGCGGCGATGGAGCGACATTTTGACGCGGCCTTCCGGGCCGAGTTCGCCGATCTTCTCGTCTGGCGGCGCGACGTGCGCCGGTTCCGGACCGACGCCGTCCCGGAAGAGGTGCTCGATTGCCTGTTCCGCCTCGCCGATCTGGCCTCCTCGGTCGGAAACTGCCAGCCGACCCGCTTCGTGCGAGTGGACGACGCGCGCCGTCGCGCCGAGGTGCGGGTGAATTTCGAGAACGCCAACCGGGACGCGCTCGGCGCCTACCGCGACGAACAGGCGGAGCTCTACGCGAAGCTGAAGCTCGCCGGCCTGAAGGAAGCGCCTTTGCATCTGGCGGTGTTCTGCGACGAGGGGACCGGGCAGGGCTTCGGCCTCGGCGCGCGCACCATGCCGGAGACCCGCCGCTATTCCGCCGTCTGCGCGCTCCACACGTTCTGGCTCGCGGCCCGCGCCTATGGGCTCGGGGTCGGCTGGGTGTCGATCCTCGATCCGGCGGAAATCGCTGCGACTCTGAATACGCCGCCGGCATGGAGCTTCGTCGGCTATCTCTGCGTCGGCTGGCCGGAGGAGGAGCACAGGACGCCCGAGCTCGAGCGCCTGGGCTGGGGGACGCGCACGCCCCATCCGGTCCTGCGGCGATGACGCGCGGGCGAGGCTTGGCGTCGCGGGGCCGGCGTCGTAGTTAGGCCGCATGAGCGAAGTGATCCCGATCGTTGAGCAGCCGACGCGCCTGACGGCCCGAGCCCTGATTGTGGGCGAGCGCATCGACACCGCCGGCCTCGAGCGGCCGGACACGATCTCGCTCCTGCCGCTCGCCTTCCGCGTCGGCGCGCACGGCCTCGTCGCGCTGTTCCGATTCGGCGTCGCGGTGATGGTCGGCCTGACGCCGCTCGAGGAGGAGGACACGCTCCTGAAGCTGCAGGCCCGCGTGCGCGGCGAGCGCGCCAAGGGCGACGACGAGACGGCCATCCTCGAAATCACCGCGGTCGGCGACGAGCAGAAGTGGGCCGGGGGGCCGATCCAGATCAAGGATCTGTCGCCGCAGCGCTTTCTCGTGGTCGCCGACGCGCTCGCCAAGACCGTGGCGCTCGCCCGCGACGAGCGCGAGGTCAACCTGGTCTTCGACGTCATCGAGCCGTTCGCCGAACAGCTCGCCGCCACCGGCATGACGCCGTTCCGCCGCCGCGCCATGCTGCGTCTCATCGGCCAGGCGCTGCTCGTCCAGCATCGCGTGTCGGGCCGCGTCGCGGTCGAGGAAAAGCCCGACGTTCTGTGGGACCGGCCCGACCTCGAGCGCCTCTACGCGCGGCTCGAGGACGAGTACGAGCTCTCGGAGCGGGCGGGCGTCCTCAAGCGCAAGCTCGACGTGATCGTCGAGACCGCGCATGCGCTCACCGACATCATCGACGCCGACAGGGCGACCCGGCTCGAATGGGCGATCATCATCCTGATCGTCGCGGAGCTGATCGCGGCGGTGGTGCAGATTTGGCTGGCGATGGCGGGGCGTTAGCGGGCAAGGCCCGGCCGAACCTATTCAACCCGGGGATTGACGGTCTTCACACCCGCCGCCCGGAAGGGGGTTTCCTCACGGCTTGCGACGGACAGCTTCCCGGCGGCGGCGATCGCCGCGATCTGGCCGTCGGCGACCGAGATGGCGAGCCCTCGCGCGCGAGTGACGCTCATGATCGAGGCGTAGCCCCGCGCCGCGGAAAGATCGAAGGACAGGATGCGCCCCTCGAACAGCCGCAACACTTCGGTCTCGAAGGCTTCGGCCAGCCGGGCGCGACGCTTCCCCTGCGGAAGCGCGGCGACGCCGAACAGGATTTCTGCGATCGTGATCGTGGAAATGAACAGCGATCCGGACGCCTGCAGGTCCAGCCACGCCGCCACGCGGGGATCGCCGTGCAGCTTCATCGGCTCGGAGACAACGTTCGTGTCGACGAGGATCATTCGAAGCGAATGGGCTCGGCCGGCGTGCGATCCCGTTCGATTTCGATCTCGACGTTGTGAAAGCGGCGGCCGAGACTCGTCAGCGCGGAGCCAATTCGCGGCACGGGCGACCCGGCGACCGCTTCGTCGAGAATCGCCCGGATTTCAGCCTCGGTCGATCGGCCATGCTTCCGTGCGCGCAATTTCAGCGCACGGTGGGTTTCGGCCGAAAGCCGGCGAACGGTGACAGCGGGCATGGAACGCAATTTCGACGCCATCAGACGCGACACGGATGATATCCCCTCTCGCCCCCCTTCGACAAATCGCCGTTGTCACGGCGGCCCGGCGCAATTAGGACAGGACGCATGTCCCAGCACATCTTTGTCCTCACCGGCGCCGGGGTTTCGGCCGAGAGCGGGCTCGGAACCTTTCGCGACAAGTCGGGCGAGGGGATCTGGGCGAAGTTCGATCCGATGAAGCTCGCGACGCCCCAGGGCTTCGAGCGCGATCCGCGAACGGTGCTCGCCTTCTACGACGCGCGCCGGCGCAACCTTCTCGGCGCCCGGCCGAACCCCGCGCATTTCGCGCTGGCGCGGCTCGAGCAGGCCCTCGCGGCGCGGGGCGGCCGGCTGACCCTGGTGACGCAGAACATCGACGACCTGCACGAGCGGGCGGGCTCGAGGGAGGTCGTCCACATGCACGGCGAACTTCTGAAGGCGCGCTGCCAGAGTTGCGAGACGGTTCAGGTCTGGCCGCGCGACCTCACCGTCGACGACGCCTGCCCCGAGTGCGACCATGTCGGCGCGCTCCGGCCCGACGTCGTCTGGTTCGGCGAATTTCCGCTCCACCTCGACGACATCGACCATGCCCTGCGCCACGCCGATCTGTTCGTCGCGATCGGGACGTCGGGCGCGGTCTATCCGGCCGCGGGCTTCGTCGCCGAGGCGCGCGCGCAAGGGGTGCCCACCTGCGAGATCAACCTCGAGGCGGCCGACAACGCGTTTCTGTTCGACGACGCTCGATATGGGCCGGCGAGCGAAATCGTACCGGCGTGGGTTGAGGAATTGCTCGAAACGTGATCCATAGGGCGGTCGTCCGGCGGCGGGGATCGAGGCGCCGGAGCAAGCCAGGGTCGAGCATTCGGCGGACTCCCTCATCGAATTCAGCTTCGCGCCCTCGACGGCGTGACGCTGCGCTTATGCGGCGGCCGGGCCGGAGGAGGGGCCTCTGGTCGTCCTCCTGCACGGCTTTCCCGAGTTCTGGTTCGGCTGGCGCGACTATTTCCGCCCGCTCGCCGAGCGTGGCTTCCGCGTCTCCGCCCCGGACCAGCGCGGCTACAACCTGTCGAGCAAGCCCGAGGGCGCCGAGGCCTATCGGCTCGGCCTCGCCGCCGCCGACATTTTCACGCTCGCGAGCGCGTTCGGCCGCGAGCGGTTCCATGTGGTCGGGCACGACTGGGGCGCCGCCGTCGCCTGGACCATGGCCGGCCTCGATCCGAAGCGGCTCACCAGCGCGACGATGATCCAGGCGCCCCATCCCGCGGTGTGGCTCCAGGCGATGCGCGCGGATCCGCAGCAGCGGCGGAAGAGCCGCTACGTACGCCTTCTGCGCACGCCGTGGCTTTCGGAGACGAGCCTCAGGCTCGGCGCCTTCGCCGGGCTCGCGCGCGCCTTCCGCACCTGCGCACGGCCGGAAGCCTTTGCGCCCGAAACCCTTGCAATCTATCGCGAGGCGTGGGGCCGCCCGGGCGCGCTGACCGGCATGCTGAACGGGTATCGCGCGCTGTTTCTCGACGAGCCCCCGACGCGCGAGCCGAAGAGCCTCGAGCCGCCGACGCTCGTCCTGTGGGGCGACCGGGACGCGTTCGGCGTGGCGAAACTCGCCGACGCCAGCGCCGCGCTCTGCGCCAACGCGCGCCTCAGGCATCTTCCGCAGGCGACCCGCTGGATCCTCCACGACGCCCCCGGAGGTCGTGCGCGACGCGCTGCTGGACCACCTTTCGTCTACCAGGATCTTTCGTCTACCAGAACCCCGCCCGCCCGGGCGGGCGGATTCGCCCGGGTTCCGGCGCTGCGCCGCGAGGCGCCCTCAGGCGTGGACG
>CAIZGR010000374.1 GCA_903932535.1 uncultured Hyphomicrobiales bacterium | reverse complement strand
GTCCGGTTCCGCAAGGATGGCCGCGTGTTCATCGACGGCTGCAAGTCGCGGCAGGACGCGGACGCCGCGCTGCGGAATTGGCTGCGCAGCCAGGGCGGCCGCCGGGCGGCTTGATCGGGGAGATGGCGGGTGAGCGCTTCGGTTCTCGGCACCTACAACAAGGCGCTTCGGCATCTGGAAGAGCGCCCGCTGCTCTCACTCACGGATAGGCGCGAGCCGCGCTATCTGCTCGATGCGGAATGGAGCGACGCGGTCGCCACGGTGCTCCAGTCCGGGTATTGGAAGTTCGGCATGCGGATGGTGCTGGCAAACCCAGACACGACATCGTCGCTGAACTTCGGGCGCAAATATTCCTATCTGAAGCCGAGCGATTGGGTTCGGACGTACCAGGTTTCTCCGGACGATCGGTTTTACCGCCTCGACAGAGAATACATTGACGGCAACGGCTCTTGGTTCAGCGATCTCCCATATTTCTACGTGCGCTACGTCTCCAATGATCCAAACTTCGGCATGAACATGAGCCTGTGGGGGCAGGCGTTCACCGAGTATCTTGGGGGCTATCTTGCGTGGTGCATCTGCCCACGTATCAAACAAGCGCTCGACAAGAAACAGGACATCGAGAAGACGCTGAAGCGGCTCAAAGCTGAAGCGATGGCGATTGACGCGATGGATGCGCCTCCGGGGAAGATTCCCTGGGGCAGTTGGGTTACCTCAAGGACGCCGAGGGGATCAGTCTACCCGCTGAATGGCGGGTGGGATGAATACTGATCTAAGTTGCTGGCGAGTGCGCTTTGCTGCCTTGCTGCTTCGGTTCGCTTATCGCAGCCTCTACTGGCCACCCGGCGCGGAGAATGCGGTGGCGCAGGAACTCTTTCGGTAGCCCGACGTGGCGGGCGAGTTCTGCGAAGGTAAATTTCTGGCCTTGGTATTCGATCAGGATATTGGTGCTGCGATTGTTGCCTTGCTCTCGACGGGTCGCCCAGCGGCAATTTCCGGGCTCGTAGTTTCCGTCATTATTGATGCGCTCTAGGGTGACGGCGCGTGATGGCCGCTCGCCCATGTCGGCAAGGAAGCACTCGAATGCCGACACGCCGTTTTCGCCGTAGCGCCAACGATCGCATATCGTTATGCCGCGTTTGCGATAATGGTCATAGGCAGTTGCCGCCGGGTTTGTGATTCTTTGGATCATCCCTGCCCAACTCGACATCGTCGGGCTCTTTGCTCCTCTCCCTCCACGCGTATGCCCATGAGTCACGCCGCCGCGGCGGCAGCCGCAAGATTTTGCGCGCCCGCTAGTAAGCTCGTTCGTCGTCACATGTGCCTCATTCCCGCAATCGCATTGGCACAGCCACGCCTGAGACCCTCGGCGGCGGCCGTCTCTGCGGATGACGGAGAGCATGCCGACCTTTGTCCCTTCCAGATGCTTCATGCTATTCTCCCATCGAATTCTGGGAAAGTAACATACTTTTCTCTCATGGTGAAGTGACGTGGCGCGGCAGCAATCCTGTTTCTTCTCGGCAAACCGCGGCGAGATATCCCTGCTTGCGCTACAGCGCGTGGACATCGAGCATCTACGCCTAGCCGCGCAATCCCAGATCAACTGGCTGCCTCGTATTCTTGGCCCGATGATGCTTCGGCCGGGCACGGAATACATTGGCGTGGTCAACGGCAGCAATCCGACGAAGCTGGTCCCGTTTGTCGCCGCCTTCGACGACACGGCGCTGATCGAACTGACAGACGGCACGATGCGGGTCTGGCGCAATGACGCGCTGATCACGCGAGCCGCGGTGGCGACAACGATCGCACCGTTCTCTTCGTGGACGACGTCTCATACCGGGACGGCGGTAGTGACCACGACCTCTACCTCGTTGCTGTTTTCGGGGATGAATAGCGGCTGTTCAGCGCTGGCGACGACTCCGCTGACCATTGCGTCAGGAGACCAGGAGACTGAGCACGCCTTGCGGTTTCAGATCACCAACGGCCCCTTTGCGTTTTCTATAGGGTCAGGGGCGGCCTTGAGCGACGTGCTCACGGGACTGATTCTCGACACCGGGACATATTCGATAGCATTCACGCCGGGCATGGGCACGGTCTATGTGAATTTCGCGCCGGTTCAATTGTCAAGCAACGCGAACACGACGACGCAATCTATCCCGACGTGGGCGCAGACGGTAAGCGTGGTCAACATTTCCATAGAGAGCGCTGGGGTGCTTGTTCTCCCGACGCCGTGGGGGCTGTCCCAGATAGGCACGCCTGGAATCACGCCTTCGACCATACGCTACGACAGTTCTGGCGATATCGTCTTTGTTGCGGCAAGCGGAGTGCCGCAGTATCAGATTAACAGGTATTCGCCGACGTCTTGGGCTGTGGTCAACTATCGTCCAATCAAAGGGCCGATGACCGTCGCTCCAACCAATTCCTCCGTGACCTTGACGCCTAGCAGTCTAGCCGGGACGCCCACGCTGACGGCGAGCAGCAGCATTTTCACCCCGAGTGATGTCGGAACGCTATTCCGCCTGTTCTCGTCCGGGCAGGTCGTGGGAGAAACATTGTCATTCAACGGCACCTATACGGACGCGATCGAGGTCACCGGAGTTTCGTATGTCTCGACAGTCGATGGGAGCGGGAACGTCCACAATACGGCGACCCCGGATCGGAATTTCTCGATCACGACGACGGGGACTTGGTCCGGGAATCTCAGATTGCAGCGCTCGTTTACGAGCGCCACGACCGGGTTCTCCGACTACGAAACCTTCACGACGAACCAGACAGGCCTCGTGATAACCGACGGCCTCAATAACGAGATTGTCTGGTATCGTCTGGGCTTCGATCCGGGCGACTATGTGAGCGGAAAGGTAGTCGTCGGCATCAATTACTCTGGAGGCGGGAACTACGGCGTTTGCCACATCACGTCGCTGGTCAGCGGATCGGTGGCGAATGTGGAGGTGCTTGTGCCGTTCTGGAGCGTCATGCCAACCAGCGACTGGCTGAAATCCGAGTGGTCTTCTTCGCAAGGCTACCCGACCTGCGTCGCGCTGCATGAAGGGCGCTTGTGGTGGGCCGGCGCCGATAAGTGGTGGGGCTCCGTCTCCGACGACTATTCGAATTTCGACTATGACGCCACCGGCGACAGTGCACCGATCGATCAGTCCATAGGGTCCGGACCAATCGCAAATATAAATTGGCTCGTCTCGATCGACCATCTGCTTGCCGGGGCTGACACCTCGATCATCACCGCCATGTCGGACGCCATCGAGAGTCCGCTAACGCCTTCGAACTTCACGCTGCGCCGTTCTGTGACCAACGGTTCGTACCAAATATCCGCGCATCCAGTTGACCAGCGCGTCGTCTACGTCGATCAATCTGGGCGCAGGCTTTACGAACTGATCTACGACATCCGGCTCTACAACTATAAGCCGACCGATCTCACGCGGCTTAATCCCGACATCGGCCTGCCCGGCTTCACCGACATGGTCGTGCAGCGTCAGCCCGACACGCGCATCAATCTCATTCGAACCGACGGCATCCTCGTCTCGTTCATCTACGACACGGACGATGCCGTGCAGGCTTTCTGGCGGGCGCAGACGCAGGGCGCATTCGAGGCGATTGCGGTGCTGCCGGGCACGCGAGAGGATCAGGTCTACGTCGTCGTGAACCGTGTCATCAACGGCGTCGCCGTGCGCTATCTGGAGAAGTTTGCGAGGATTGACGAGTGCCAAGGCGCCGCGATCTGCAAAAACGTCGACGCGTGCCTTGTCTATCAGGGCTTGCCAGCGAGCGTCCTATCCGGATTTACTCACCTCATCGGGCAGACCGTCGCCATCTGGGGGCAGACATCGACGAACATCATCGGCGATCTTGGAACTGCGGTCGTATCCAACACGGGGACAGTGACGATACCCGACGGGCTTGAGGTGACCAACGCGGTTGCCGGGCTGCCATATACGGCGGAGTTCATCTCCGCGAAATTGGAATATGCGGCTCGCGTCGGGCCGGGCTTGAACTTGGTCAAGCGTATCGATCACATCGGCTTCAGTCTGGTCGCGACGCACTGTCAAGGCGTACGGTACGGCTCGTGGCGGCCAAACGATCAGCAGAATGTGCCGAACGGCATTTTCACCCCGCCGCTGTATCTCGATGACATGCCGCTGATCGAATATGGGACTGCGGTTGGCGACAACTTTGTCTGGTCGACCTACGATTGCAAGATGATTGAATTCCCGAGCGAGTTCGATTCGGACAATAGGATCTACCTGCAGGCGGCATCGCCGCGCCCCGCCACGGTGCTTGGCTTCAGCTTCATGATCGAGGCGTCGGGATGAGCCGGGGCGTGGTCACGCTGACGCCGGCGACGCGAGAGGACTTTGCGGAACTGGCGGCGCGGAGCGAGTTCACGCCACGCACGCCGCCGGTGCGCGTGCTGGCGCTGGCGGGCAAGGTGGATGGCCAAGTGATCGCGATCGGGGGCATTCTGTTCTGGCCCAACGGCGTGAAGCATGCTTTCGCGGACATCGGACCAGAGGCGCGGCGTTACCCGGTCGCGCTCCATAAGGCCGGGCTCGCGGTGCTCAAGCTTGCGCGCGAGCACGACTTGCGCGAATTACGTGCTGTCGCCGCAGAACCGAAAGACGCGGCGGTGCGCTGGCTTGTGCGGCTGGGGTTCAGGCCGGTAGAGGGAACGGACGCCGATTATGTCATCGCTCTCTAGGCTGCTGAACTTCTACGAAATGGCGGCCTTCGGCCCGGCGATGTTGCCGCTGGCGCTGGCGAGCACCGTGGCGAGCGCAGGCATCGGCGCGGCCGGCACGATCGCCGCCGGCAACAACGCCGCGGCCATGGGCCGCTACCAGAACCAAGAGTACACCCAGCAGGCCGAGACGGCGACGGCCACCGGGCAGCGCGCGATGCTCGAGGAAAGGCGCAAGACGGGGCTTGTGGAGTCCACCCTGCAGGCGCGCGCGGCCGGCGGCGGCGGGTCGGCGACGTCGAACTCGACGCTCAATCTCTCGCGCCAGATCGCGGGCCGGGGCGAGTACAACGCGCTGATGGACCTGTCGCAGGGGCAGAACCAAGCCGCGGGGCTCACGAACATGGGGCAGGCGGCGCAATACGGCGGGAACATCGCGAAGACCGGCGATATGTATTCGGCGGCAGGGACCATCGCTGGCGGCGCCGGATCGTTCGCGAACACGTACATGTATGGCACGGGCAAGATGCCGCAGTACGGCGGCTCCAATCCCTTCAACCCGTAGCCCCCCCCTGCCGTTCGCGTTTACTTTGACCGACGGCACAACAGGAGACCTGTCATGAAATTTAGATTGCCGCGCCTGTTTCGCAATAATGCCAGTTTCGATTATTTTTTTGAGCCGCTTAGACCCACGTTTCTGGATGACCTTCTGGAGTGGGCGCAAAGAAAATCCGGGAGTTGGCTTCATTCGTGGCAGCGGGCGCGCGTCAAGCGCAGGGCTGCCAGATACGAAAGACACCGCGCGAAGGAGGTAAAGTCTTCGGCTAGGGCAGCGTTGCAGATGCGGGAGCATGAGTTTTTCAATAACCCATTTGCATCTTTGCCCACAGTCAGAGGCTTTTACGATGCTGCGTCAGTTCGCCTTGAAGCGCCAGCGACAAGCAAGGGCGCCTGCCTAATTTTCACAACCGTCGATGGTCACGAAGCCCATATCAGCCTAACGGTGAGCGCTTATGGGGCGCTGCGGGATATATTTTTGCCGCGCGAGGCGACTGCAGGCGAAAGCGAAAATGGCAGCACACAGATCGATGGCGAGGAAGCCGACACCATAGAAGTTATGCGCGAGTGGGATGGAGACCCGACCACCATCCTCGCTTAACTTCCGCCGCTGCCTTTCACGAGAATTCGCCGCTATACTCGCGCGGACCCGCATAGAAGGACCGCGCCTTGGCCAAGTTGCCGACAGAACAGGACATTGGCGACCTCCCGGATCGCCTGCCGCGGCGCATGGGCGTCGGGGGATGGCAGCCGGGAGATCTGGCGCGCGGCGCGCAGGAACTGGCGCGCGGCGGTGAACAGTTCGGCATGGACCTCGGCCGCATGGCCGGGCAGGACAGGATGCTGCAAAATCAGGCGCAGACGGCGGCTGCGAATAGCGATTTCCAGGTAGGGCTCGTCAACAACAATCAGGCCATAACAAACGCCAAAACGCCTGAAGAGGTTGAGAGCCTGCGACAGAATTACCCCGTCATTGCTGCAAGCGCCGCGCAGCGGATCGAAGACCCAGACGCCCGCGCGAAAGCCACGCTGGAAATGGCCCCGCATATCGCGCGCAGCAATGTGTTCGCGGACGACCGCGTACAGGGTTTGAATAAAGATTCTGCGCTTGCTGATTTTGACAACTCGACCACGCGCTCGATCAACGCGGCGATGAACACGCAGGACGTTCCGTCGCGCAATGCGCTTTTAGGGTACATTGGCGATTCTGGACAGTCCCTTGTCGACCGCGGCTTCATGACGAAGGAGCAGTGGGCGAACAAAAGGGCGGAGATCATCCACAATTACGGGATTGCGCAGAAAGACGCCGATTTTCTTGAGGCGGAGCGTACCGGCGACACATCGAAGCTTCGTGAGATCGGGCAAAAATTTACGTTTGGCTCTGGGGGCTGGGGCGTCGGCGCGCCTGCCGTGCCCGGCGCCATTGTGCCTCCAGGAACGAAGGGCGCGCCGATCGGGAGTTTCCAGACCGCCGCCGGCCGCACGCTCGGCGAAGAGGGCAGCGCGCTTGTTACCGACGTCAACGGCGCGCCGGTGAAGTGGGGCATCAACAAAGCCGACAACCCCGGCGCTGACGTGACGAACATGACGTCGTCGCAGGCGGCCGCGATCTACAAGTCGAAATATTGGGACACGATCGACGGCGATGCGCTGAACGCCAAGAACCCGGCGCTCGCGCATGTCGCATTCGACACTTCCGTCATCGCCGGGCCGGACAAGGCCAAGCAATTGCTGGCGCAGTCTGGCGGCGACCCGAACAAATTCATGGATCTTCGGGATAGCTATCTGCAGGGGCTCGTAGCCAGCAACCCGGGGAAATACGGCAGGGTGGCTTCGGCGTGGCAGCAGCGCGACGCCGATCTGCGTTCGGACATTCAGGCCGGCAAGGTGATCCCCGGCGGCGCGACGGCTCCCGGAGGCGGCGCGGCTCCCTTGGCCGTCGGCGACAGTCTCGCCCGCGGCGTCGGCGGCGTCACGGGGAGGATGAGCGCAGCGACCGGCGCTAATCCTTTGCAGGTGCTCGACCTCATCCGCGGGCAGGACGTCACGACCACGCACAAGGGTCCGGACGGCAAGACGATCACCGAGACAGCTAAGGGGCTGACGGACGCCGATCTCAAGAGCGGGCCGATCGTGCTTTCGAGTGGCATTTCGAACAGCACGGGCGACGCCGATCTTATTCGCGCTCAGCTCGCTGGCCTGAAGGCTCGCAACGTCGACATGTCGAACGTTACGCTGCTCGGCGTAGGCACGCGCGCGGACTTCAAAGCCGCAGACGTCAACGGGACGCTGCAGAAGATCGCCGCCCAATACGGCGTTAAGTTTCAGCCCCTCGACGCCGGGATGATCGGCCCCGACGGGGTCCACCCGGTCGCGCAGGGGTACAAGGCCATCGCGCAGCAGATCGGCGGGGGCGCTGGCGCTCCCCCAGCCGGCGCAACGACCAGCGCCTTCATCGGTCTTCCGCCGCCCGGCGCGACGGGCGCCAACCCGCATCTTGCCCCGCCGCAGGATCAGTGGCCCGCCGACGCGCGCGGCGTCGAGCACAACCCAGATGGCTCGCTCTCGTACATTATGAGCGAGGGCAACCGCGTGCCCGTGCCCGGCTCGCGCGCGACCGGCGTGCCCGGCGCACCGGCTCCTGGCAACACGGGAGAGTTCACGGATGCGATGCGCCCTCATGACCGCGCAGAACTTGGCCTCGCCTATAATCAGAAGGCGGACGAGATCGACAGACGGAACGAGGCTGCGGCCAAGCAATACAACACGGCTGCGGTGCAGGACCTGAAGTCGCGCGTCGAGTCGATGACAAGCGGTCGGCATATCACCGACGACGAAGTACAGTCACTAAAGCCATATCTGGAATCGCCTGACCCCGCGGTGGCGAAGGCTGCCTCGGACTTCATGGCTATTCACGCCAACCTGGAGAAATATTTTCACAATATGTCGCCCGCCGATGTGGCAGCCGATGTGGCGAAGCGCGAGGCGGAATACGACCAGCTTCGCAGGCAATTCCCGAACAGCCCGAGCATCGAGACTGCGGGCCTGATCCTCAATGCCTCAAAGGCGTTCTCGGCGAAGTTTTCGGCAGAGGCGTTCAAGAACCCGATCGAGCGCGCCGCCAACTCCGGGATGCTGCCGAGCGGAACGGTCCCGATAAACCCGAGCGACCCGAACGTCGGCGCCGCGCTCTCGCGCCGCGTTTCCGACGCGCACACGGCGGCCAAGGCCCTTGATGTCCCGATTCGATATTTCAACGATGCTGAGCGACCTGCGCTGCGCGATGTAGCGCGGCAGGGCGGAGACGCTATGGTCAATCTCGCCAAGAGCATCGTGCAGTCCGGTGGCGCCGATGCGCCGGCGATGTTTCGCGAGATCGGGTTGGACGCGCCCGCCTTCCAAAAGATCGGCGAGGTGGCGGTCATGAACGGCGACCCGCAAGCAATCCGCGATCAGGCGGCTGTCATCGCCGCCAAGCACGACAAAGCGGCGGCGGCTGGCCTGCCGATCTTCACCGATCAGATGATGACCAATAAGGTAGCCGACCCATTGGAAGGCGCCGTGTCCGGTTTCGGGGCCGACTATCAAGGCCGGACGCGCGCGATGGCGAACGATCTGATGACGGCGGCGGCGCAGCGCGACGGCTGGGATCCGAAGATCGACAAGACCAACTACAACGACACCTTCGTCAGTCGCGCTTATCACCTCGCGATGGGCGGGACGATCGCGCCTGACGGAACGAAATACGGCGGTATTGCCGACCGCAACGATACGGGCGCATGGAGCCGGTTTTCTGGCGCGACGCCGAACAAGGTAGTCGTGCCAAACACGATCAAGACCGACGACTTCGGCAAGGTGATCAATTCGATTGTGCCGCAGGATCTCAAGGATCTGCCAAACCCGCCCGTGAGCAAGAGCGGCGTGCCGATTTCTCCTGCGCAAATCCAAAGCGGAAAATTCGTGGCGGTGCCGGACAAGGACGGGATTTTCCGAGGCAAATACGTCGTGTTCTCTGATGGTGTGCGCGATGACGATCACCTTATCCGCCAAGCGGACGGGCAGGCGTGGAAGTTGGATATGATGCAACCGAAGCTCGACGCTGCGCTGCGTTTGCGCAATCCAGGTTCCTACCTTGGCGGGACAAAGCCAGAAGCGCCAGCGCCTGATCGCTACCGCGCGACGCCGGGCGTAACTGCTTCCGCCGGCGAGGGCCTGACGGGCGCGGCGGAGAGCGAATGATGACCGACGATCTCCACCTCGGCTTCGATCAACTCCCCGGCGTCGATCTTGGCTCGCTGCAGCCACAACAGGCCGCGCCAGATAGGCCCAATTCGACCGACGCCGACCTTTCATTCATTCCAGAGGCGAGGACGACGTCGAAGGGCCCAGAGGCGTGGCCGGAACCTACCCACCCGCTCAGGGACCTATTGTGGAAGCATACCGGCCCGCAGGAAGCGCCGAAGCCCGACGACACCGACATCACGGGGTCTATGGCCGGCGCGCCGATCAAGCCGGAGGCGCCGCCGCCAACGGCCGCGCCCGCGCCGCAGCGGCCGCTTTCCGCCGACGAACAGATGCAGGAATGGCTGCATCCGACGACGGAACTCGGAAAACAGCAGGCGTCAGATTGGGACGCCGTCTTTGCGGCTGGCCGCGCCGCCTGGGAAAACGACAAGCTCATTTTCCGCCATCAAGACGCGGAATCGGAGGCGGTTGGCGCCATCATCGACGGAGCCAAGGCAAAACTCGGCGTTACGCTCGAAGACCCGACGCACGGCGGCTATCACGATGAAGCTGTGGCGCGGGTAATTTCGCAAGCGCAATATCAATCGTCTGGGTCGTATTTCGATCCGCGTAATCCGGAGGGGTTTTTCGGCGGCGGCGCGGCCTACAAGGCGGCGGTCCAAAAAGCGCAGATGGACATCTTTGACGAGAAGCGCGCCGCTCTCGCAGAGAAGATCAAGGGCGATCAGGCCTACGACCGCGCTGGCGAAAACTCGGACGCGCTGGCGTTGCTCGACGCAGACACGCCAGGATCAATGCTGGCAGCTAAGCGATCGCATGAGGCTAACGTCGCGGCGGCGACCGCCGCGCAGAACGTCGATAGTCCTCTTGTTCGCGCCGTCACATCATTTGTCGGTGGCCAATTCGGCGGAGTTGGGAGCCCGGTCAATGACGCGGCGCTGATGTTTGGCGCTGGCCTTGAGCCAACTCTGGCCAAAATGTATTTTCCGCTTAAGTCGAAAGTTATCCAGATTGCCTCCGACATCACCGAAGGCGGCGTTCGGCAGGCGCTACTCAATCTGGGCTTGACCGGGATTTTGGCTCCCGCGCAACAGGCTGTGAATGAGGAGCGCGGCGAGGATCATGGACTCGTGCCGTTTCTTCACGACATGGAGGACGCGGGTCTCGGCGGCTTCATCCCCGGCGCTCTGATCCACGGCGTCAAGGCGCTCGGTCTGCTGCACGGCGCCGCCGCGCGCCCTTGGATCGACGAATTCATTCGCGAGGTGAAGCGGCAGTCGGCCGCCGAGCAGCACGAAACCTTCCTTAAGGAAGCCGCCGCGACACCACACGACCCGACGCAAGCGGAGGCGGCGCCGGAGTTCCCGTCGGAGACCGCGACCGACCCCGCCGCGCGCGAGGAGATCATTACGAAGTCTCGCACCTTCATGGATGCAGTGCACGCGCACGAACGCATGATGGGCTTGCCGGAAGGTTCGACTTATTCGGACGTCGGCCGCAACCGGCCCGGTGAGCCGTTGCGTCCCGCCGCTGGCGAGCAGCCGGGCGTCGTTGGTCTTGGAGTGCCTGAGTACAGCACAAAATATGATGAGGGGCTGGGCTACCACGTCGCGCTCGATAAGAACGGGCGCGAGTTAAGCGAACCGGAAATCGGCTCCATAATTAGCAGACTGAATGCACTTATAGGCCGAGGGACGGATTCGATTACGCGTCGAAACGTAAAGGCCGGGATCGTTCGCCTCGAGAACGCGAGCGCAAGATTCAATGACCCAGATGCTGGGCGCAATCGACCTCCGCCGGGCGGTGGAGCAGCCCCGCCACCGCCTCCGGGGGGTGGTGCTGAACAGCCGCAAGAGCCTCCGCGCGGCGGCGGCCCTGCTGGCGGCGGGGGTGGTGCTGAAGCGACAGAAGCAGCTTCCGACGTTCCGCGCCTCGAAGGACCGCGGCGCCTACTCACGGGCCCGGGCTTCCCGAAATCTCCGGACCTGTCCGACGCGGCCCGCAACCGCCCGTCGCCGTCATCGATCACGCCGGCGGCGATCGACAAGGCCGAGGCCGACTACCGCGCGCTGCCGCCGCGCATGCCCGGCGTGCCGCCGTCCGAGCACTTACGCACGTTCATCGAGGCGCTGCGTCACGGCGAGGCGCCGGATGTGTTCCCGCCGCCGGAGCCGCCGATGAGCGCGCCGCCAGCACGCGACGCGAACTTCCTGCCGCCGGATCATCTGCCCGAGCTCGCCACGGCGCCGGGTGAGCCGCGCGCCGGCGAGCCCGGGCTGAACCACGTCCCGCACATGGCGGCGGGAACCGTGCTCGAACACGAAGGCAAGCCGGTCACCAAGGGGATCGAATTTCGCGCGCGGGACCTGCGCACCGACGCGGCGACCTATCAGTACAAGGCAGGCGGCGACGCAAAGGGCGTCACGGATCGACTGAGCACGGTAAAGAAGTGGTCGCCGGTCTCCGCCGGTAATCTCGTCGTGCACGAGCGCTTGGACGGGCACCGCTACGTCGCCGACGGCCATCAGCGCACAGGCCTCGCAAACCGCATCATGGACGCGGACCCGTCGCAAGACATTTCGATCCCTGGGTTCCTCTACAAAGAAAAGGACGGCTGGACGCCGGAGGCCGTTCGGGCCGAGGCCGCGCTGAAAAATATCCGCGAGGGGATAGGCGACACGATAGACATCGCGCGCGTGCTGCGCGACGCGCCTGAGCGTTGGGACGATTCTTTGCCGATCGGCCGCCACGACATGAAGGAAGCGCGCGGCCTCGCGAACCTGTCCGACGAGTCGTGGCACATGATGCTCAACGGCAAGCCGCGCCGCGACTACGCGTCGTTCGTCGGCAACATGGCGGAGGACAAGAGCACCCACCTCGCCATCATGGACGATCTGGTCAAATACAATCCGAAGACTCAGAACGAAGCGCGGATGATCATCGCCGACGCGATGCAGGCCGGGATCAACAAGAGCGAGCAGGTGGACCTGTTCGGGCCGAGCGAGGTGACCACGTCCCTGCGCGGCGAGCGGTCCAAGGTCTACGCCGCGGCCGAGAAGCTTCTGCAGGACGACAAGAAAATATTCGGCATGCTGAACGCCGAGGCGCCGCGCATTATCGAGGCGGGGAACATCCTGGCCGATACGAACGCGGAGCGCGCCAACCGCGCCGGGCAACTGGCGCAAGGCCTCATCACGCTCGCGGAGCGCGCCGGGCCGATCTCGTCCGCGCTCAACCGCGCCGCACAGCGCGTCGCCGACGGCGAGCACCCGAAAACAGCCGCGCGCACCTTTCTCAACGAACTGCCTGCGCTCTTGAACCAAGAGGGCCTGCGCGTCGCTGACGTCTCGGCGGCACCGAAATACGATCTCGACCAGCCCAAAGGCCGTGAGGAGCAGACCCGCGACCTCGAGGCCGAGTTCATGGCGACGCAGCCGACGATGTTCGCGGAGCCGCCAAAGACGTCCTCCGAGCAGCGCGACGCCATCGCCGCGGACGTGAAGCAGAAGTACCTGGATATCGGCGTGCCGCCGGTGCAGGCGGAGCAGGAAGCCGCGATCTGGGCGGCGCGCTACGCCACGCGCGCGGCGCGCATGGGGCGCTCGGACCCGGAGCAGATGTACCGGGAAGCCAACATGGTCGCGCGAGGCGATGCGCAGCGCGCGGCAAAGATGGCGGGAGAAGTGGCGCCGGAAGGGCGGACGCTGAACCAGCCCGCGACGGTTCCGACCTTCTACTCCGCCGTCGAGCGCGCGGTGACGAGCGCCAAGCAGGCGAAGGCGTCGCCGGATCAGTGGCTCGCCATGCTCAAGAACATGCCGGGGGTGAAGCAAGACGAGCTTCAATTCCTCGGGATCGAAGACTGGCTTCGTGATCAGAAAGGCCCTGTCACGCGCGCCGAGGTTGCGGAATTCGTGCGGGCGAACTCGATCCAGATCCACGAGGTCACGCACGCGGACGAGGAAGGCGCGCCGGCTGGCTTCGAGGCGGAAGTCGCGCGCGGCTGGCTCGACAGACATGGTGGCGACGCCGCCGCGGCGGAGGAAGCGTATCTCGAGGCGGCGGACAGGAACCCCGCCGGGCCGGACCCAGAAGTCATCG
>CAIZGR010000373.1 GCA_903932535.1 uncultured Hyphomicrobiales bacterium | reverse complement strand
GTGGCTTCGCCGGACGCCGCCGCCGGCTCCTCAGTCGTGGCGCTCTCCGCCGGCGCGGCCTCAGTCGTCTCATCAGCCGCGGGCGGATCGTCGGAATCGCCGGCGATGGCCTTGGCGATCGCCGGCATGTCGAGGGCGGAGCGGCCGCCGAGCGCGTTGGCGACGAATTGCGGATAGACGACTGGCGCGTCGTCGTCGAACAGCGCGTCGAGAAGCCGCTTGATGACCATCGCCGTCGCGGCGCCCTTGCGCGACAGGATCGCTCGGCCGCGCTGCGCCTCGCAGAACATGACGATGTTGAACGCCTGGGCGAGGCGATCGTCGTCGGCGTCGCGAAGCCGGGCGCGCGCCTCGGCCGCCTCGGCGGCGGCGAGGCGCGCCGCGTGCTGCGCCTCAGCCTCGGCCGCCTCGCGCTCGTGCGCTTCGTCGGTTCGCTGCATCGCGCCGCCGAGATCGGCGCCCGCGCCGGCGCCGCCATTGTCGCGCGACAGGGCGCGGAGGTTTCCTCTCAGGCTCATCGTCGTTCTCCCTCGAAAGGCGGCCGCCATTCGGCGAGCGCAGCGTCGATTTCGTCGTCATCGCCGTCCGGGCCTTCGGGCGCCCGGATCAGCCACAACGCCCCGCCGATCGCCGCGGCGACCAGCGCGCCGAGACCGGCGCACAGCGAGGCCGTCAGCCATGCCATGCGACCGCTCCGAACTGGATTGCGACCACGAATGCGGCGAGACAGGCGATCTCGAAGAGATCGCCGGCGAGACGGCGGATCATCGGCGTTTTCCTTTGCGCTGTGCGGCGCGGTCGAGCCGGAACAGCGGCCAGAAAGCGCGCCAGGAGGACTTCGGCGCCGGCTGCAGGCGCCTGAGCCGCCGCGCTTCGTCGCGCCGCGCGCCGCGATAGGTCGAGGCGGCGCGGGGACTGCGCGCCGATCTGGCCCGAACGGGCGCGGCCAAGGGTTCGGTCGTCACAGCAGGCTCCCCAGTCGGCGCATCGCCATGGCGGCGAGCGGAACTTCGCCCGGCGGGATCTCGGCCAGCGCGCAATCGAAGGCTTGCGAATCGGCCTCGGCGCGCACGGTGATCAGGGCGATGCAGGCGACGACCCGCACGCCCGAATCGGTCACGCCGCGCCAGCAGCGGGTCGTCAGGCCGTCGAACGGCACCATCAGGTCGGTCGGCTCGAGCGTGACTTTCATCGCGCGTCCTCGGCGGTTTCGATGATTTCCGGAAGCCACGACTTGGCGTGGGCGATCAGCGCGGCTTCGGCGGCGAGATCCTCGTCGCTCATCCACGCCTTGGCGCGCTCCAGCGCCTCGCCGCCGCACTGCCGAATCGTCCGCAATGCGTCGGCGCGGGTCGCGGCGCGGAAGAAGGCGGGATAGTCGAAGGCGGCGACCAGCGCGCCGCGCAGCGAGGCCGGCCGGCCGCCGGCGCGCGCCGCTTCGTCGTCGTAAGCGCCGGCGGTCTCGCCGATCAGGGCGCGCGCGTCGTCGGGATAGGCGTCGCGCAGATCGACGCTCGCCGCGACGCATTCGGCGAAGGCGGGGAGCAGCTGCTCGGCCGGCCAGGCGGCGATCGCGGCGATGGCCTCGGGGAACGACAGGCGGCCGAGCTCGGTGAGCGCGCGCATCTTGACGCCGCGCAGCGACTGCTCGCGCCTCACGCCGACCGGCCGTTTGTGCGGCCCGGCGACGGCGAAGGCGGC
>CAIZGR010000372.1 GCA_903932535.1 uncultured Hyphomicrobiales bacterium | reverse complement strand
CGCTTGTCAGGAAAGGCCGAGCACGCATCGTGTAAATCGCGAAGCAGTCGGTCGAGGATACCCATCCCGACCCTAGAATCAGAAAATCGATTCCCGCACCAGAAAAAAATCCACGTCAGCTGGCCAATTTAGAATTGCTGGTCACCACCACATGGTCGTTCGCGCCCGCCCACTGCATCAGCGTGTGGTCGGATGAGTCCGGCGCGCCGACCGTCGACCAATGGACGGCCTCAAGTCCGGCTTCCTGCAGAAAGGAAACCCAGACCGGCGACAAGTTCATGTCGATCAGGAACCGCATCAGGAGGCGCGTTGGAGATCGACTTCCCGCTCTTCGGCCCGCCAAGCCGCGTAGCGCAAGGCCTCGAGCACGTCCTCCCGCTCGAGGTAGGGATAGTCGCCAAGCAACGCTTCGATGCTGCAGCCGGCACCGATCTGGCCGACGATCATGCCGACCGTGACCCGCTGGCCGCGAATGCAGGGTTTGCCGCCCATTACGGCGGGATCGAGGGTGATCCGGGGAAAGTCGCTCATGGTTTCACCTCGGGTGAAGACGCCGCGACATCTTATCCGACATCCTGCTTCTCGTCGGCCATGAAAAGGCGGTCGGGCGCCGTGAAGGTTTCCGGATCGCGGCGGGACGCTTCGGACAATTGCGTCTCACGACTGCGGCTCTCGCCTCTTTCGAGCAATTTCCATCGGGTAGGGCAGGGGGCTCGCCGCCGATCCCCTCGATCACAGCCCCGCCGCCTTGGTGAGATTGACGCGAAAGCGGTCTCGGCGGCGCTGGTAGCGGCGGGTCATTTCCGCCGACGCGTGGCCCAAGTGCTTCTGGACGTAGCGCTCGTCGATTTCGGCCGAGGAGGCGAGCCCTGCGCGAAGCGAGTGCCCGGAAAACTTCATTTCCCGTTCGCCCTCGGAGAGATCGCCGCGCACGCCGGCGGCGACCGCGAGCCGCTTGACGAGGCGCGCGACATGACGGTCGTTGAGCGCCTCCGATCCGACCTCGCGCCCGACCACGGCGCGAAAGACCGGCGCGCGCGCGATCCGCCCGAATTTCAGCCACGTCTCGAGCGCGGCGACCGGGCAGGTCCGGTCCGATGAGCCGCGGCCGATCTCGACCTCGCGCCACCCCGTCTTGCCGCGCAAGGTGAGGAGCACGCCGTCGTCGAAGAATTCCGGCCAGCCCGAGCCTTGAAGCGAATCCCCGGGGCTCATGACGAGCCCTGCCACTTCCGAGCGGCGCAGGCCGCCAGCGAAGCCGAGGAGAAGGATCGCCCGGTCCCGGATGTTTCTGAGATTGGAAGGGGGCAGGGCGTCGAGCATGGCCATGACGTGCTCGGGGAGCAGCGCCTCCTTCTGGACCGGCGGCCGGCCGTGGGTGCGACGCACCCCGGCAAGCACGGTCGCGACGTGCCGGTCCTTGCGGTCGAAGGGCAGGGCCCGCTGGGAAAAATTCCAGACGAGGGCGGACAGCCGGCGCT
The DNA here is from genome assembly GCA_903932535.1 of uncultured Hyphomicrobiales bacterium. Classification (GTDB taxonomy): domain Bacteria; phylum Pseudomonadota; class Alphaproteobacteria; order Rhizobiales; family Beijerinckiaceae; genus Roseiarcus. The sequence goes on along the minus strand of CAIZGR010000372.1, from coordinate 167 downwards.
CGATGGTGCCGACCGTGCGCGGCCGGCCGCCGGCGCCCTTGGCGCCGGACGCAAGCGCGGCGAGATAGAGGCCGACGCATTCCGGGTCCGCGAGCGGCTTGAAGTCGAGGCCCTGGCGGGCGCGCCAGCGCAGGTAGTCGCGCCAGTCGGCGGCGTAGGCCCGGTTG
>CAIZGR010000371.1 GCA_903932535.1 uncultured Hyphomicrobiales bacterium | reverse complement strand
CGCCTTCAACTTCGCTTCCTGGTCGTCCGTCAGGCGCGCGCTGGAGCCGCCGCTGTCGAACCGCGTCAACCCCTCGAGCCCGTCCTCCACGAACAGCCGATGCCAGCGCCGCACGGTTTCGTCATCGACAAACAGCGCCGCGGCGACGCGCTCACAGCTCCAGCCGTCGTCCAGAAGCACCAACGCGTTCGCGCGCCGCGCCACGCGATGCGCCGCCGAACCGTCCCGAGCCAGCGCGATCAGATCGGCCCGGTCTTCCGCCGTGAGGTAGCCCACTCGAATCATGACCGAAATTGGAATCCAGATTGCGATCCCCCGCAACCCCCCTTGCCCGCTTTCTCAATGAGTCGGGGTATACGTTCAGAGGAAGACGACGCGGAGGGAGCGGCGTCCGGGTCTACCCGGAAAGCGCCGCGCCGATCGCTTCGTCGAGGACCTCGAAGATACGCGGCTCGCTGCAGCGCGCGACGTTGAAGCGCAGGTAGCCGCGACCGAGGTCGGACGCGCTGAAGGCGGGGCCGGGGGCGAGCAAAACCTTTTTTGCGAGGCTGAAGCGGGCGACGTCGGCGGCGGCGACGCCGTCCGGCAGCCGCGCCCAGACGAAGATGCCGGCGCGGGGCTCCGTCCAGGGTTCGAGGCCATGCCGGCGCAAATTGCCGAGCGCGACACCCATCGCGTCGGCGGCCTTGCGGCGCAGGCCGTCGAGGTGGCGGCGGTAGTTGCTTTCGGTCAGCACCCGGTGGAGCATGGCGGCTCCCGTGGCGCTGTTGCCCATGGAGGTTGCGAGCTTGAGATCGACGAGGGGCTCGATCCAGTCGGCGCGCGCGGCGACGTAGCCGCAGCGCGTGGCGGCCCCGACCGCCTTGGTGGCGCTGCCGACCTGCACGACCCTCTTCAGGCCGTCGAGACCGGCTAGACGGATCGCCGGCTCCTGCTCGAAATCCCCGAACGTGTCGTCCTCGAGGATGAGGACGTCGTGGTCCTCGGCGAGCCGCAGGACGCGATGGGCGACCGCCGGCGAAAGCGTGGCGCCGGTCGGATTCTGGAGTCCGGCGTTGGTGAGATAGAGGCGCGGACGATGATCGGCGAAGAGCCGGGCCAGCGTTTCGACATCCGGCCCGCTCGGCGTCATCGGAACCGCGACGACGTTGGCGCGGCTCGCCTTCAGGAGCGAGAGGAAGTTGAAATAGCAGGGGTCGTCGACCACGACGGTGTCGTCGGCCACGAGCAGGAAGCGGCAGACGAGGTCGAGCGCCTGCGAGCACGAGTCGGTCACGATCACCTGATCCGGGTCGACGGGCACCGCCCGTTCGGCGAGCCGCACGGAGAACAAGCGGCGCAGCGGCGCATAGCCCAGCGGCTCGTCGTACTGCCGCCGCCTCTGGGCGTCGTCTCGCGCGGCCTGACGCAGGGCGCGCTGGACGCCGAGATCGAGCACCCAGGAATCAGGCAGCCAGCCGGCGCCGGGGCACAGGAAATCGGGCGCCGCGGTCATCGCCTGCCGGTTGATCCACGACGGGTCGATGGCCGGCTCGGGGGCGGGCGCGGCCGGGTTGAGCGCGCGCGGCTCCGCGGCGCCGGCGACGAAGAAGCCCGCGCCGCGCCGCGCGACGACGGCGCCTTCCGCGGCGAGCCGTTCGTAGGCCTCGACGACCGTCGACTTCGACACGCCGAGTTTTCCGGCCAGCTCCCGCACCGAAGGCAACCGGGCTCCCCGCGCCAGCGCGCGGCTCGCGACGCGGTCGCGGATGTGGGCGGCCGTGCTCTCGACGCGCGAGGCGGGCCGGATGTCCATGAAAGCTCCGTTCGGGAATTGTCCTGATAAGGGATCAGTACAGCTTGGCGGAACTGTACCGGACTGTCTCTGGCGCGGCAAGCACGGATGGCGGATTCTCTCGCCGAGAGGAGAAACCCATGCCATCCCCGAACCCGAGTTGGACCGTCGTTTCGGAATGGCTGCGCCGCGCCGCAGCCTGGCCGTTCCGGGTCGCCGCCGCGCGCGCGACCCTGCATGCGCTCGCGGCCATGGACCGAAGGGAACTCGCCGACATCGGCCTCGGGCCATCGGATCTGCGCGACGTTTCGGCGCTGGCGCTCGACCGCGACCCGACCGAACTGCTCGCGCGGCGCGCCCGCGAGCGGCGCCGCGACACCACCGCGCCTCCGACCGCGTTCTCCGGTGGCGGCTGGGCCGGCGGGCCGGATCGCGAGGACCGCGGCGCTCGGCGGACCGAAACCGCCCTCTTCAAAACAGGCTGAGCTGCGCCCCGGTCTCGCTCGCCGGCGGCGCCGGCCTGACGAAGAGGTCGGTGCGGAGCCCGACCGGCGTCTCGCGATAGCCGAGCCGCCGTGCCGCCATCTCGAAGCGGCGGCCGATCATCCAGGCGTAGGGTCCCGAGCCCGCCATGCGCCGCCCCCACTGGGCCTCGTAGTCCTTCCCCTCGCGCATCGATTGCACCAGCGACACGGAGCGCTTGAGCCGGTCGGGGAAATGGACCTGGAGCCATTCGCGGAACATGTCGCGCAGCTCGAGCGGCAGGCGCAGCACGATGTAGCCGCCCTCGCGCGCGCCGGCCGCGAACGCGCGGGTCACGATCGTCTCGATCTCGGAATCGTTCACCGCCGGGATGATCGGCGCGACCATGACGCCGGCAGGAACGCCCGCGTCGTTCAGCCGGGCGATCGCCTCGATCCGCTTCTCGGGGGTGGGCGCGCGCGGCTCCATCTTGCGCGCCAGCGCGCGGTCGAGCGTCGTCACCGAGACAAACACCTTCACGAGCCCGTCGCGCGCCATGTCGCTGAGGATGTCGAGGTCGCGCAGGACGAGGTTCGACTTGGTCACGATGCTCGCCGGATGGCGGGCGCGGCGCAGCGTCTCCAGCACCGAGCGGGTGATGCGGTACTGGCGCTCGATCGGCTGGTAGGGGTCGGTGTTGGTTCCGAGCGCGATCGTCGCGGGCGCGTATTTCGGCGCCCCGAGCTCGCGCTCGAGCAGGGCGGCGACGCCCTGCTTGGCGAACAGCTTGCTTTCGAAATCGAGCCCGGCCGACAGCCCCATGTAGGCGTGGGTCGGCCGGGCGAAGCAATAGAAGCAGCCGTGCTCGCAGCCTCGATAGGGGTTGATCGACCGGTCGAAGGGGATGTCGGGGGATTCGTTGCGGGTGATGACGCTCCTCGGCTTCTCCCAGGTCACCTCGGTCACGAGCGGCTCGGGCGTCTCCTCGCGCGTCCAGCCGTCGTCGAAGGCCTCGCGCGCCTGGATCTCGAACCGTCCGGTGGCGTTGGTCGCCGCGCCCCGGCCGCGCCGGCGCTCAGGCGCGGCGAGGCGTTCGGCGATGGCCGCGGGCTCGTAGCGCGGATCGAAAGCAAGGGAGGCTCGGGTCGCGTTCATGGAGTCGTTCCATCGGAACAAAACATGAACTATTAGATAGAGCGCCGCCTCCGATCGGTCAAGCCTGTCCAGAAACAAAATAGGAACCTCCGCCCGGCCCGGGTTACGCAGGCCGCCAGTTTCCGTGGAAGCCGAACGGAATCCGCCGCGGGACCTTGGCGATCCCGATCGGCCCGGCCTCGATCCCGCCCGCGTCGAAGACCACGAAGTCGCTGCGGTCCTCCGCGCCGCGATAGACGACGGTGACGATCCAGCCGTCGCCTTCGGGCGCGCCGGCCGAGCGGGGCGCGAACACCGGCTCTCCCGGCGTGTCGCCCTCGGGGAAGACATAGGTCGTCCGTTCGCCCGTCTCGAGGTCGACGCGGGCGATGCAGTCGAAGGCGCCGGCGTCGCCGCCGCGGGATCGTCCCACGAACCACCCGTGCCGATAGCTCAGGCCCGAGCGCCGCTCGTCGAAGCGCGGAAATTCACCCGCCATATCGTCGAGCGGCTCCCGCTTGATCGTGTTCGAAGCTGCCGCGAGATCGAAGTTCCAGCGCACCAGCCGCGCGGACGCGCGCTCGGGCGTCGATCCGTCGGCCTTCGGGAAGAGGGGCGCGACCGGATACTCCATCACGTCGGCGAGGATCGCGTCGCCCTCTTCCCAGGCGTTCATCGGATGGAAGACGTAGCAGGCCTCGGTCGTGAACCAACGCATGTTTTTGACGCCGGCGTCGCGCGCCATCACCCCGACATGGGCGCCCTTTTCCGGCTCCCAGGCGTAGGCCGGCCCGCCGCGCATCGCGCGCGCGAGACTGCCGGTCAGCGGCAGGACGGGAAAGAGCGCATGGCGGCGCGTGACCAGGAAGTCGTGCACCATGCTCGAGTAGGGCGCCTCGAAAGTGTCGCGCCGCGTCACCCGGCCTTTCGCGTCGGTCACGCCGTAACACATCGTCTTCGAGAACCACTTGGCGCCGGCCGAATAGGCGAACCAGATCATCTCGCCGGTCTCGGGGTCGATCTTGGGATGCGCGGTGACGCGGCCCTTGTAGGGCTCCACGTAGCCGCGGGATTCGAGGCTCGCCGGATCGAGCTCGAACGGCTTGTGCGCTTCCTCGAGCGCCATCATGCGGCCCGCATGCCAGACGACGTTGGTGTTGGCGACGCCGTTGTCCTTTCCGATGACCGAGGGATGGGACGCCCTCGGGTCGAAGCCGCCGAACAGCGCCTTGCCCGTCGCGTGCTCCAGCCGCCATTTCGGCGTGCGGACATAACGGTTGCGATAGGCGACCTCGCCGCCGTCGACGAAGAAGGCGTGGATCATGCCGTCGCCGGTGAACCAGTGGTATTGGCCCCGGGGTTCGAACTGGGGGTTGGGTCCGTTGCGGTAGTAGGCGCCCCTGAGGCCGGACGGAAATTCGCCCGCGACCTCGAGCGCGTAGTCGTCCTCGCTGCGCAACGGGGCGAAATTGCCGGCCAGAAAGGGATTGATCGAAGGCGATCCGTCCATGCGTCCTCATCTCCCAATGCGATCGAGAAAAGACCCGGTTGCTTCGCGCGCCCTTTGGCGCAGAATGCGACCCGACAATCGACACTTGAAGAGCGCGGCAGGGACGACAGCGCGGCCTGGCGACGCCTCCGGCTTTGTTCACGCGAGGAGACGACAATGCAAAGGCGGAAATTGGGCGCGGGCGGACCGGAAGCCGGCGCGATCGGCCTCGGCTGCATGGGCATGTCCGACTTTTATGGGCCGGCCGACCGCGCCGAGAGCGTCGCGACCATCCACGCGGCGCTCGACGCCGGGGCGACGCTGATCGACACCGGCGATTTCTATGGGCAGGGCCACAACGAGATGCTGATCGCCGAGGCGCTGAAAGGGCGGCGGCGGGAGGATGTTGTGCTCAGCGTCAAATTCGGCGCGCTGCGCGACCCGGCGATGAATTTCATCGGCTACGACGCGCGGCCGGAGGCGGTGAAGAACTTTCTCACCTATTCGCTGAAGCGGCTCGGCGTCGATTATCTCGACATCTACCGGCCGGCGCGGCTCGACCCGGCGGTGCCGATCGAGGACACGGTCGGCGCGATCGCCGAGATGGCGAAGGCGGGCCATGTGCGCGCGATCGGGCTTTCCGAGGTCAACGCCAAGACCATCCGCCGCGCGGCGGCGGTGCATCCGATCTGCGATCTCCAGATCGAATATTCTCTGGTGGTGCGGATGATCGAGGCCGACATCCTGCCGGTCTGCCGCGAGCTGGGGATCGGGATCACCGCCTATGGCGTGCTGGCGCGCGGGCTGATCTCGGGCCACTGGAGCCGGGAGCGTTCGGGCGGGCGCGATTTTCGCGCCTTCTCGTCGCGCTTTTCCGGCGAGAACCTCGAGCACAACCTCGCGCTGGTCGAGGCCTTGCGCAAGCTCGCGCATGCGCGGGGCGTCAGCGTCGCGGCGATGGCGGTCGCCTGGGTGATGGCGCAGGGGCGCGACATCGTTCCGCTGGTCGGGGCGAGGAAGCGCGGCCAATGGGCCGAGTCGAGCGCCGCCGACGGGCTGAGGCTGACGGAGGCCGATCTCGCCGCGATCGAAGCGGCCGTGCCGAAGGGCGCGGCCAAGGGCGAGCGCTATCCCGCGCAGGCCATGGCGCATCTCGACAGCGAGAAGCAGGAATAGTCTAGGGGAGGGTGCGCGTCTCGCGGGCCCATAGCCCGTCGAAAGACGGGCGTCCTTCCGGACTCCCTACGGGGCGGGGAGACGCCGCCCCTATCCAATCACTGCGAGAACGTGTCGCAAGAGTCGATCCGGCCGCTCTTCAGCCCGGCGGTCAGCCACTTGGCGCGCTGCGCCGAGGAGCCGTGGGTGAAGCTGTCGGGCACGGCGTAGCCGCGCGCCGCCGTTTGCAGGCGGTCATCGCCGATCGCCTGCGCGGTCGCGAGCGCCTTCTCGACGTCGCCCTGCTCGAGGATCCGCCACTTCTGGTTGGCGTTGGCGGCCCAGACGCCGGCGAGGCAGTCGGCCTGAAGCTCGACGCGCACCGAAATGGCGTTGGCCTGGGTCTGGCTCGAACGCGCCTTCAGGGCGTCGGCCTTGTCGAGAATGCCGAGCTCGTCCTGGACATGGTGGCCGATCTCGTGCGCCACGACATAAGCGTAGGCGAAATCGCCGCCGCCGCCGTACTTGGCCTTCATGTCGCGAAAGAACGACGTGTCGAGATAGACCTTCTTGTCGACCGGGCAATAGAACGGTCCCATCGCCGCCTGCGCCCCGCCGCAGCCCGACCGGGTCGCGCCGTCGTAGATGACCAGCGTCGCGGGCGTGTATTCCAGACCCGTCTGCTGCGGCAGCACGGTTCCCCACACGGCTTCGGTCGTGCCCATGACGTGCGCCAGGAATTTGCGGGTCGGATCGTCGGGGTCGACCGCCGGACCCGTTTTCGCCGGCTGGGTCGGGGCGCCGTGGTTCACGTAGCGGGAGGCCATCTCCGCCCCGCCCATCAGCACTGCCGGGTTGATGCCGGTGAAATAGCTGATCGCGAACACGGCGATGACGCCGACGATGCCGAGGCCGCCGCCGCCCATCATGCCGCCGCCGCCGCCCCCGCCCTGGCCGCGGCGGTCCTCGATGTTCTGGGAGACGGGCGTGTTGTCGTACTGCATCGATGACCCCCGGAGGACCGTTTCCCGCGCCGCCCGGCCTTATGCGTCGGCGCTCCACCGTCTCCTGTCTAGCAGAGGCGCGGCGCGCTGAGTAGCGAGGGCGGCGCAAAGAGGACGAGCGGGAGCGCGCCGAGGGGCCGCGCCGGCGGGGCGCCGTTTCCCGCGCCCGGAATCAATCCTTTCAAGCGTTTGCGGCGCCATTTCCGACCCTCGTCCCGCCCGCCGGGGCCTGTCGCGCCTCAGGCGGAACGGCGCCGGCGGTTCCGGCGCCGCCGTCTCGACGTTGAATTTCAATGCCGGCGCCGCAATTATGGTCATGGATGACCACCTCCGTTGGATCTCCCGATGCCGACCGTCAGCCTGAAGGACGCCAAGGCCGGCTTCTCCGGCCTCGTCGACCAAGCGATCAAGCGCGCGTTCGTCACCATCACCCGTCACGGCAAGCCCGTCGCGGCGTTGGTCTCCCTCGAGGCAGCGGAGATTGCGCGCAAGGCGATCGCGCGCAACCGTCCAGGCCTTGTCGCCTATCTTCGCACCTTTCCCGGCGAGGCGTACGAGCGTAACCGCTCGCCGTCGCGGGATGTCGAGCTTTGAAGGTCCGGCCCTCCGTGGAGATCAATAGGCGATTGAAGCAACTGTCGCCGTATAGTCCCGCCTAGCAGAACCGCGGCGGGTCGAGTTGCCAAGCCGGCGACGAGGCTCAGTGCAGCTGCGTCCCGGCGTCGTCGCGGCGGGCGAGCCCGATGGTGGTGATCGCCACCAGCATCTCGGCGCGCGATCTGAGATCCACCGACTCGAGCAGCGCCTGCTTCTCCCGCGGGCCGCACGGGCTCATCATCGAGAGTCCGTTCACCAGCGCTTCGTTCGACGCCTTCTTGATGTCGCTCCAGGCGACCTTGACCTCGTTGACCTCGGCGAAGCGCCTGAGCGTCGCCAGCAGCGAGTCGCGGTCGACCGCCGCCTCGCCCGCGCCCTCGGTGAAGTCCGAGTCGAAAAGTTCGTAGTCGGGGACGGCGACGCGATACGGGGTTGCGTAAGGCAACTCCTCGGCGAGGCGGAACCGCGCGACCCCCATGAGCGTCACGAAGCAGCGGCCGTCGCCGACTTCGGCGTATTGCACGATCCGGCCGGCGCAGCCGATCGGATAGAGTCCCGGCGGCGGACCGGCCGTCATCTCGGCCTCGGTCGGCTGGATGACGCCGACCAGCCGCTCGCCGCTCAACGTGTCGTCGAGCATCGCGAGATAGCGCGGCTCGAAAATCGTCAGTTGCAGCGGCCGGCGCGGCAGCAGGAGCGCTCCCTCCAGCGGAAAGAGCGGGATCGTTGCGGGCATGTCCGCCGGCGCGGCGTAGGTGCGGTTGAGCTTCATCGCATCCATTCCATCAACTTGTGGCGGCGCGCTCAAGCCCTCCGCAAGTTGAACACTCTAAAACCAGATCGCGGACAGTTTGCGGCGGGCGGCGACCGACGCCGGGTCCATCAGGCCCCAGGCCTCGAAAAGCTGCAAGAGCTGCTTGCGCGCCGCTTCCTCGTTCCACTTGCGGTCGCGGCGGATGATCTCGAGGAGCGCATCGGCCGCCGCGTCCCGGTCGCCCTTGGCCGACAGCGCGACCGCGAGATCGAACCGCGCCTGATGATCGTCCGGGTTGGCGGCCACCGCCGCCTCGAGCGGCGCGAGCTCGCCCACGCTCGAGGCCTGCTCGGCGAGGCTCACCGCGGCGAGGGCCGCGGCGATCGCCGGGTCGGGCTCCTTGCCGGGAGCCGGAGCGGGCGCCGTCGCGAGCAGCGCCTTCGCCTCGGCGACGTTGCCGGCGGCCACATGGAGCCTGGCGAGCCCGCCGATCGCCTTGGCGTCTTCGGGATTTTCGGCCAGGATCTCGGCGTAGATCGACGCCGCGCCGGCCGCGTCGCCCTTGGCGGCGGCCTCTTCGGCCTCGGCGAGACGCTCGGCGGCGCCGCCCTTGAGCGGCCCGGCGAGGCGTTCGACGAAGCCGCGGATCTGGCTCTCCGGCAGCGCGCCGACGAAGCCGTCGACGGGCTGGCCGCGGTCGAAGGCGATCACGGCCGGAATCGACTGGATGCCGAGCTGGCCGGCGATCTGCGGGTGCTCGTCGATGTTCATCTTGACGAGCGCGACCTTGCCCCCCGAATCGCGCGCCGCCTTTTCCAGCGCCGGGCCGAGCTGCTTGCACGGGCCGCACCACGGCGCCCAGAAGTCGACCAGCACCGGCTTCTGCTGCGAGGCGGTCAGCACGTCCGCGCGGAACGACGCGGTCGTCACCTCCTTCACCGGCGTCGCGGTCGCCGGCGCCCCGATTCCGTTCGCCATTTTGTCCTCGTCTCCAGCCCGGCGAGGCCAGCCCCTCGCAGCTTCGAAAAGATTCGCCGCCCTAGATGGAGGCGCGCTCCGGCTTATTCAACTGTTTCCGGCCAAAGGGCCGAGCGCGACGACGAGCGGCTCGTGCCCGGTGGCGCGCAGGAAGGTCACGAGGTCGCGGCTCGAAAGGCCCGTCGTGCGGGTGTTGACCAGCGGATGGAAATTGAGGCGCGCGTGGTCCATCATCGCTTTGTCGAGCACGACGCTGACGCGCGACCCGGCGTCGTTGATCGCGCCGAACGGCGTCACCGCGCCGGGCCGTACGCCCCAGACCTCCTCGAGAAGCTCCGCCGAACCGAAGGAGACGCGTCCCTGCCCGCCGATCCGCTCGTGCACCCGCTTGAGGTCGACCTCCGTCTCCTCGCCGAGCACCAGCAGGAACAGCCGGCCCTTCTTGTCCTTGACGAACAGGTTCTTGGTGTGGCCGCCCGGAATCTCCCCGCGCAGGGCCTGCGAGTCCTCGACCGTGAACAGCGGCGGGTGCTCGACGGTCGTGGTTTCGACGCCGAGGCCGGCGAGATAGGCGAGTAGGTCTTCCGAGGAGGCGGGCACGGAGGAAACAGCCGGTTGGGTGGGATTGCGCGCTTCGTAGTCGGTTCGAGCCCGAGCGGCAACCTGCGATCGGCGAACGACCTGCGCCGAGCGGCGTTTCGGCCTTTCCGATGGACCGCGATTTCATCGACGCTTTGCGGGCTTGCGGATGGACGGCGCGCGGATGAGACTCGATTTCCGTCGCGAACCGCCACGGAAGACCCTTTCGAAGCCGATTTGACGCGAAAAGAACCGCTGGACAGCCGATTTTCAGGTTCGTATCGGTGGCGCGAAATGTCAGATCACGTACATAAGTGATAAGGAACATGCCCCGCGGGTCCTGATCGTCGATGACGAGGCGTCGTTGCGCGACGAATTGGACGAGTTCCTGAACGCCCACGAGATCGGCACGCTGACCGCGTCCGACGGGGTGCAGGCGTTGGCGTTGCTCGCGCACGATCCCGCGATCACCGTGGTGCTGACGGACATCAAGATGCCCGACCTGGACGGGATCAGCCTCGCCACGCGGCTCCGCCGCGCCCGTTTCGAGTCGGACGCGACCGAAGTGGTCCTCATGACCGGCCACGCGAATCTGGACAACGCCACAGAGGCGGTGCGGGCGGGCGTGTTCGATTTTCTGCGCAAGCCGATGCTGCTGGACGACATGCTCGCCGTCGTCCAGCGTGCGCACGCCAAAGCCGTGAGCCGGCGCGAAGCGCATTCCCGGCGCGTTGCCGAGATGGAGGCGCTGCGCGCCGACTATGCCGCCTTGCAAGCCCGCTTCGCGCAGGGCCGCTGCCTGGAGTTGCAGGATACGCCGCCGGAGCTCGGGCGCGTCCTGTCGCACGAGCTGCGCACGCCGCTCATGCCCATCATCGGGCTTGCCGACGTGCTGGGCGACGGCGGCGATCTGCCGGCCGAGGCGATGAGCGCGTACCTGCGCGATGTGCACCGCGCCGGGGAGCGCATTCTCGAAATCGCCAACGACCTGATCGAGTTCCTGGCGCCTCCCAGGGCGACGGATTTCACCCGGCGGACGGTCGAGCCGAAAGACATCCTCACCCGGCTGCTGGACGCCCATACCGACCAGGCCCGCAGCCGCGGGCTCGATCTGCGGATCGGCGAAGCGGCCGATACGGCTGCCGACACCGATCCTCATTGCTTGATTGCGGCGCTCGGGCGGCTCGTTGCGAACGCGTTCGCCGCCTCGCCCGCCCACGGCGCCGTCACGTTGTCCGCCCTGGCCGGTCCGTCCCCGAGCGCCGGCCGGCAGGTCGCCTTCACGGTTCGCGACCAGGGCTGCGGGATGACCCCCGAGCAGATCGCGCTGGCCAGGAGGCCATTTCAGCAGCTCGACATGTCGCTGACGCGCCAGACCGGCAGACTGGGGCTTGGACTGACGTTGGCGGAGCGGATGGCCGACCGCCTCGGCGGACGGCTGGAGATCGAGTCGACACCGGGCGAGGGGACGGTCGCCGGCATCGTGCTGCCGAGCAAACGCGGCTCATGATCGACAACTTCGCGGGGCGCCGGACGAACGTCGTCGACTCCGGACCGCTGGGGAGCGCGAAATCCGGCGGGCGCCGGCGAGTCGACCTCATCGCCACGCTCGGGATCGTGGGATTGGCGGCGATCGGAATCTTTGCGCTGGTTCTCTGGCGATACCACGCGATCACGACTCAGGCCGAAGAACGCGCGGCCCTTCGCGCCTCGGAGCGCGCCTATGCGCTGGCGTCGGTGCTCGCCGACACGTTGACCGCGACTTTCCTGCAGGCCGAATCCATGCACGGCCTCGCCCGCCGGTTGACCGATGCGAGGCTTGCGCACGACGCCGAGGCGGAAGCCGAGCTTCGTTCCTATCTGGACGCGTCGTCCCGCCGCGGCGGCCCGGGCGTCGCCCAGGTCGCGGCGATCCTTCCTTCGGGCTCCCTCCTGTGGAGCAATCTGAATTGGACGCCCGGCGTCGTGGACCTGAGCGATCGCGAGCATTTTCGAATCTTTCTGAATCATCCCGAAGTTCAGAACTTTCTGAGCAGTCCGGTCCTCGGCAAGGTGAGCGGCCGGTGGACGGTGCAGTTCGCCCGGCCGCAGCGGACGGACCGAGGAGAATTACGAGCCGTGGCGGTCGTATCGCTCGACGCGGACCTGATCCGGCGGCTGTGCAAGGACCTCGACCTGGCGCCGGACGACATCGTGACGCTGGCGCGCGACGACGGCACGGTGCTGATGCGACGGGACATGGGGCGCCTCGGCGAGAAGTTGATCCTGTCCCGCGAAACCTTGGACGCCGCCGACGCACGGCTGCCACAGGCGCGGCCGGGTCAGCTCGACGGCGTCCCGCGCTTCATGGCGTCCCACGAGGTCGCGAGTATCGGAGCCCAGGTGGTCGTCGGCCTGTCGCGCGCGTCTGTAATGCGCGCGCTCGCCGCGACGCAGGACGCCTTGTGGACCGGGACTATGCTTCTCGAAGCCGCGGTCGTCCTGGTGGCGGGCTCCGCCGGGTTGATCGTCATCCTGCTCCGCCGCTCAGGCATCGAAGCGGCGCGCTCCGAGAGCCTTGCGGAGAGCGAAGCTTGGTTCCGCTCGATCTTCGACAACGCCGCGGAGGGCGTGATCGTAACCGAGCGCGGTCCCGAGGGCGCGCTGCGGATTTCCTACGCCAACATGTGCGCCTGCGCCTTGTACGGACGGTCGCCGTCGGACGTCGCAGGCCATGACAGTCGCGAGTTCGTGCTCCCGGAAGAAACCGCCGGCATCGAGGCGCGCGCCGCCGCCATGGCCGGGGGGGCGCACGCCGGTCGGATGGTCTATCGGCTGAGGCAGCCGGACGGCCGGATCGTTCGGGTCTCCGCCGAGACGGTGCTGGTCCCGGATCTGTCCGGTCGCGGACGCATCCGGTTCTGGACGACTTTCCGCGACGTCACCGAGGATCATGCCCGCGATTCCGCCCTGGCCGAGGCGCGGGCGCGGGTCGACCACATGATGGAGGTCGCCCCCGGCGTCTTCTATCAGTTGGCGCTGGAGGGCGATCGGGCGGTCCGCGTCGACTTCGTTTCGCAAAGCGTCGAGACTATGTTCGGGGTGAGCGTGGCGGAGGCGTCGACATTGGGTACTTTGTCGGAGCGCGCCGGCTTCGACGTTGCGCCAGTCCGCAGCCAGGCGCTTCGCCAAGCCAAAGCGAACGGGGTCGGCGTCGCCGAGTACCGAATCCGATTGTCCGATCGCGATTTCTGGATTCGCGACACCATTCGCCGGATAACCGGCGGCGACGGCGCCGAACAAATCGTCGGCTTCATTTCCGACGTGACCGCCGAGCACGAAGCCGCGGAGGCTCGGCGCGCGGCAGAGCGCGAACTGGCTCGATCCAACCGGGCCCTGGAGGCTTTCTCTCGATCGCTCGGCGCTTTGATCCGGTCGGACAACCTGTCCGAGTTGCTGACGGCTGTTTGCGAAAGCATCGTCACGGACCAGGCCTGCGTGCTCGCATGCGTCGGCGTGCCGGTCGTCGCGGAAGGATCGCCGGTGAACTTCCTCGCCGCCGTGGGGCCTGCGGCGGAGTATTTGAAAGCCATCGACATCAGTTGGTCGGCTGAACGCCCGGGTGGACACGGGCCGACCGGAACTGCGCTGCGGGAAGGCCGTTCGGTGATCGTCGGAGATTTCGACGCCGATCCGCTCGTCGCGTTCTGGCTCCAACAGGCCGCGCCCTACGGCATACGCTCCAGCGTCAACATTCCGTGCTGCTCCAGTGGCCGCGTCGCCGGCGTGCTGATCGTCCACGCCTCGGAACCGCAGGCGTTCGGCGCCGACGAATTGGCGCTGCTCGAGCGCCTCGCAGACGAAGTTGCGTTCGCGATCACGCTGGAGGAGGAACGCGATCGGTTCCGCGCCGCGGAGGAAAATCTCCGCGCGGCCGCCGAGCTCGGTCCCGGCCTGCTTTACCGCGCGAACGTCGGGGCGGACGGTTTCACGGTCAAATCGACGTTCGGAGCCGCCTCTCGGATCGCTCAGGACCTTCTCGACGACTCGGACGCCCCCGGGACCCTCGAAAGGTTGATGAACGCGTCCGAGCAGAGCGCCGCGATCGAGGCTTTGCCCGTCGGCGCCCGTTACAGCCACGACCTTCCGGTCGTGACGCCGGACGGCGGCGCGCGCTGGCTGCGAAACGACGTGCGTGTGACCGGCCGGGGCGATCGAGCGGTCGACGTGATCGGCTACCTGACCGAAATCACGCTGGAAAAGCAGCAGCATTTGCAGAGCCAGCAGATCGACACCCTGCTGACCCTGGGCGAGATGGCCACCAGCATGGCGCACGAGCTGAGCCAACCGCTCGCGAGCATCAGCTTCGCCGCGCAGAACGCGGGAAGGCTCCTGCGGCGGAACCCTTCGGAAGTCGACGCCGTCGCCGGCAAGCTGGACAAGATCGTCGGCGAGACGCAGCGGGCGGGCCGGCTGATCGACCATATGCGGGTGTTCGCGCGCAACGAGCACACCGCCAAGGCCCCGATCGCTTGGCGCGACGTGCTGGCATCGGCGCTCGAGCTCATGACTTGGCAAACGGCGAACAGCCGGATCGTGGACGCCATCGCGCCCGACCTGCCGAGGGTGATGGGAGAGGCGATCCCCATGGAGCAGGTGCTGATCAACCTGATTTCCAACGCGATCGACGCCTACCTCGACGGCCCGCGGGAAACGCCGGTCATCGTGCGGGTGGAGGGGTTCCTGCGGGACGGCATGGTCGTGCTGCGGGTCGCCGACCAAGCCGGAGGATTCCCGCCGCATGTGCTGCCGCGGGTGTTCGAGCCGTTCTTCACCACCAAACCGCCCGGAAAAGGGACGGGACTGGGAATGGCGATCGTCTTCGGCACGGTCGTCGAGATGGGCGGTTCTGTGAGCGCAGCCAACGAGAACGGGGGGGCGGCGGTGGAGATCCGGCTGCCGGCGGCGCCGGGCGATTAGCGCGGGGCCACCGAAACCTCGCGCGGAAATCGGTCCGGCATCGGGGCGTCCGCGCGACGGCGGCATTCACCCGAGAATGCCGTCAGACCGGCAGCGCCCGCGCGCGACGGCGCGACGCGGCGCCGAGAACGGCGAACCCGACGGCCAGCATGCCCCATGTTCCCGTCTCGGGCACACCCGAGACGTACTGAAAATTCGGTCCGAAGTAGCCGATATCGAAACCGGCAGGCCGGGTCGGCTCGCTGAAGACGGCGCTTTGAGCGTTGGATGCATCGGATAAGTATGAAATAGAGGGTCCGAAAATCACGCTCGACGCGTCGAGTCTCCGGTAGCTCCGGTCGCTGACCGTGGAAAGTCCGCCGATCACATAGCTGCCGGGAGTCAACGCCGCATCGCCCGTCAGACTGGCGGTGTAGCGAAAGAAACCCTCCAACGGGTCCGCTGTTCCGCTCGAAACCATGCCGGACAGCAGCAGTTGTCCAGTATCGTTCCAAATGCCGATCTCATGGCTGCTGACGAGGCCGTCGCCGCCGCTGTCGTACCATCCGAGCGCAGCGATCGTCACGGAATCACTGAGGCTGAAGTAAAAGCCCCTCGTGAATGAGGACGTCCCCTCGCCCCCGCTGTCCTTGGTGAAACTTACGGCCGTCGAGACGCTCGCCGAGGCGAATCCGGGAAGCGCCACGAGCGCGAGAGCGACGAAAATCCCCGAGAGCTTCATTGTTGCCTTCTACACGTTTTCGATGCATAAATCGGCGCAAACTACCTTATACCGGCTTCAAGACAGTTCTAACACGATCGTTATCCCTGTAAACTCAACATGCCGCCGCGGCCCCGCCGCGACGGACGCACCCCGGGCGACACCCGGCGCCGGCCAAAAACCGCTGGCGCAGCATCGCAAAATCTGTATAAGCCCCGTTTCCCGAGGCTGGACAGGCCTGCGGATATCCCGTCGCGACCGACCTGGACGACATCCCGGCTCGGCCGCTTTTTTGACATGAGGCGGACGTATGCGCCGCCGCAGATCCAAGGAAAAGCTCGATGTCGATCACCGCCGAGCGCAAGACCGCGCTCATCAACCAGTATGCCCGCAAGGTCGGCGACACGGGTTCGCCGGAGGTCCAGATCGCGATCCTCACCGAGCGGATCACGAACCTCACCGGCCACTTCAAGACCCACGTCAAGGACAACCACTCCCGCCGCGGCCTGCTCAAGATGGTCTCGCAGCGCCGCACGCTGCTCGACTACGTAAAGAAACAGGACGAAGCGCGCTACAAGACCATCATCGAGCGCCTCGGCATCCGCCGCTAGAGCCTCGAACCGCCCGGGGGCGCCTCATGCGAGGCGCTCCTCGAACCTCAGGTGGGCGGCGGCAGGGGCCGTCGTCCGCGATAGACATGCGAAAGCCTGGCGTCATGGCAGGATCGCCGGGGGCTGGCGCCGAACGTTTCGCCCAGCCCTCCGCCGTCTTGCCGATGACGAGCCCGCAAACGCGGGCGGCATGAACCGCAGGCTTTCGCATCCCAGACAGGATGATGAAAGATGTTTGATATCCAACGCGAAGAACTCGATTGGTGCGGGCGCAAGCTCGTATTGGAGACCGGCCGCATCGCCCGGCAGGCGGACGGCGCCGTGCTGGCGACCTGGGGCGAGACCACCGTGCTCGCCACGGTCGTCGCCGAGAAGCAGGCCAAGCCCGGCCAGGACTTCTTCCCCCTCACCGTCCATTATCAGGAGAAGACCTTCGCCGCCGGGCGCATTCCGGGCGGCTACCTCAAGCGCGAAGGCCGCCCCTCGGAGCGCGAGACGCTGACGTCGCGCCTCATCGACCGGCCGATCCGCCCGCTGTTCCCGGACGAGTTCCGCTGCGAGACGCAGATCATCGCGACGGTGCTCTCCTATGACCTCGAGTCGGACTGCGACATCCTCGCGCTGGTCGCCTCCTCGGCGGCCCTCACGCTGTCCGGCGTGCCGTTCATGGGCCCGGTCGGCGCCGCTCGCGTCGGCTTCATCAAGGGCGAGGTCAAGGTCAACCCGACGGTCGAGGAGATGAAGGATTCGACCCTCGACCTCGTCGTCGCCGGCACGGCCGACGCGGTGTTGATGGTCGAGTCGGAGGCCCAGGAACTCAGCGAAGACACGATGCTGAAGGCGGTCATGGCCGGCCACGCCGGCTTCCAGCCGGTCATCGCCGCGATCATCCGCCTCGCGGAGAAGTCGGCCAAGGAGCCGCGCGACCTGCCCGCCAGCGACCGCGCCGAGGTCGAGAAGGCGGTGCTCGAGGTCGGCGAGGTCGACCTGCGCGCCGCATATGCGCTGACCCAGAAGCAGGAGCGCTACGCCGCGATCGACGCCGCCAAGGCGAAGGTGATGGCCGCGCTCGCGCCCGAAGGGGGCGAAGCGAAGTTTCCGGCCTTCGAGGTCGCCGAGGCGTTCCACAACGCCCAGGCCAAGGTCGTGCGCTGGAACATTCTCGACCACGGCCGCCGCATCGACGGGCGCGATCTGACGACCGTGCGCCCGATTCTGGGGCAGGTCGGCCTCCTGCCGCGCACCCATGGCTCGGCGCTCTTCACCCGCGGCGAGACGCAGGCGCTGGTGGTGGCCACCCTCGGCACGGGCGAGGACGAGCAGTACGTCGATTCGCTCGACGGCACCTTCAAGGAGCGGTTCCTGCTCCACTACAACTTCCCCCCCTACTCGGTCGGCGAGACCGGCCGCATGGGCACGCCGGGCCGGCGCGAGATCGGCCACGGCAAGCTCGCTTGGCGCGCGATCCGCCCGATGCTGCCGACGGCGGCGGAGTTCCCCTACACGATCCGCGTCGTCTCCGAGATCACCGAGTCGAACGGCTCGTCCTCGATGGCGACGGTGTGCGGCTCCTCGCTCGCCCTCATGGACGCGGGCGTCCCGCTCAAGCGCCCGACCGCCGGCATCGCGATGGGGCTGATCCTGGAAGACGCGCGCTTCGCGGTTCTCTCCGACATCCTCGGCGACGAGGACCATCTGGGCGACATGGACTTCAAGGTCGCCGGCACCAGCGAAGGCGTCACCTCGCTCCAGATGGACATCAAGATCGCCGGCATCACCGAGGAGATCATGAAGGTCGCGCTCGCGCAGGCGCGCGACGGCCGGCTGCACATTCTCGGCGAGATGAGCAAGGCGATCACCGGCGCCCGCGCGGAACTGGGCGAGTTCGCCCCGCGCATCGAGACGCTCAAGATCCCGACCGACAAGATCCGCGAAGTGATCGGCACGGGCGGCAAGGTGATCCGCGAGATCGTCGAGAAGACCGGCGCCAAGATCAACATCGAGGACGACGGCACGGTGAAGATCGCCTCCAGCGACGGCGCCAAGATCAAGGCGGCGATCAACTGGATCCGGTCGATCGCGTCGGACCCGGAGGTCGGGCAGATCTACGACGGCACCGTCGTCAAGACGGTCGAATTCGGCGCCTTCGTCAATTTCTTCGGCTCCAAGGACGGCCTCGTCCACATCTCCCAACTCGCCAAGGGGCGGGTCGCCAAGACGACGGACGTCGTCAAGGAAGGCGACAAGGTCAAGGTCAAGGTCCTCGGTCTCGACGATCGCGGCAAGGTGAAGCTGTCGATGCGCGTCGTCGATCAGCAGACCGGCGCCGACCTCGAAAAGGCGCAGGCCGCGGAAGCGGCGAACCCCATCGCCGCCGACTGACCTCGGACGACCAGCGTTTCACAAAGCGGCGCCCGCGAGGGCGCCGTTTTTTTTAATCTTGTGGGCGTTTCGGCGCCCGAAACGCGCGCAACTATCGGCGTGCGCTCAACGGGCCGGTAAGGCCGCGGCGCTATCGAAACCGGCGCAGGACACAGGAGGATCGACCTACATGAAAGTGAGTTTTTCCGCCGATCTGGACGACAAACGCGCGATCACGGCGATTGGGCGGATCAAGGCGGCCACCCGCTGGCGGGCCGCCGACGCGCCGGGAACCGAGGCCGACCGTCAGGCGGCGATCGAGGCGCTCGAGCATGAAGCCGCCGAATACGGCGCCGACGCGATCGTCGACGTCCGCTTCGAGGTGGACGGCGTCAAGGGCGTCGACATCGAGGGCGTCGCGCTCGAGCGCGTGACCGTCACCGGGCTCGCGGTCCGCTTCGCAAAGGCGGCCTGACGGCCTTCGTCAGGCCGCTACTCGGCGGCCTGACGAAGCAGGGGCCGCTCCGCCTCGTTGCGGCGCAAGGCGTCTTCGCGCTCGAGGATGTAATCCCGGGTCAGGGGAGCCGCGTCCTGCCGCTTGGCGAGCT
>CAIZGR010000370.1 GCA_903932535.1 uncultured Hyphomicrobiales bacterium | reverse complement strand
GGACCTCATCCACGCCAAGGCGATCTGCCGCGCCCTCCCCATCGCCGAACGGGCGAACCTGGCCATCGTCGCCGACATCGACTGCCGCGGCGACCTGGAAATCATCCGCGCCCTGATCCCGCCACCGCCGGAAGAGGAAGGCTTTGGCGACGGCAAACCAGGCGGCGAAGACGACGAAGACGCGGACGATGAAACCGTCATTGCGAGCGCAGCGAAGCAATCCAGCACGGCGGCCGCCGCCAAACCCGAACCGCTTGCGCCGTCCGAGCCCATCGGCAAGCAACTCCGCGCGGTCCTCGACGACACCGTCTCGCTCGCCCTCCACGACGTCGCCGCGCGCTCGATGAATTTCGCGCTGATCTGCGCCGTCGCCGCCCTCGGATGCGCCTACGGCGTCACAACCCTCGACCTCAAAATCCACACCCGCCGCACCTGGAAACCCTCCCGCGACCTGCTGCAAGAAATCGCCCACCTCCATTTCGGCCAGGCGCCGGAAATCGTCGCCGCCGCCCATTTCAACGACGTCACCGTCGCTTTCGCCGAGTTGATCGGCGCGTCGATCGACAGCAGCCGCGATATCACGCTCGACGGCGCGCTGGCTCTGGTCCGCGTCGCCGCCAGCCAGAGCGCGATCCTCGGGGACCTGCAAAAACACTTCGAGCCGACGCTCTACTTCCACGCCGCGACCCGCGAAGCCGCCATCGCCGCGATCCGCGACACCGAAGGCCAGGCCAGCGCCGCCGAGGCCGGCAAGATGAACAAAAAAGCCCTGACCGAACGCGCCGCGCTGGTCGCGGCCGATTTCAACTGGCTGCCGAAACAACTCCAGGACGCGGCCACGCCGCCCCCATCCCCTCATGGTGAGGAGCGGCCAGAGGCCGCGTCTCGAACCACGGACACCCGCACCACCGCCGAAGCGATGCGCGACGCCCTTGAGGACGACGAGGAGGAGGACGACGAGGAAGCCGACCCGCCCCCACCCCCTCATGGTGAGGAGCCGCCCATAGGGCGTCGAGAGACGCCCGTCTCCGCCGGGCTGCGGGCGGCGTCTCGAACCATGGACGACAGCGCCGCGACGGTAAGCGGCGCAGCCGAAAGCCTCGCCCGCTTCCTCGAATACGGCTGCAACCGCCATGACCCAGAAGTCCGCGTCAAGGCCCAAACCCTTTACAACGCCTTCGTCAACTGGGCCGAATTGCGCGGCTTCGATCCCATCCCCTTCAACCGCTTCGGCTGCCTCATGCGCGAGGCCGGGATCGAAACCCACCGCCTGAGCGCCGGCGTCCACTATCTCGGAATCGCCTTGAGCCTCCCCGCCACCGCCGAGGAAACCGCGCCATGATCCTCGTCACCGTCGAACTCCTTCCCGGCGGCGACGCGACCCGCCGCGAAACCATCGCCACCGCCGAGATCGCCAACGTCTCCGAACTGGCGGACTCGTCCAGCTACGATTGTTACATCAAGGCCCACTCGTGGCCGGCCCAGAACATCGGCGCGACCAACCGGCATTTCCGCATCTGCGGCCACCGCCGCGCCGCCGGAATCCTCCCCCTGCTGCGTCGCGTCTTCCGCCACGCCGACCCCACCCTGCAACCGAAGGAGGCCACAGAATGAACGAGACCGGCGAGCAAATTCTTTGCGCGCTGTCGACCGCGCGGAAGCCGCTCCGATGCGCCGAAATCGCGCAGGCCTGCGGGCGTGAAACGGGCTGGGGGACGTCGCGGGAGATCGCGAACCTGAAAAGGCAAGGGCTGATCGAAAGCACATCGCACGGCTTTTACGCGATCACGAACCATGGCCGAAATTACCTCTCCAACTTTTATAAGGGGAACCAATGACCATCGACCACGCCCGTCGCAAGGAGGCCGCCGAATGAGCGAGGCCAGCGCGAAATATCAATATCAATGGCGCGTCAGCTTGGACGGCGGCGAATCCTATGGCGACGTGCATCCGTCCAAGGAAAGCGCCGCCGGCAAGGCCCGCATTTCCGGCGGTGGCCTGATCGCAGAATGCCTGCAAGAGGACTTCGATCTGTTTCTCGGCGACGGGCTCTCCCTCTTGGAGATCCTGGCCGACAACAATTCAGAGCGTGTGAACGAAACCGGCGATTTCCTTACCGCCGTGACCGCCGAACAGGCAAACGATCTCGCCGTGATGGTCAACGCCGCCATCGAAACATGGGCAGAAAAACACGCGATCAACACTACCGCCTACATGTTCGCGGACGTCCGCAATGAAGAGCAAATCGAGGGAGAAGCCGCATGACCATCGACCACGCCCGCCGCGCGGACCTCTACAAGGCCGCGCTGGAAAACGTCCGCGATTTTCTGACCAATTCCGAACATATCATCCCGGAACCCGAGGCCCTCGACCTCCATACCATCGTCTGCGACGCCCTCGCCGAAGACGATCAAGGCCTCAACGACCCACCCCAACCCGCCGAGTCCGATGGCTGGGAATGGGCGATCGTTGAAGTCTTCGGCCACCGCCGCCGCGCCGGCCGCACGCGCGAGGAAGAGCGCTTCGGCGCCAAGCTGCTGCGCATCGACATCCCGGTCGGTGGCGACGCGGCGGCGAGACGAATTTTGAAAGGCCCCACCATGCAACCCGCCTTCGACGACGCCCCCACCCACCGCCTGCACGCGCCCGGCCCCGCGACGCCCGATTTCAACCGCAGCGACGACCCGCCGCAACACACCCCGCTGCGCATCCTGGTCGAGGACAAATGGCGCGAATATTCCATCCCCTGGCCCTACGAATTCCGCTCGCCCGTCGAAGGCGAAGGCGATTTCTTCGCCCTCAAAACCGGCCTCGCGCTGCACGATTCGCTGTCGGTGAGGGGCTGGCGCCTATGGGACGGAGGGCGCGACCATGAGCGAAGCCTCCCTTGATGTCGCGCGGGCCATCGCCGCAGCCCGCGAAATCATCGACGGGCGCGACCTGCAGGCCAATTTCGCCGACATTCTTGTCACCGCTGAACACGCGATAGCGACGCTGTTGGTGGCTTTGATGGGCGATGAGCGAAAAGCCGCGAAAATGCTCAACGAAGGCCTTGTGCAGGGCATCGAACAGCGACTCGCCTTTCACGCCTCAAGGAGATTGCTATGATTCCCCTCCTCCTCGCCCTGGCGCTCGCCCAGCCCCTGCCGCTCAACCCCGCGGTGACGCAGGCGACCATCGGCGCGACGATCTGCCAGCCGGGCTGGACCAAAAGAATCCGCCCGCGCTCGACCACCGCGCGCCGGATCAAACGCCAGCTCCTCGCGCGCATCGGCGAGCCCGTCAGCCACGCCGCCCTTTACGAGCTGGATCACAGCATCCCGCTGGCGCTCGGCGGCGCGCGCATCGACAGCCATAACCTGGCGCTCCAGCCCATCGCCGAAGCGCACCGGAAAGACGCCATCGAATTCTGCCTGTACCG
The DNA here is from genome assembly GCA_903932535.1 of uncultured Hyphomicrobiales bacterium. Taxonomy (GTDB): domain Bacteria; phylum Pseudomonadota; class Alphaproteobacteria; order Rhizobiales; family Beijerinckiaceae; genus Roseiarcus. The sequence goes on along the minus strand of CAIZGR010000370.1, from coordinate 1,976 downwards.
CGCGGTCTGCGAAGGCGCGCTGACCCTGACCGAAGCCCAGACGAAAATCTGGCAAAACTGGCGCCGCGCCGCGCGCCTGTGCGAGGGAAAATGACCCACACCGCCGCCCTTCGCACAACAGCCCTCGCCGGCCTGCGCTCGCTCGTCGCCACCCGCGCCGCCTCGGACGCCGCGCGCGAAAGCCTCCGGGCGCTTGACCCGGACGGCTTCGACATGTGGCGCGCCATCCCGCCCGCCATCGAGGACACACTGGTCGGCCTGATCGACGCCGTGCTCGACGCGCAGGGCATCGCCGCCTACCTGCTTTACGAAAGCAGCCACGACTGCCCCGGCAGAGTCATCATGCCCACCGGCCAGGAATACCCCATCGCCACCGTCGAAGACGTCGAAAAACTGCTCGCCGAACAATATCCGATTGAGGAATTCGCCCATGGGTGACAAAACGGGAATTTCTTGGACCGACGCGACATGGAATCCCATCGCCGGATGCTCCGTCATCTCGCCGGCTTGCACCAACTGCTACGCGATGGCGATGGCCGCGCGGATCGAGGCCATGAACGCCGGCGAGCGCCAGGGCCGGGGGCGGTGGCGTGAAGGACAACTTCAAGAGGTCCCGCTCACGCATTACGCCGGCCTGACCCAGCCGAGTAAAGCCGGCCCGGTCTGGACCGGCAAGATCGTCCAGGCGCCGGACTACATCCTGACGCAGCCGCTCCACTGGAAACGCCCGCGCCGGATCTTCGTTAATTCCATGTCGGACCTTTTCCACGAAAGCGTCCCCGACGAATGGATCGACCGGATTTTCGCCGTTATGGCGTTCTGCGCGAAAACCAAGGTCGACGGAAATGAGGTCATTACGGGATATGAAGCGCGCCACATTTTTCAGGTCTTGACCAAGCGATCGCGCCGGATGCGAGAATATATGACAGAATTAAAAGCCGCCGCCGATGGCAGTAAAGGAACCGGGATTCTCGGCCATAGGCTGAGCGGCGCGGCGCGGCGGCTTTCATATGATCTCGGTCATCCGTTTTGGCCCAACGCTCCTTTTAAGATTTGGGGATGGATTTCGGACGGTTTTCCGGGACTCTGGCTCGGCGTCAGCGCCGAAGACCGATCCCGCGCCAACGAGCGCATTTCCGATCTGCTGGCGACCCCGGCGGCGAAGCGCTTTGTCAGCATCGAGCCGATGCTCGGGCCGGTTGATCTCGGCAAAGCGCGGGGCTTGCCGGTATATTGGGAAGGCGACGCCAGCGATGGTCCGCTCCCTTTGACAAGCTGGGGGAAAGAGATCGGCTCTATGCCGAGGCGCGGATGGGTCAAGCATTCGGGCAACATGCAGCCTTGGCTCGATTGGGTCATCTGCGGCGGCGAAAGCGGCCCGAACGCGCGCCCGATGCACGCGGCTTGGCCGCGAGCCTTGCGCGATCAATGCGCGGCGGCGGCCGTCCCGTTCTTTTTCAAGCAATGGGGCGAATGGGCGCCGCATCAACCGAAAGCCGGCGGCGACCTGGGCGGCGACATGCGGCGCGGGTTCGTCCAGCACGTCCAGTTTGACCGCGAACCGGACGGCCATTTTCGCGCGGGCGATTGCTACATGGCGCGCGTCGGCAAGCGCGCCGCTGGCGACTTGCTCGACGGCGTCGAACACAAGGCGTTTCCCCATGGCTGACCGTCCCATCCTGTTCAGCGCCCCGATGATCCGCGCTCTGCTCGAAGGCCGCAAGACGCAGACGCGGCGGCTCATGCCGCATCAAGACTGGCTCGCGCAGGCGTATAGCCCGATTGTTGGCGGAAATGCGATTTTCAATTATGCCGGCCACGAAGAGGTCAGCCGCGCCCGTTTCGCCGTAGGCGACCGCCTTTGGGTCCGCGAGGCGTGGACGGTCAAGCGCAATGAGCCCTGCGAAGAACATGAGCGCGACTATCAGGACCTTCATAGCCCGACAATCCGGTACGCGGCCGATGGCGAAGAAATC
>CAIZGR010000369.1 GCA_903932535.1 uncultured Hyphomicrobiales bacterium | reverse complement strand
GCGATGCGTTGATGTTGAAGCCTGCATAAGTTCCGGCGGCAAAATTGACCGTTACGGTTCCAGAACAGAAAAACTGCGAAATATAGTTGATCGCGCCTTGGCCGGTCCGAAACGCCGTCGACGGCGTCAACCCGTTGTTGCTGTCCGACCCCGTCGAGGCGTTGACATAAAACGTTGTCGCGGGGACGACGGGGACAAATCCCGCTTTCACCTGCGCAAGCGTCGGGTACGGAAATTTGAACGTCGAGGCCGAAGCGGCGGCGCCGGCGGCGAACTCCGCCGCACTCGCCGCGCGGGTCGAGCCGAGCGCCGCGGCGTCCAGGGTTTCCGTCACCGGGTCGGCCGGCTGGGAAGCGGTCGCAATCGAAAACGTCCGGTCGGTCCAGCCGCTGCTCGCCGTCGTGTCCGACTTCTGGAGCGGGTAAACGCAGGTCGGCAGGTTGGCGTTGTAACCCGCGATCACCTGCGCCATCGTGGCGAAGCCCGCCGAGGGCGGGGTGACGGTGACGGCGCCGGCGACCGAATAGACGATCGCGGCGACCCAGGCGAGATCGGAGGTCTGGCCCTGGCTCGACACGGTCTTTTGCAAATTCGTCGTGCCGACGACGCAGCAGGCGCCGGTCGCGTCGAGGATTGCGAATTCGGTGACCGCGAACGGTCCGATTTCGACGCCGCCGATCGCGGCCGGGATGACCACGGCGATGTCGAGCTGATCGGGGTTGACGGTGTCGACCGCGACCGACTGGATGGTCTGCCCGCGCCAGACCTCATGCGTGACGCCGTTGGCCGCGACGAGCGCCGAAAGCGCCGGGACGACGCCGGAGCCGTCGCCGACCACCAGCGTGCCGCCGGCGATGTTCAGCGCCGAGCCGCCGGCCTCGAAGGCGGCGACGGCGGCGAGATAATAGGACGTGACCTGAGTCGCGTAGATCTGGGTCATCAGGCGGCTTTCAGCGGATAGACGGTTGCGATTTCGATGACGCGGCTCGCGGCGCCGACCAGGACCTGCGGCAGCGGCGGCGCGCCGCCGAGCGGCAGCACGACGACCTTCGGCGAGGCGAAGGTCGCGGCCGAGACCAGAACGCTCGCCGGCTGCTGAACGGCGAACACGCGGGCGCGCGCCAGCACGTCGCGGACCGGCTTGCGCGCCAGCGCCGAGGCGATCACCGCGGTCATGTCGGGCGCGGCGTCGCCGGGATCGACGACCGCGTCGGCCACGAACTCCGGCCACACCAGGCCGGGACCCTCGAAGAACTCCCGCACCGCGATCGTAAGGCCGGTGTCAAGGGCGATCTCGGCTTCGAGCGCCGCGGGCGCGCCATAAACGAGGTGGTCGGTCCAGGACGAGGCGACGCGGGCGCGGTTGCCAGCGGCGTCGCCCGGGTCCCAGAAATGGACGCTGCGCTCCCACGCGAGGCCCGCGAGAAAGACGGTCGCGCAGGCCTCCGGGTCGCGCGCCTGGCGGATGGCGGAGACCGGCAGACCCTCCATGCGCGGGCCGGAGACGGCCTCGTTCGATCGCTCCCAGGCGGTGGCGTTGGGCGGCAGGAGGGTCCTGAAGCTCACGGCCACCGCCATGTCACGCCGGTGCCGGTCAGGATCGGGCAGAAGAAGGGGTCGCCGCCGACGGATTGCGCGGGCGCCGTCACCGCGGCCCCGAGCACGAGCCCCGGGGCGTTGAAGCCGAGCACCGCCTCGACGTCGCCGGGCTTGACCTGGCCGCCGATCACGCGGCGGGCGGCGAGAAACGTCGCCAGCGCCGAAAGCTGGGTCGAGAGCACCGTCGCGGGGTCCGCGCCGTGCGCCAGCGTCAGCGTCGCGACCACGGCATAGGGGACGGGCGTCGCCGCCTGCACCGTCACCCGGTCGTTGAGCTTTCGGACAGCGCCCCGGTTCGGCGGCGCGCAGGCGGTCTTGACGGCGGCGAGCACGGCAGGCGTCGGGACGCCGCTGGAATTGGCCCCGAGGCAGACGATCCGGACCTCCCCCATCGCCACGCCCGGCGCGTCGTTGTAGCCGTAGACCTCCACGTCGGCGAGGTCGACGGGCGCGGCGGACAGCGCCCAATACTTGTAGCCGCCGTAGGAGCCGCCCGTCGTCACGCTCTCGAAGGCGAGCTGCACGCGCGCGCGATAGGGGTCATCGAGTTCGCCCGCGGCGCGCGGGGTGGCGTAGAGGCCCTGGCCGATCGCGTCGAGGTCGGTCCCCATGGCCCAGGCGAGATTGGTCGCCAGCACCGCGTCGTTGATGCGCGACAGCGCCAGCGTCTCGCGATAGGCGTCCGCCTCCTGCAGCATGACGCCCGGATCGCCCTCGAGCGTCTCGACGTTATAGGTCGGCAGCGTCGGGTCTGACGCCTGCGCCGCGGCCCAGAGCGTCTGGAAATAGGCGAGGCGCGCCTGCCGGATCGCCGCGACCGAAGGCACGACCACGGCGGCCGGCTGGGGCAGCGCGGCGAGGTTGATCGCGGGAAAGGCCGCCATCAGAGGATCACCGACACTGTGGCGGCGACGGTGAAGTCGCCGGTCAGCGCGTTCGGGCGGTAGGCGCCGACGACGCGGACGCCGAACCGGCCTTGCCCGAGGCCGGTCGCTGAATTGTCTCCGGCCGGATAGGTGAGCGAGGTCACGGCGAAGCGCGGCTCCCAGAGTTCGACGGCGATCACCACGGCCAGGTAGAACTTCATCAGGTCGCCCGGCGTCAGCGGCTGGCCGAGAAGGCCTACGCCGGCGAAGCCGAACAGGCGCGCCAGCACCCGCTGCGACAGGCGCGTGGTGAAAATCATGCCGAGCGACTGCCGGACATGGGGCCAGTCGGAGAGCGGCTTGCCGGTGCGGCGGTCGATGCCGGTCGAGGCGGTCATGGCGCTTTCAGCTCGGGCTCGGCGGCGGGTCTGTCGGCACGAAGGCGGCCGGGTTGATCTGCAGATATTGCTGCGACAGCGCATCGAAAATCACGAATTGGGCGGTTCCCTTGACGGTCGCCATCACCCATCCGTTCTTCTGGACGTTGAGCGCGGACTTGTCGTCGGCGGCGATCACCCGCGCGCCGGCATAGGTCGTGTCTTTCGTCGTCCCCTGTGTGGCGACCGTCTGGTCGGCCGCCGTCGAGGGCGACGGGTTGGCGTCGTACCAGCCGTGCGGCACGCCGACGCCTTGGGTGAAATCGGGCGAGCCGTCCGGGTTGACGAGCAGATATTGCTCGCCGACGCTCGGCGGGGAGTGGACCTTTCGCGAGCCCGCAACCTGCGAATAGGGCAGCCACGGGCTTTTCACCGTGTTGCCGTCGTCGTCGAGGCCGATCTCCTGGCGGTAGAGATGCTGCGTCGCATCGACGTCGGTCACCTTGCCCTTGCGAAACATCCGCTCGATCCGCGCCTCGAGGTCGGCGTGGCCGGCGATCAGCTCGGCGAGATGCTCGTGCACCTCGCGGAAGGCGCGCTCGATGGCGGCAAGATCAATCATCGGCGTCCGCTCACGGCAGCGGGTCGATCGTGAGCGTGACGATCTCCTGCGCCGCTGCGTCGTCGGCGAGATCGGTCGCGGCGAGCGTGTTCGCGGGCACGGCGGGGCCGAGGCCGATCGCCTGCGTCTCCTCGTTGGTCATGCCGAGCGCGCCCATCGCCACCTGCCAGTCGGGCAGCGCGCCGCCCTCGCCAAGGATCTGCGCCGAAAACAGGCTCGCGAGGCCGGCGAGCTCCGCGGTGTCGCCCGCCATCGCAGCGACAAAGTCGGTCCAGACGCCGGCCGCCGCCTCGCCGAGCGGCGGGTCGGCGACCGTCTCGCCCCACAGTTCGTAGACCGCGACCGGAATCTTCTGGCCCTTGATCGGTTCGAACAGGTCGCGCTCGCATTCGAGCGCGTGGGTGCGGATCAGGATTTCGCGAAAGACGTTCGGCCACGGCGCCTGCTGGACCGTGAGCGCGGCGAGGATCTGCCGCCAGATCAGCGCGAAGACGAGCGACTGGCTCGCCTCGTTGTTGAACGTGACGCCGCCGGCGGTGAAGGCCGGCGGCAGGAACACCTCGAAGCGCAGCCGCGCGTCGCCCGCGAAGTCGAGCGCCTTGTCGCGCAGCTCGGAGCGGCCTCGGCCGGCGTAGACGCAGATCAGCGGCGCCGTGATCGCAACCGGATTGGTCGGCTCGAACAAGGTGTTGTCGCCCGCCCAGGTCTGGCCCTTGATTGAGCGGGCGGCCGACAGGCCGAGGGCGAAGGCGGCGATCCCGGTCATGTCAGCGCCGCCAGTTGAAAGCGCACGCGCCCGTCCGCTCCGTCCGGAAGCCGCGCGCTGATCAGGAACCCGGCCGTCGGCGCCCGCAGCGGATTGGCGGCGGCGTCGATGCGCCATCCGACCAGCGGCAGCGGAGCGCTGTCGCTGAATTGCGAGAAGGCGAACTCGGCGACCGGAGTCGTCGCCACCGCTTCCGACCGCGTCGCTGTTTGCTGTCCCGCGTCGTCGGCGATGAGGGCGTCGATGTCGAGTATGCCCGTCACGATGTAGGGCGGACGCGTCGCGTCCGCCCCCGGCGCGGTGAACTCCCCCGCCGCCTGCGGCGTGATCGTCAGCGGCTCGCCGAAGGTCGTGTCGAGCGCGGCGAAGCTCGCCGAGGCCAGCGCCAGGAACGCGCTCATCGGACATTGACCTGAAACGCGCGCGTGAGGGTGGTTGCGGGCGAGTCGTTGAACGTGGCCGTCAGCGCCACCATCGAATAGGCGCAGAGCATTCCGCCGGTCAGCGTGACGGAATGGACAAAGCCGGAGACGCCGGCGTCGGCCGCAACCACGCCGGCCGAGCCGACGGTGACGACGTCGAAGTCGCCAGACCCCATGCCGCCGAGGATCTCGGCGTCCACGCTCACGCAATGAGCCGTGATCGCCGTCGCGCCCTGGGTGAGGCAGAGAAACGGGGCCCAGTCGCAGGCGACCGTCAGGCCGTCCTGCGGCGTCTTCTGGACCTCTGGCCAGCCGACGATCACCGGGCGCGCGCCGGCTCGCGCCCGGCCTGCGCCGCCCTGGCGGCCTCGACGGTCTTGGCGCGGCCGAGCCACGCCGGGTCGTCGTCGCCCTCCCACGCCTCGCGCAGGTGCGCGATGGCCAGCGGGTCGACCTTGCCGGGGCCGCGGCCGACGTCGGCCAACTCGGCGAAGCCCTGCGTGACCAGCTTTTTCGCCACATCGGGCTTGAACCCGGCGACGTCGCCGGGACCGTAATTGCCCTGCGGGCCGCGGTCGGCCTTCAGGAATCGAACGAGGGTGAGATCGGACATGGCGATGATCCTCAGACTACCGGGTGTTCGGACGTGCCGCCGAGCACGATCGCAGCGGCGAGCGGGATGGCCGGGGTCGTGCCGCCGGTGAGGGTCGGCGTGACGACGAGGCGGATGTAGGCCTGCGCGCCCTCGAGGACGATGTTCTGGTTGACCTCGGACGAAGCGCCGGCGTTGGTCACGGAGCCGACGCCGTAGAGGTCAGCGTAGTTCGTCCAGTTGGTCGAACCGTCGGCCGACTGCTGCACCTGGGCGACGACCGAGACGGCCGACGGCGCGCCGGTTGCGGCGCCGAGATAGAGGGCGAGCTGGCCGGACTTGTACTGGTAGCCGGG
>CAIZGR010000368.1 GCA_903932535.1 uncultured Hyphomicrobiales bacterium | reverse complement strand
GGCGCATGCCGCGCCCGCCGCCGCCGGCGATCGCCTTGACGAGCACCGGATAGCCGATCTCGTAGGCCTTCTCCCGCAGGAACTTCGGCGTCTGGTTGTCGCCGTGGTATCCCGGAACCACGGGCACGCCGGCTTTCTGCATGAGCGCCTTGGCGGAATTCTTGAGCCCCATCGCGCGCATCGCGTCCGGCGGCGGGCCGACGAACGCGACGCCCGCCAGAGCGCAGAGTTCGGCGAAATCCGCGTTCTCCGACAGGAAGCCATAGCCCGGATGCAGGCATTCGGCGCCGATCCGGCGGGCCAGATCGACGATCGCCGGCCCGTCGAGATAGCCGCTCGCCCCCTCGCCGATCTCGTAGGCCTCGTCGGCGAGGCGGGTGAAGAGCGCTCCGCGGTCCGCCGGCGTGTGCAGGACGAGCGCCCGAATCCCCATCCGCCGCGCGGTGCGGATGATTCGGCAGGCGATTTCGCCGCGATTGGCGATCAGGACGTTTGCAAACATGGCGGCCTCCCGAGCGCCTCTGTCTAGCGAAGGCGCGCCAGGATGGCGAGAGCCTCGGCGCCGGAAGAAAGCGCAGCGGCCCGAACCGAGCAGACCCCGTCCGACGCGGCGGCGACCGCGAATCGGCCGACGACCATTTCGGGGGGTGGCGCCGAAGGCGCTGGAGACCTCCGCCGCGACTTTCTCGCGCGCTTTCGCCTCGGCAGGCGCGGCGTTTGCGACACTCCAGCTCCATCAAGAGCTTCCGGCGCGGCGACGCCGCGCATAAGGCGTACGCCCCGCCCCTTTCTTGCGCCGATCAATGCGATCCGTTGCAGCCCATCGTCAATTCGCTAATGTCCCCTCGGCGCGCCAAGCGCCGGCATTTCGAGGTGCAGGATATGACGATTCGACGACTCGTGCCGCTGACTGCGGCGCTGACCCTCCTCGCCGCGTCGCAGGCGCCGGCTCAGATCACGACGCAGGCCGGCAAGCTCTCGTGCGACGTGTCGGCCGGGGTCGGCTTCGTGCTCGTACAGAAACAGACGATGCGTTGTCTGTTCACGCCGATCGGCGGCGGCGCGCCGGAGCCGTATTTCGGGCGCATCGACGAATTCGGCATCGCCCTCGGCGCGGTCGCCCAGGGGCATTTGATCTGGGGTGTGGTCGCTCCGGCCTCCGGCGTCCCGCGTGGCGCGCTGTCGGGCACATACGTCGGCGTCGGCGCCGAGGCGACCGCCGGCGCGGGCGTCGGCGCGAACGTGCTCGTCGGCGGAACCGGACGCGCGTTCTCCTTGCAACCCGTCTCCGTGGAAGGACAAGTCGGGCTCAACATCGCCGGGGGAATCACCACCGTCACGCTGCTCCCGCCGCCGCCGCAATGAACGCGGGGGCCGCACAGCGCTCGGGCGCCGAGAGGCCTGACTTTGTCGGTTCGGATCGACCGTCCGGACCGAGCAGGAATTCCGGGGCCGATCTTGTCGGACGATGCAGAGACGCTGTAGTTGTCGCCATCGGCGAATTCCGTGGTGCGCATGGCGGAGCCTTCGAATTGCGGACGCCGGGAGAAGTTGTCGCCGCGGGCGTCGGGAGGGGCGAATGACGGAAACGAAAGACGCCGCGAAAGGAACGCCCGGCGACGCCCCGACATCCGCTGCGAGACACGCTCGGGATGCGTTTGACGCTGCAAGGGACTCCATTGGCGGTCCCGACCCGGGGCCGTCGCGCGCGAAGGCGAGCGACGCCGCTGCCGCCCTTTATCGAACCAGTCGGGACCTGCTCGCCAACAATCCGGAATTCGACAAGGCGAAGGACGAGCTGCGGGAGTCGATCCGCAAGAATCCCCTGGCGGCGATCGGCATAGCCTTCACCGCGGGGCTGCTCGTCGCGCTGATCACGCGCAGCTGAACGGCTATGACGAGCCAAATCATCGCGTACCTTATTGCGCAGGCCGGGCCTGAATTGCGGCGCGCCCTGAAGCCGACCGGGTTCGTTCTGGTGTCGGGTGTTTTTGTCCTCGTCGCTGCGGTCGAACTGTTCGCCGCGCTGTTTTTTTGGTTCGAGCCGGCGCATGGCTTGATCGCCGCCTCGCTCCTGTGCGCGGCTGTCGCCTTCGTTCTCGCGCTCGTGGCCGCCGCGCCGGTCGTGCTGCGGCGTCGTCCGCCTCCCCCGCCGCGACAGGAAGCGATGCTGCCCCAGTTCGTCTCGCTCATGGCCAGGACTGCGCCAGGGCTCGGTCCGCGCCAGATCATCGTGGCGGCGGCCCTGCTCGGGGTCGTGCTGGCTCTGTCCGCGCGCGGCGGCGAAAAGAAGTAAAGATTGCAATAGCGAGACACGCAGATTCCGTGCACGTCCGGCGCGGCGCGACGTGGATAAGGAGCCTCCATGGTTCTGACCCCATTGCGCGCCGCCGGCTCGGGACTTCACTGCAGAGAAGTCTAAAACGCGCTCCGCGGCCCCACGGCGCTGGCGCCAATCCGGGATGCTCGGAAGTCCTCGGTCCAACTTCGTGACGAACCCATAGGCGCCATACGACAGACCGACTTATGCGTCTGCATCGCCAGCGCGCCGCAAGCATCCTCCGCCTCATCCCCGTCCACAATGTCGCGGTGCCCCCACCTCGAGCGAGAACCTTCCGGCCCCGCCGAGCGTACAAGCAAAGGCCCAGGCGAATCGAGGAGCGCTGATTTTGACCGTAGACATCGTCTGGCTTCGCGACGATTTCCGCCTCGACGACCAGCCGTCGATCGCCGCAACGGCGGACAGGCCGGCGCTGTTTGTCCATGTGCACGACCCGCGCCCGCAGAACGGCCGGCCGCTCGGCGCCGCCGCGAAGTGGCGGCTCGCGCAATCGCTCGTCGCGCTGGAGCGGAGCCTGGCCCTGCGCGGCGCCCGGCTCGACGTGGTGGAAGGCCCGGCCGACCGGACGATCCTCGCGCTCGCGTCCGCCGCCGACGCGCGGCGCGTGCTGTGGACGCGACGTTACGAAAGCGAGGCGATCGCCTTGGATACGGAGGTCAAGGCGGTGCTGAAGGCGCAAGGCGTCGAGGCGCAAAGCGCCAACGGGCGGCTGATGCGCGAGCCCTGGGAGCTGACGAAGGCCGATGGAAAGCCTTCCGGAACGTTCTCCGCCTTCTGGCGGCGCCATCGCGGCCTCGGCCCCCTGCCCGCGCTGCAGCCCTCGCCCGAGCGCCTCGCCAGCGCCGACTGGCCCGCCGTGGCGCCGCCGCGCACGACGATTGCGGCGCTGAAGCTCACGCCGACCAAGCCCGACTGGTCGGGCGAGCTTTCCCAGGGCGAGACGCCCGGCGAGGAGGGCGCGCGCGACGCGCTGCTCCGTTTCGCCGCCGGCGCGCTGCCCGGCTACGCCGACTCCCGCGATGCACTCGCGCCCGAGGGGACGTCGCGGCTCTCGGCGCATCTGCGCTTCGGCGAGCTCTCGGCGCGCCGCGCCGCGTTGGCGATCGAAGACGCAGCCGCCGCCGACCCGCGCCTCGCCCGCGCGGCGGAGAAGTTCTGTTCTGAGCTCGGCTGGCGCGATTTTTCCTATGCGCTCCTCTACGCCAACCCCGATCTCGCGAGGCGCGCCCTGCGGCCGGAGTTCGAGCGTTTTCCGTTCCGCGACGACGAAGCGGCGTTCCGCGCCTGGGCGCGGGGCGAGACCGGCTATCCGGTGGTCGACGCGGGCATGCGCCAGCTCTGGCGGACCGGCGCCATGCACAATCGCGCGCGGATGATCGCGGCGTCGTTCCTGATCAAGCACCTGCTGATCGATTGGCGGCGCGGCGAAGCCTGGTTCTGGGACACGCTCGTCGACGCCGACCCGGCCAGCAATCCGGCGAGCTGGCAGTGGGTAGCGGGGTCGGGCGCGGACGCAGCGCCCTACTTCCGCATCTTCAATCCGGTGCTTCAGGGCGAGAAGTTCGATCCCGACGGCGCCTACGTCCGCCGGTGGGTCCCGGAGCTCGCGCGGCTCGAGACGCGCCATATCCACGCGCCCTGGCGCGCGCCGGCGGCGTCGCTTCTGAACGCCGGAGTCGCGCTCGGCAGGACGTACCCGCAGCCGATCGTCGATCACGACACCGCGCGAGCGCGTGCGCTCGCAGCGTTCGCTGCGATCCGACAAGGCGCCGGGTGATGCGAAGACGAACAAGGATGGAAGTCGACAGGAAGGGAACAGGCGTTCGTACCGGAGCGATCGGCAGTCACAAGATGTCTTTACACCCGATGCGGCAACGTACCACAGCGTGGAATATTAATTCGGACAAAGAGGGATGTACTCTTTTTGATATAAGAAGGCCGTCACAATCCAAGTCAACGTTATCCGCGTTCCAAGAGACTGTAAACATGAAAGAGACGACGGCATATTCGGTGCAGAGCACCGTAAGGGGCTATCGCGTTGTCGATGACGCTGGAGAACTCATCGCCTGCACGCAGTTCGGCGCGGCCCGCATGATCGCAGCGCTGATGAACGGAGATCTCTTCGCCGTGGCCGCCGGCACGGACAGCGCGGCGGACGAGTGCCGCCGCGCGCTGACGGCGGCGCTCCGGCCCATGCAGCATGCCGGCCGGCCGGCGCTCCCGACCGCTTTTCCGATGCTGTGAAGGCACTTGGCCGCGCTCTGTAGCGGCGCTCGCTGAGCACGGCGGCACGGTCAGCGACCGCGCCTACAGGGAGGAACGGCGGTCGTCGACCGCGCTACCGACGCTAGCAGCAGCCGCGCAGCCGCCCCTTGCTCACGTCGTAGCGCGCCGACTGCCGTTCGCGGAAGAATTCCACGTAGGTCATCACCGGCTGGTCCGGATGGTTGGCCCGCCGGTGCGCGACATAGGTCGGATAGTCGGGCACGCCGACCATGAGGCGCGCGGTCTGGGCGACCCTGTCGCAGACGAAGCGCGCGCGGGTCGCCAAGTTCTCGCTCATAAGCCTCTCGCTCATTCGGCCGCAACCGCCGCGCCGCCGATTTCCGACGTCGTGGCCTTCCCGCTGCGAAGCGCAGTCAGGGCCGCGCGGACGCCATAGACGAGCATGACGAGGACGATGGCGACGAAGATCGCCGCGAGCGTCGCATCGACATAGTCGTTGAAGACGATCCGGCCCATCTCGTCGAGGGTCTTCGCCGGCGCGAGCACCTTGCCGGAAGTGGCCGCGCCGCTGAAGCGCATCGCGTGCGCGACGAAGCCGACCTTGGGATCGGCGCTCGCCACCTTCAAGGCGCCGGCCGTCACCGTGCAGATGACGAGCCATGCAGCGGGGACGAGCGTCACTGCGGCGAAGCGCTCGCGCTTCATCTTGAACAGGATCACGGTGCACAGGATCAGCGCGATCGCCGCCAGCATCTGGTTCGAGGCGCCGAACAGCGGCCACAGCGTCCAGATGCCGCCGAACGGGTCGATCACGCCCTGATAGAGGAAATAGCCCCAGGCGGCGCAGGCGGCGGCCGAGCCGATCAGGTTGTTGGTCCACGATTCCGTCGAGCGGAACGCCGGGACCACGCCGCCGACGAGGTCCTGGATCATGAAGCGCAGCACGCGGGTGCCGGCGTCGACGGTGGTGAGGATGAACAGCGCCTCGAACAGGATGGCGAAGTGATACCAGAGGCCGGCGAGCGCCGGCCCGCCGAGGAAGCCCGACAGGATGGTCGCCATGCCGACCGCGAGCGTCGGCGCGCCGCCGGTGCGTGACAGAATCGTCGATTCGCCGACATCGTGCGCAACCTGCGTCAGGATGTCGGGCGTCACCGTGAAGCCCCAGCCGGTGATGACCTCGGCCGCGTGCGTCGGGTCGGTCCCGATCAGCGCGGCGCCGCTGTTCATCGCGAAATAGACGCCCGGATGGATGACCGAGGCCGCGACCATCGCCATGATCGCGACGAAGGATTCCATCAGCATCGCGCCGTAGCCGATGAACCGGATCTGGTTCTCGTTCTCGATCATCTTCGGCGTCGTGCCGGACGAAATCAGCGAGTGCCAGCCGGACACCGCCCCGCAGGCGATGGTGATGAACAGGAACGGGAACAGGCTCCCGGCCCAGACAGGCCCCGAGCCGTCGATGAACCGGGTCACCGAAGGCATCTCGAGATCGGGGCGCACGATGATGATCCCGATGGCGAGCAGCAGGATCGTTCCGACCTTGAGAAACGTCGACAGATAGTCGCGCGGCGCGAGCAGGAGCCACACCGGCAGCACCGAGGCGACGAACCCGTAGCCGATGACGCCCAGCGCCAGCTGCGGCGCGGAGAAGGTGAACAGCGCGGCCAGCGCCGGCGTCTCCCCGACCGCCTTGCCGTAGACGAGGGCCAGCAGCAGCAGCACGGCGCCGATCGCCGACATCTCGCCGATCCGGCCGGGGCGGACATAACGGCTGTAGAGGCCCATGAAGAGCCCGATCGGGATCGTGCTCGCGACCGCGAACGTCCCCCACGGGCTGCCTTTGAGCGCGTTGACCACCACCAGCGCAAGGACCGCTAGGAGGATCACGCAAATCAGGATGATGCCGACGCCCACGACCCCGCCCGCGCCCGGCCCGATCTCGGTGCGGATCATCTCGCCGAGCGACCGGGCGTCGCGGCGGGTCGAGAAGAACAGCACGACCATGTCCTGCACGGCGCCGGCGAACACGACGCCGGCCAGAATCCACAAGGTTCCGGGAAGATAGCCCATCTGCGCCGCGAGCACCGGCCCGACCAGCGGCCCCGCGCCGGCGATCGCTGCGAAATGATGGCCGAACAGCACGTAGCGGTTGGTGGGCACGTAATCGAGCCCGTCGTTGTGACGGTACGCCGGCGTGACGCGCTTCGGGTCGACGCCGAGCGCACGCTGGACGATGAACAGCGCGTAGAAGCGATAGGCGATGAAATAGATGCACACCGCCGCGGTCACCAGCCACGCCGCGTTGACCGCTTCGCCTCGAGTCAGCGCGACGATGGCGAAGGCGACCGCGCCCAAGAGCGCCACCGCGATCCAGGTCAGCTTCTCGCGCAACTCCATTCTTTCCTCCCCCCGGGCGACGTCCCTTGCCGGCGTCCGCCTGTCGCGACGCCTGGATTCGCCGGTATCCTTTAGCATCCCCTTCGGAGGATTTGTAGCAGGCCGACGGCGGGAGCGCGCAAATCGAGCCCGGCGTCGTTCGTCGGCGCATGAGGAAAACTCGTTCGCGCCGCCGAGCCGCCGAGATTCGAAAGCTTGCGACTCGATCCATTCACGAAAAAAATGGGTTCGGACGATCGATCGAGCCGCCGGCGGGCTTCCCGCCGATCGCTCTGGTGATCCAGGTCCGACCGGGAGCCGCCGCGCCTTACGTGATCGGCCGTCGCGGGCCGGCATGGAGGGTTCGATTGCGACTCCATTGCCCTCCAGACCGCCCGCCCTTGATCGGCGCCGGGAAAGGCGCGAGAAAGCCCGAGGGGCTTTTTCCCCGGTTTCCCGGCGAGGGGGCAGCATGCGTTTCCAGGGCACCGCGTCCTATGTCGCGGGCGACGAGCTGAAAAGCGCGGTCAACGCCGCCATCGCGCTCGAGCGTCCGCTGCTCGTCAAGGGCGAGCCCGGCACCGGCAAGACGCTGCTCGCGCAGGAGATCGCCTCCGCGATCGGGGCGCCGTTCATCGCTTGGCACGTGAAATCGACCACGCGGGCGCAGCAGGGCCTCTACGAATACGACGCGGTCTCGCGTCTCCGGGATTCGCAGCTCGGCGATCCGCGCGTCTCCGACATCGCCAACTACATCCGGCGGGGAAAACTGTGGGAGGCGTTCGTATCGCCCGCGCGCCCGGTGCTGTTGATCGACGAGATCGACAAGGCCGACATCGAGTTTCCCAACGACCTTCTGCTCGAGCTCGACCAGATGGAGTTTCACGTCTACGAGACCGGCGAGACGATCAAGGCGAAGCTCCGCCCGATCGTCATCATCACCTCGAACAACGAGAAGGAGCTGCCGGACGCCTTCCTGCGCCGATGCTTCTTCCACTACATCCGCTTTCCCGACACGGAGACGATGCAGCGCATCGTCGATTCCCACTATCCCGCCATCAAGCCGCGGCTGGTCGAGGAGGCGATGCGCTCGTTCTTCTCGCTGCGCGAGACGCCGGGCCTCAAGAAGAAGCCCACGACCTCCGAGCTGCTCGACTGGCTGAAGCTCCTGCTCAACGAGGACGTGTCGCCCGAGACTCTGCGCGAGCGCGAGGCCAAGAAGCTCATTCCCCCGCTGCACGGCGCGCTGCTCAAGAACGAGCAGGACGTGCACCTGTTCGAGAAGCTCGCGTTCCTGAATCGGAGGGAGCGGCAGTAGGCGGTCACGGCTACGCAACCCGCTTTCGTCAAAAGGTCGCGCAAAGGCCGATCGAAACCGCGGAGTCGCTTCGCCCAACGCCACGACACGCCTCCCTTCGAGGAGGGCCGGCTTCAGCGCGTTCGATCTCACCGCTGCATCTGCGCCAACGCGCGTTCGAAGGGCGCGCTCGAGATCCGGATCAGGCCGGACGACGGCCTGTCCATTTCGAGCACGAGATAAAGAGCGCTGGAGAGCAGCATCGCCGTCACCACGAACGTCGTCGTCACCACCGCGTTGCGCGGCGTTCCAAATCCCATGCCGGCGAAAATCACCGCCAGCCAGACGATCAAGCCGATGATCAGCGGCGACGGAATCGTTCCGCCCGCGGCGTCTACGACGATCCAGCGATCCCGCACGACTTGCCGGTAGATCTGAGTCGCATCGTTCCAGAGCGCCAGCTTCCGATCGTCCGAGACCTTGATCGCCCGCAGGCTCGCGCCCGCCGCGTCGAGCGATGCTTCCGCCTGCTGGTCCGCCTCCAGGATATGGACCCCGTCGAGCGCCGTCCGCGTATATTCAACCAGGCGTCGATGGGCCTCGTCGGCTTCGGGACCCAGCGTCCGCAGGACCCGATCCAGCAGGATGACCCCGGTCGCCAAGGCGTGAAGGTTGCGGTTGTTGATCTCGAATGTGTTCTTTGCGGAGTTCAACATCAGGCCGAGAACCACGGACGTCATCACGAGAAGGATATTCACGGCAAACCTGACGATCGCGATCGTGTCTCCGGCGACGGGCTGCGACGGCAGGCGGACATGGATGAGCATGCTGGCGGAAGCCGCGCCGACAAGACACAGGAACGTCACGATCGGTATGAGATATTCTTCCATGATGCCCCCCGCGGCCGTGATCGCCGAGCCGCGGCGGCGCCCCGGACTGCGGCGTGCTCTCGCGCCGGCATACGCCGGACAGCCGTGTGGCTCGATCGTAAAATCAAGCCAGGGATTGCAAGACTCCAGACGATTTGATCGCCTGCGACTTTTGGGCGCGGCCGGCGCGGCCCGCTTGCGCGCGCCGACGACGAAGGGCAATCTTCATCCATGCGACGCCTGTTCCTGATCCGACACGCCAAAGCCGAACCCGGAGTCGGGCAAGAAGACTACGAGCGGGCGCTGACCGATCGCGGGCGGGAGGACGCGCGCCACGTCGCGTCGGTTCTCGCCGCGCGCGACTTGCTGCCGAACGTCCTCATCCATTCGGGAGCGCTGCGCGCCAAGCAGACGGCGGAAATCTTCGCCTCGCACTGGCCGCGGCGGGTCGAGATCGAGGAGCAGCTCGGACTCTACGACGCGACTAGGGACATGCTGTTCGCCCGCACGCGCGCCCTGTCCGATCAGAACGAGAGCGTCGGTCTCGTCGGCCACAATCCCGGCATGGGCGAACTCGCCGCGATGTTGGCCGGCTACGGCCCCTATCCGGAGCTAAGGCGGGTTGCGTCCAAATACCCGACCTGCGCGGTTGCGGTGATTGACTTCGAATTTTCGGCGTGGGACGACATCGATCGCAAGAGCGGGCTCCTGACCCTGTTCCTGACGCCCGGAGAGCTCGAGACCGAGGCGGAGTGATCCCCTGTTCAAACCCATAGACGCCTCCCAGATCGTCCGCCGGATATCCCGCGCGGGCTCCGACTTGTCGATCTTCTCCGATCTCGCCTTCGAGGCGGGCGTTGTCGCTCGGTCCCTGGGCGACTACTTGGCCGGCGGGGCCCTGCGCCTCGGCGTCACAGGCCTGTCGCGCTCGGGAAAGACGGTGTTCCTGACCGCGCTCATCAGCAATCTCATCGCCGGGGTTCGGCTGCCGGTGCTCGCCGCCTCCGCCGAGGGACGCATCACCCGCGCGCGGCTCGAGCCGCAGCCCAACGACGCGGTGCCGCGATTCGCCTACGAGGCCCATCTGGCGAGCCTTTCCGGGCCGGAGCGCTGCTGGCCGCAGTCGACCCGGCGCATCGCGCAATTGCGCCTGACGATCGAGTTCGAAAGCGCGGCGCGCTGGAACGGCGGCAGCGGCAGCCTGTCGCTCGACCTCGTCGATTATCCGGGCGAATGGCTGCTCGACCTGCCGCTCCTCAGCAAGTCCTACGCGACTTGGGCGAACGAGACGCTGACCGCGGCCGGGTCCCCCGCCCGCGCCCCGCTGTCCGCGGACTGGCGCGCAGCGCTCGCCGGGCTCGACCCGCACGCCGAGGCCGACGAGGACCGCGCGCGCGAAATCGCGGACAAGTTCACCGCCTATCTGCGCAAGGCGCGCCAGAACGTGTACGCGCTCTCGACCCTGCCTCCCGGGCGTTTCCTCATGCCGGGCGACCTCGAAGGTTCGCCCGCGCTGACCTTCGCCCCGGTTCCGATCGGAGGCGAAGAGGCGATCGTCCCGGGAACGATGGCCGCGATGATGGATCGCCGCTACGAGGCCTATAAGACGCACGTGGTAAAGCCGTTCTTCCGCGATCACATCTGCCGGCTCGACCGCCAGATCGTGCTGGTCGACGCGCTGACGGCGCTGAACTCCGGGCCGGCGGCGGTTCGCGACCTCGAGAATGCGCTCTCCGAGGTTCTTGGCGCCTTCCGCGCCGGCCGCTCCTCGGCGCTCGCCTCGATCTTCCGGCCGCGCATCGACAAAATCCTGTTCGCGGCGACCAAGGCCGACCATTTGCACCACACCAGTCACGACCGGCTCGAGGCGATCCTTCGGGCGCTCACCGCCAAGGCCATGGCGCGCGCCGAAGGGGTCGGCGCGGAGATCGACGTCATCGCGCTCTCCGCCATCCGCGCCACCCGCCAAGCCGAGCTCCGCCAGAACGGGGAGGTTTTGAACGCGATCGTCGGCGTGCCGGAAAAGGGCGAGACGATCGGCGGCGAGACCTTCGACGGCCTCGCCGAGGCGGCCGTGTTTCCCGGCGAGCTTCCCGAAGACCCGGACGAGATCTTCCGAGGCGACGCCATCGCGCTGCCCGAGGCGGACAACGACTGGCGCTTCGTCCGCTTCCGGCCGCCGGTCGCGCAGCGCGGCCTGCCCGCCCCCCACATCCGGCTCGACCGCGCCCTGCAGTTCCTGATCGGGGACCGCCTGACATGAACGAACGCCCACCCCGCCCCCGCGCCTTCCGCCTCGACGATTCGCGCATCGCCGTCGACGATGCGCCTGCGCCCCTCGCTCCGGCCGCGGTCATCCAGTCGCAGCACGACCCGATCCCGGCCGGCACGCAGCCGCAGACATTGGACGAGGCCGAGATCGAGGTCGAGAAGGCGCAGAAATCCGGGCTCCTGTCGCGCTGGCGCTTCAGCCTCGGCGGCATTCTCTGGACCGGACTCGGCGGCCTCGTGTCGCTCGCCATCGGGCTGTGGACGACCGATCTCATCGAGGGTCTGTTCGCCAAGGCCGCGTCGCTCGGGCTGATCGGCCTCGCGTTCGGACTCCTTTTCCTCGGCGGCCTGATCGGCCTCGCCGCCCGCGAGGCGCTGGCCGTCGCCCGCCAGACGAAAATCGCCGAGATGCACGTCGCCTTCGCGGAGGCCCGCGCGGCCGACGACCGCGACGCGGCGCGGCGGCTCATTTCGCGACTGGTCGCCCTCTACGCCGACCGGCCGGAGACGGCGCACGCCCGCGCTCAGGTTCAGGAGGCGGCGGGCGCGATCATCGACGGGCGCGACCTCATCGACGTCGCCGAACGCGCGCTCCTGAAGCCGCTCGACGAGAAGGCGCAGGGAGAGATCGCGAAGGCTGCGAAGGCCGTCTCGATCGTCACCGCCATCAGCCCGCGGGCGATCCTCGACGTGATCTTCGTGATCGTCCAGATCATCCGGCTCGTGCGCCGGATCGCCGAGATCTACGGTGGACGGCCGGGACTCTTCGGCCTGATCAAGCTCGCCCGCTCGATCGGCGCCCATATCGCCATCACCGGCGGCATGGCGGTCGGCGACAGCATCATCCAGCAGATCGTCGGCCACGGCATCGCCTCGCGCATCTCGGCCAAGATGGGCGAAGGCGTGCTGAACGGCCTGCTCACCGCCCGCGTCGGCCTCTCCGCCCTCGCCGTCTGCCGCCCCGCCCCCTTCGCCGTCACAAAACCACCGGGCGTCAAGGACGTCGCGCCGTTCCTGTTCAGCGGCAAGGACAAGGGGGATTGAGGCTGTCGCCGCGCGCGGCGGACCGCGTCTAAAGGAGCGCCGGCTGCACGTTGCGTCCCCGGAATTGTCGCCGCCGTTTGCACGGGCTTGACTCGTCGCTCCCCGCCGGTCGAAGTGCCCTTGGGGCAGCGCCCGAGCGGCGCAATGAGGGCGTCGCGTTGGCTGGGAAGAGGCTGTCTGTCGGGGAGTTGCTGGCTGTCGCCGTCGCAGCCCTCGCGGCCGTGCTGGCCGTTCTCACCGACCTGACGAAGGACTGGCCTGCGCCGACGCGGTGGGCGCTGTTCGCGGCGCTGATCCTCTTTTTCGTCATGTGGCCGTATTATTATCTCTATGTCTTGGACGGGCCGGACGGGGAGCCCGGATCGGACGGAGACAGCGATTATCAGGATTTTCGCCGGCGCCTCGCGTCGGGCGGATCGTTCGACCGGGTCTATGTCGGCGCGTTGACCTGGACGCTCGACAAGGTCGACGTGTTCTTCGGCGACGCCGGGCGGAAGAACCCGGCCTGGACGGCGGCGTCCTACGACAAGTGCCTGTCGCTCGCGCTGGTCTATCCGTTGGCGACGATGATCGTGGTCTGGATCGGCTTCGGCCACGCCGGCGTCGCCGAACGCGCGCTGGGTCTGCCCGAAGCCGGCCCTGACGACACCGGGCTATGGCGCTTCGTGTTCGGCGCCAGCGTTCTCCCGATGTTCATCGCGGCTCGACAGTTCGCTCGCGCCGAAGGCGCGAAGGCAAATTTCGTCTGGGGTTCCGCTTTCGCTTTCGCTGGCGCTGTCGCTGTCGCTGTCGCTGGCGCTGGCGCTTTCGCTGGCGCTGTCGCTGGCGCTGTCGCTGTCGCTGGCGCTGGCGCTTTCGCTGGCGCTGTCGCTGGCGCTGGCGCTTTCGCTGGCGCTGGCGCTTTCGCTGGCGCTGTCGCTGTCGCTGGCGCTGTCGCTGTCGCTGTCGCTGTCGCTTTCGCTTTCGCTTCCGCTGGCGCTGGCGCTGTCGCTGTCGCTGTCGCTGGCGCTGTCCTTTTTGCTGTCGATAATTTGAATGTCCATAGCACGAATCGCGGTCGCCGCGGGCTTTTTCTCACTGTTCTCAGCCTCTTCTTGCTGCTCGTCTGCTATGCCGCGGCCTGGTTTCTGGCCCCGCTCCCGACTTGGTCTCGGGGCGGCCCGTTGCTGGCGGTGTTCGGCCTGCTCACCCTGGTCAACGCGCCGTTCGACTGGGCGGCGATCGGCCTCACCCGCCTCCTGTTGCGCCGGGGCCTCGCCTGGGGCGGTCCGTGGCCCTACGCCCTGGCCATCCTCGACGCCGTGGCGGCGGCGCTCGGCGTCGCCCTGCTCGCCTTCGTCTGCGTCGTCGCGGTGCAGACGTTCGGCGACATCGGCGTGCTGCGCGCCGGGGAAGCCGGGCGCGTGCTGCCGCTCGGGCCCTTGTTCGACAGCCTCGAACGCCGTCCCGACGCCGTCGAAAATGGGTGGATCTGGCTGATGCTGTTCTCGACCGCCGTTCCCAGCGTCGTCAATCTCGCCGTCGCCAGCTTCGCCTTCCTGCGCGGGATGCGCTTCGCGACCCGATGGATGCTGAGCCGCATGCCCGAGAACGCCGCAATGCGGCCGCGCGACCGCCTGCGCGTCTCCGCCGCCCTCGCCGCTCAGATCGCCCTCGGCGCCCTGCTCACGTTTGTCGTGCTCGACCTGCTGGTCGCCTATGTCATCCCCCTCGGCCTGCCCTGGCTCGGCGCGAAAATCCGCGACTTTTCCGAACAGATCGCCGCCTATAACGCGTCCGCGCGCGCGATGAAGTGGCTCGCGGGATACGGCTGGGAGTGACCTGTCGCCGCGCGCGGCGGACGCGGTCGGCGACCGCGGCCAAAAGTGTGCTACACGGCGGCCGGGCGCCGATGATGATCGCCGAGGTCGCCGCGCGCCGAACCGAAGTCGCAGACCTGTGCCGCCGCTTCGGCGTGCGCCGGCTCGACCTTTTCGGCTCGGCCGCGCGCGGCGATTTCGACCCCGCGCGGAGCGATCTCGACTTTCTCGTCGCGTTCGAGCCGGAGGCGCTGCCGTTCTCGACTTATTTCGATTTCAAGGACGCGCTCGAAACGCTGTTCGGCCGGAGCGTCGATCTCGTCGAACCCGGAGCCATCCGCAATCCTTACTTGAAGAAAAGCATAAGCGAATCGCAGGAGCTTGTCTTTGCGGCGTGACGCGGAGAAATTCCTTTGGGACGCCGGGGAAGCCGCGAACGTCGTCGCCATCATGACGGACGGCAAAACCTTCGCCGACTTCGACGGAGACATCGTGCGTCGTTCGGCTGTCGAACGCCAATTCGAGATTCTCGGCGAGGCGCTGAGCAACCTCGCGCGTCTCGACCCTGCGCTCGCGGCCAAGATTCCCGACCTTCGACAAATCGTCGCTTTCCGGAACATCCTCATTCACGGGTACGCGACGATCGATCGCGCCCGCGTCTGGCGGACGGTGCTGGATGATCTGCCGCGGTCGCGCGGCGTTCTGCACGCTCTTCTCGCCGATCGACGCTGAAACGTCGAGTTGGCGCCGGGGGAATCCGCCGGTTCTCTGGAATCCCCGTCGACCCATCCTCTTCCCTGCCCTGCAGCGTCGCCGCAAAGCCGGAAAGCGGAGACGCGGGATGACCCTGTCCCTTCAGGATGCGGTGGAGATCCGCGCCAGGGCGCTGCTCGGCCGCCGGCGGATTCGGCGGGGCGGCGAACCGCGTCATGGCCGCGGTGCTTCGCCGCAAGGCGCGCGGCGACGAGGAGGGTACGCAGCGTGGCTCGAGGTCCGCGACATGCTGTGGCGCTAGGCGCGGGAGCGCCCGGTCCGATACGGCGCCGACGGCCGGCCCTTTGCGACGATATGACGGCCTTCGACAGTTCGTCTCGGGCGCTTGACGGACGCGCGCGCCGGCGTTTGACTACGCTGGTTCGTATGGGGGCGCGGGAGGGATCGGGTGCGTAATTTCGTGTTGGGGATGGCGGCCGGGCTCTTGCTCGGCGGTTCGGTCGCGGCCTTGGCCGACGCCATCATGATGGGGAGCGGCGAGCTTCGGGGCTGGTCCGTCATGGTCGCGGGGGAAAAGGCCTGCGACAACCCCTTCTCCGACGAAAACCAGAAGACGATTTCCTGCGACAACCGCTGAACGCTCGCGGGGCCCGCTCTCGATCTTGCGCGCAGGCAGACCGGCGAGAAGTCCTGAGGCGCTGTGCGGGAATCGAGCGAGCCGGCCCAGGGCGGAAACGGTCGTCGAAACCTTCCGAAGGCGTCTCGCCGGCTTGGCCTGAAGTGGGAACGCAGAAGGAACAAAACAGAGTCGCCGTGGCGGCCGGCACGGCGTTCGCAGCTTTCATAAATTTCACTCTCTCAGCTGGTTACGGAGTTATCCTCATGTTTGAATTCTGCTCTGGCGATCAGATGACCGGCAGAACCCTCCACGCCTTCGAGAACCGAGTTTGCCCGCCGGCCGAACGGCGCGTTCGAGGCTCGCGCGCTGCGGATCGTGGGCGGTAGGCGCCGCTCCAGAACTGCGGGGAAACCGCCGTCCCAAAGCGCTGCTGTCATCGGCCGGTTTTGTGAGGGACCTATGCTTGTGATCGGCTTGGCCGCGCACGACGTTCCGGCTTCGCTTGTTGGCCCGCGCCGCACTCGGAGTTCGCTTTGCCCTCCCCTGGAATGCATCCTGCGCGGCGTTCGGCGGATAGCCGTCTCAGGCGCAGGCTCGCAATCGCAAGCTTTTTTGCTGCGGCCAGCGTCGCGGGCGCCGCACACGCGGCCTCGACCAGCCTGCCGGCGCCCGCCTCGATCGCGGTCGCGCAGCCGGACCCAGGCGGAACGGCGACGGCAGGTTCGCCGGCCGCGTCCGCGCTCGCGCCTTCGATCGGCCCGGGGTCGATCGATACGCGCGTCCGCGCGCAGGCGCCGGCCGCGGACCAAGCCGCAACCGCGCCGTGGGGCGTGCTCGGCGGCGCTTGGCAGAGCCCGAATCTGCTCGGCGACCTCGGCGGGCTGAGGCCGGCGCTGGCCAGATACGGCATGACCCTGCAACTGTTCGAGGAGGCCGAGACCTTCGGCAATCTGACCGGCGGCGTGCGGCGGGGCTTCGAGGTCAACGGCGTCACGACCGCCCAATTGCAGTTGGACACCAAGCCGGTCTTCGGCCTCGAAGGCGGCCTCTTCAACGTGAGCGGCTTTCACATCTGGGGCGGCGAGCTGAGCGCGTCCAATCTCCTCAACCTGCAAACGGTCAGCGGCCTCGAGGCCAACGCCTCCCTTCGCCTTTGGGAGCTGTGGTATCAGCAGAAGTTCGGCGACGCGTTCGACGTCAAGCTCGGCGAGCAGAGCGTCGACGAGGAGTTCATGATCAGCCAGAACTCCGCCTATTTCCTCAATGGGGTGACGGGCTGGCCGATGCTGCCCTCGGCGAACCTGATCGCCGGCGGTCCGGCCTATCCCCTCGCAGGGCTGGGGGTTCGCGGGCGCGCGCATGTCTCGGACGAGATCACGATCCTCGCGGGCGTCTTCAACGGGAGCCCGATCCCGCTCAATGCCCCGAACACGCCAAAGAGCAATCCCAACGGCGTGAGCTTCCCCCTGAATACCGGCGTTTTCGCCATCGCCGAGCTGCAGTTCACCTTTCCGCCGGCCGATCCTTCGGGGAAGATTGCGGAGGGCGGCCCCCTCCCGGGCGCGTACAAGATCGGCGCCTGGTACGACAGCGAGGACTTCGACAACCAGCAGGTCGACACGACGGGCGTTCCGCTCGCGAGCCCCGAAAGCACTGGAATTCCGGCGAAGAAACAGGGCAGCTTCGCCATCTACGCCGTCGCCGACCAGACGATCTGGCGCTCGGCGGACCCGAATCGCACCCTCGCCGCCTTCATCCGGCCGATGTTCACGACGCTTCAGGACCGCAACGAAATCGCTTTCAGCGTCAACGGCGGCCTCACGCTCCACAAGCCGTTCGCCGGGCGCGACAGCGACGTTTTCGGCCTCGGCTTCGGCGTCGCCCGCGTGAGCAGTGGGGTCTCCAACTATGACAGGGACCTGCAAGCCTACGAGCCCGAGGTCTTTACGCCCGTTCGGAGCACGGAGACCTTTCTGGAAGCTACCTATCAGGCGCAGATCCTGCCGTCGTGGCAGATTCAGCCCGACCTCCAGATTATCATCAACCCCGGCGCGGGGCTCGCAAACCCGAACGCGCCAACCCAGAAGATCAAGAACGAGCTCGTGATCGGCCTGCGCACCAACGTCACGTTCTGACCCCGACCGAGGGCGTGGAACGGGCGGAAACCGCGGGCGCCCGTTTCGCTTCGGGACTGCGGCGCAGAACCGCGACCAGGAAAAGCGCCGCGCCGCCGGCCAGGACATAAGCCGAGGGGCGGAACGCCATATCCGGATCGATGTTGGCGCTCAGAACCTCCCAGAACGGAATGTGCCGGACAAGCGCGTACCAGCCGGCCTCGATCAGCGCAGTCAGCGGCGGCGAGAGCGCGGCGCCGGCGAGCGCCGCGGCCCAGGCCGGCGCGCCCCGCTTCAGGGCGAAGCGGAACAGCATGAGCGCCAGGAACAGGCCGGTCATGATCAACGGCTCGGTCACGTCTGCCTTCGCCTGGATCATGAAATGCAGGAGCGCGAGAACGCCGATCCCGTAAATCAGCGCATGCAGCGTGCGCCACTTCGGCCCGAGCCGCCGGATCATCGCGTCGGTCGAGGTCGCGGCCAGCGCCGCGAGGCCAAGAAAGGCGACGAAGCCGATCGTCAGATAGAAGCGCCGTGCGATCTCGCCCGCCACATGGGCGAGGTCGTAATGCTGGTCGACGACGTAGAGCGCGAGATGGGCCGAGGCGTAGGCGAAAGCCGCGACCCCGACCATCCGGCGGACCGCCACGAGCTTCGGATAGCGCGCCGACCGGATGAGCGGCGTGACGAGGAGGGAGAGCAGGAGGAATCGGATCGCCCACAGCCCCGTCCGATGGATCATTTCGGTCACGATCTTGGGATCGAGGGCACCGGTCGCGGCGAGGAACACGATCCATCCGGCCGGGACGAAGAGACCCGCGAGCACGACGGCCTTCAGCGGGGAAAAGCGGCCGTTGCGTTCGTTCCAGGGCGCTTTCAGTCGGATCATGGCGAAAAACCCTATCGTCGGAATGCGGGGGTTCCTACCCCTCTTGCCTATACGGGCGTCCACGGGGTTTGTTTCACTGGCGTGCGCGGGCGCTGCGCCCTATATTCGGCGTGGCAGCCGATCCGGGGGGCGGGACATTCGACGGCCGCAAGCGGGGGTCGCCGTGGACGTGCTCGAGCGCGCAAAGGACGTCATTCTGTCGCCGGCTGCGGCGTGGCGGAAAATCGAGCCGGAATCCGGAGACGCGGGCGCTCTCTTCGTCAATTATGCGGCCTTCCTCGCCGCGATCCCGCCGGTCTGCGCGTTTTTGCGTCACGGCGTCTTCGGCTGGGGCGGGGCGCGCCTCCACCATCCGCATCCCGGCGGCGTCTTCTCCAGCCTGTTCAGTGGGGTTGTCCACTATTTCGTGACGTTCGCCGTGCTTTACGCGATGGCGGTCCTCATCGACGGCTTGGCGCCGAACTTCTCGGCGCGAAAAAACCAGCACAACGCGATGAAGCTCGCGGTCTATTCCATGACGCCGATCTGGCTTGCGGGCGTGTTCGAGCTCGTCCCCGGGCTCGGGCTCCTGAGGCTCCTCGCCCTCCTCTACGCCATCTTCGTCTTCTGGCTCGGCCTGCCGATCCTGATGAAGTCGCCGCCGGACCGGACAGGCCCCTATGCGCTGGCGTGCGTCGTCTGCGCGATCATTCTGTCGATCGTCGTTTCGGCGATCGTCGGGCCTGTCGTGTAGCAGGGGCGGCGTCTCGCCACCCCGGGTGCGCTGGACGCGCACCCTCCGGCGAAGCGCTGGCCTAGCTCACGCCGAGCTTGCGCTGCAGATTGGTCGACGACGTCGTGTACTGGAAGACGAGCTTCTTGTCCGGGTAGACGTAATGGTGCGCCCGCTGCGCGGCGAGCGCCGCCTCGTGGAATCCGCACAGGATCAGCTTGAGCTTGCCCGCGTAGGTGTTGATGTCGCCGACGGCGAAGATTCCCGGCGTGCTCGTCTCGAACTTCTCGGTGTCGGTCGGCACGAGGTTCTCGTGGAGGTTCAGGCCCCAGCCGGCGATCGGCCCGAGCTTCATCGTCAGCCCGAAGAACGGCAGCATGTCGTCGCAGGGCAGATCGACGACCTCGCCGCTCTCCTTGCGCAGGACGAGCGCAGCGAGTTGTCCGCCCTCCCCCTTGGTCGCCGTCACCTGCCCGAGCACGAAATCCATCTGGCCGCCGGCGACCAGCGCCCGCATGGCGTTGACGGAATGGGGCGCGGCGCGAAAGGCGTCGCGGCGATGGATGAGCGTGATCCGGCTCGCGATCGGATGAAGATTCAGCGCCCAGTCGAGCGCCGAATCGCCGCCCCCGACGATGACCACCCGCCGGCCGCGGAAATGCTCCATCTTGCGGACGGAGTAGAAGACGCTCGTGTTCTCGTACGCGTCGAGGCCTGGGATCGGCGGCTTCTTCGGCTGGAACGACCCGCCTCCCGCCGCGATGATCACGACCTTGGCTTCGATCGTCGTCCCGGCGTCCGTCGCGACCCGGAACAGGGGTCGATCGGCCGTTCCCAGCGGCTCCAGGCTTTCGACCATTTCGCCGAGGTGGAAGGTCGGTCCGAACGGATGGATCTGCTTCATCAGATTGTCGACCAGTTCCTGGCCGTTGATGACCGGATAGCCGGGAATGTCGTAGATCGGCTTCTCGGGATAAAGCTCCGCGCACTGGCCGCCCGGCCGCGACAAGATGTCGATCAGATGGCATTTCATGTCGAGCAACCCGAGCTCGAACACCGAAAACAGCCCGACCGGCCCGGCGCCGACGATCGCGACGTCGGTGGAAACAACCTCGTTCATCCCCTCACCCCTGTTTCGCCGGCGTCGTCACGACGAGGCCGTCCAGTTCCTCGCTCACCTTGATCTGGCACGCGAGCCGCGAATTGGGCCGCACCTCGAAGGCGAAGTCGAGCATGTCTTCTTCCATCTGCGACGGCTGGCCGACCTTCTCGGTCCAGTCGTCGGCGACATAAACGTGGCAGGTCGCGCAGGCGCAGGCGCCGCCGCATTCCGCCTCGATGCCCGGAATCGCGTTGCGCAGCGCGGTCTCCATGACGGTTGCGCCGACCTCGGCGTCAACGGCTCTCGCCTCGCCTTTTGCATCTATGAAGGTAATTTTTGTCATCGGGCCGGACGAATCCCCAGATTTTGCCTGTCGCGCCCGGGGCGTGGCCGCCTCCGGGCCGAGCGGAGCCTTCATAAAGCAAGCGGCAAGCGTCCGAAAGGGCGTCGAGGGGGAAACCGATCGAGCCCGGATCGCGGCCCGCCACGCCCGGCCCGCCGGCGCGGCCCTCGTCGCCTAACCCTCGCTTATTCAGGTCGTTGCGTCTGCATGCGGTCAATCTCGGCAGCCGCCTGCGAGACCGCTTCCCGAAGTTTCGCGATCGCCTGCGACATTTCGACGAGCTTTTTCGCGCGCTCGACGGCCTCGGCCGCGCGCGCGACCGGAAACGCGCCGACGGCCAGGGCCGAGCCTCGCAAGCGGTGCGCAATATCGGCCTTCGTCGGGGAAAGAAGATCATCGCCGTCGGCGATATGCGCGGCAAGCGTGGTCGATTGGGTCCGGAACGCGTGGAGCAGCTCCGTCTCGAGGTCCGCATCGTCCAAGCACTGCCGGGCCAGATGCTCGAGATCGAGGACGGCGTCGCCCCTCGTCGGGACGCTGGAGCTGTCGAGCGCGTCCGGCTCCGGGCTTTGGCGAATTGGCCCAGTCTCACGCATCGCGCAGAGTTTTTCACAGTCCGGGCGCATCGGAAAGGCTCCGCGGACGGCGCGCTCCCATCCGCGGAACAATTTGAAATCTCCTGGTAAATTAACCGTTAACGAAGTTTGAAGGATGGTGGGCGCGCGCGGTTTTCATATGTCGGTCCCGGCGTTAGACTGAGGTTTGGTTAATGCGTACGTTTCCGCCGGCTTTCGAGGCCAGGCCGGGGAGAAAGCGTTGGCGCGTAAGTCGGCCGTTCGCGGTCGACGCCGATTGAGCGAGGCGGTCACAATGGCAAAACAGAATCCGGCGACGGATCCGGTTTCGGCGGCGATGTCGGCGATCGAGAGCGCCTTGAACTTGACCGACGACGAGACGACCGAGCCCGTCGCGCAAGAAGCCGCGCCTGCCGCCTCGCAGACCGGCGCCGTGAAATCCAAGGCGCCGGGTCCCGTCGTCAAGCCGGCCGCGCCCGCGCCCGAGAAGGCGCCGGCGCTCCGGCCTGCGCCTTCTCCGGCCGTCGAGGCCGAGGCCAGGCCGGCAATGTCGGCCACGCCTCCTGCCAACGACGACCGGGAAACTGTCGGCGCCATTCTTCAGGCCCTGAGCACGCCGCGCCCCAGCCGCACGCCTTTCGCCATAGCAATCCTCGCCGCGCTCGTCTGGCTCGGGGTCTGCGGGCTCTATGCGTATCGGCGCCTCTGGCCGTCGATCGCATCCGCGCCGATCGCGGAAACGCTGGCGCTTCCCCAGACGCCGCTGTTCGTGCTCGCGGCGCTGGGACCGATCTTTTTCATTTTCGGCTTCGCCGCCCTCGCGCGGCGCCTTCGCGAACTGCGGCAATCGGCTCGGGCCATCTCGCAGGTCGCGGTTCGGCTCGCGGAGCCCGAGACGATCGCCGGCGAGCATGTCGCGACCCTGTCGCAAGCGATCCGGCGCGAGCTCACGTCGATGGGCGACGGCGTCGAGCGCGCGCTGGCGCGCGCCGCCGAACTCGAAACCCGGGTGAAGGCCGAGGTTTCGACGCTCGAACGCTCCTATTCCGACAACGAACGCAAGATCCGCTCGCTCATCGCCGAGATGGCCGACCAGCGCGAAGCGATCGTGGCGAGCGGCTCGCGCTTGCGCGACGCGATCACCAACGCGCACGGCGGCATCTCCGGGGAACTCGACGCGGCCGGCGACCGCCTGAGCCAACAGCTCAACGACGCCGGTCAGCGGCTCGCCGCGTCGCTCGGAGCGACGTCCGCTGAGCTGACCATCTCGATGGACCGCACCGGTTCGACCGCCGCCGAGCGGATCGCGACGGAAGGCGCGCAGATCGCCGTCTCGATCGCGGGCGTCGGAGACACCCTCGCCACGCGGCTCGTCGAGACCAGCCGGCGCACCGCGGCCGAGATCGTCGCCCGGGTCGGCGACCTCGACGCGCGGGTCGCGGCGGCTGGCGCGACCCTGCTCGAGGGCATGGACGAGCGTGGACACGATCTCGTTTCGCGAATCGCCACGTCCCAGAGCGCGATCGTCGAAGCCATCGGAGCGCACGGCGACCGGGTGGCCGCGCGCATCGCCGAAACGTCCGAGAAAGCCCGCGACACGGTCGGCGGCTACGCCGACGACCTCGTCGGCCGCATCGATGGCGTCAGCGCGCGCGCGGTCGAAGCCATCCAAAGCCAGGGGGATTCGACGGCGCACCGCTTGGCGGAGACGTCGGCGGCGATATCGGACGCGATCGGAACGCGCTCGAACGCAATGGTGGACCGCCTGCAGTCGAGCGGAACGGACGTCGTCGAGGCAATTCGGACCCACGGCGGCGGCGTGACGGCGCGGTTGGCGGAGGCAGCGGGCGAAGCGCGCGCAGCCGTCGCCGCCCACGCCGACGAAATCGTCGGACGCATCACGTCGAGCAGCGCCGAGGCGGTCGAAGCCTTGAGGGGGACCGGCGACCGCGTGACCGCTCGATTGGCCCAGGCCACCACGACGCTGACATCGGCGGCCGACGCGCATGCCGAGGACATCCTCGGGAGGATCGCCGCAACCAGCACGAACGCGGTCGAAGCCATGATCGGGACAGGCGACAGCGTGACCGCCCGCTTCGCCGAGGCGACGACGACTCTGACCTCGGCCGCCAGCGCGCACGCCGAGGACATCGTCGATCGCGTCACCGCAACGAGCGCGAACGCGGTCGAGGCCATGATCGGGACAGGCGACAGCGTGACCGCCCGCTTCGCCGAGGCCACGACAACTCTGACCTCGGCCGCCAGCGCGCATGCCGAGGACATCGTCGAGCGCGTCACCGCAACCAGCGCGAACGCGGTCGAAGCCATCCGGGGGTCCGGCGACAGCGTGACCGTCCGGTTCGCCCAAGCCACGACGACTCTGACCTCGGCCGCCAGCGCGCACGCCGACGACATCGTCGAGCGCGTCACCGCAACCAGCGCGAACGCCGTCGAAGCCATGATCGGGACCGGCGACAGCGTGACCGCCCGGTTCGCCGAGGCCACGACGAGCCTGACTTCCGCCGCCAGCACGCACGCCGACGAGGTCGTCGGACGCATCACGGCGAGCAGCGCCGGCGCGGTCGAAGCCTTGATGGGGACTGGCGACAGCGTGACCGCCCGGATCACCGAAGCCGTGACGAGCCTGACCTCCGCCGCCGCCGCGCATGCGGAGGAGATCGTCGATCGCGTCGGCGTAAGCAGCACGCACGCGGTCGACGCCATCCGGGGGACCGGCGACAGCGTCACCGCCCGGTTCGCCGAAGCCGCGGCGACCCTGACCTCCGCCGCCGCCGCGCATGCGGAGGAGATCGCCCATAGCGTCGGCGCGAGCAGCGCGACCGCCGTCGAAGCCATCAGGGGCGCCCGCGACAGCGCCACCGCCCGCTTCGCCGAAGCCACGACGACCCTGACGTCCGCCGCCAGCGCGCACGCGGAGGAAATCGTGGGGAGGATCGCCGCAAGCAGCACGCATGCGGTCGAAGCCATGACGGGAACGGGCGACAGCGTGGCCACTCGCTTCGCCGAAGCCGCGGCGACCCTGACCGGCGCGGCCAACGCGCACGCCGAGGAGATCGTCGGCACGATCACCGCCACGAGCGCGAGCGCGGTGGCGGCGATCGCCGAAAGCGGCGACGGCGCGGCCCGGCGTTTCGTCGACATGGCGGCGAATCTGTCCGGCGCCGCCGACGCGCACGCCCAGATCGTCGTCAACCGCATCACTTCGGCCACCGCCAATTCCGTCCAGGCGATCCGCGGACACGGCGAAACCGTGGCCGCCCGGCTCGCCGACGCGGCGGCTGCGTTGTCGGACGACGTCGGCGCCCGGGCTGACGAGGTCGTCGAGCGCGTCACTTCGAGCGCTTCGCAGGCGATCGAAGCCATCAAGGAGCGGCAAGGCGATCTCGCGGCCCAGGTGCTCGAGTCTTCGCTCGCCCTTTCGGGCGCGTTCGCGGCGCAAGGCGAAGACGTCGTCGGGCGCATCCGGGCGACCAGCGCCGAAGCGGTCGACGCCATGAGGGGAACCGGCGAGGACGTCGCCGCCCGGTTCGCCGACGCCACGGCGACCCTGACCGGCGCGGCCGGCGCGCATGCCGAGGAGATCGTCCATCGGATCACGTCGACCAGCGCCGAAGCGGTCGAAGCCATGACGGGAACCGGCGACAGCGTGACCGCCCGGTTCACCCAGTCGGCAGCGACGCTCACCGGCGCGGCGAACGCGCACGTCCGGGACATCGTCGGCACGATCACCGAGACGAGCGCAAGCGCAGTGGCGGCGATCACCGAAAGCGGCGACAGCGCCGCTAGGCGCTTCGTCGACGTGGCCGCGAATCTGACGAGCGCCGCCGGCGCGCACGCCCAGACCCTCGTCGATCGCGTCACGTCGGCCAGCGCCGAGTCGGTCGAAGCGATCCGCGGACACCGCGAAGCCGTGGCCGTTCAGCTCGCCGACGCCGCGGCTGCGCTGTCGCACGACGTGAGCGCCCGCGCCGACGAGGTCGTCGAGCGCGTCGCATCGGGCGCCTCGCGCGCCATCGAAGCGGTCAAGGAACGCGAAGGCGCGCTCGCCGCCCAGTTGATCGAGTCTTCGCTCGCCGTGTCGGACGCATTTGCGGCGCACGCCGACACCGTCGTCGGGCGCATCAGCGCGACCAACGCGCAGGCCCTCGACGCCCTTCGCACGCACGGCGACGCCGTCGCCGTGCGGCTCGCGGACGCCGCCGGTCATGCGACGGGAGCCGTCGACGCCCACGCCGACGCGGTCGTCGAGCGCATTCAGACGAGCAACCGGCATGTCCTCGACTCCCTGCGCGCGCATGGCGAGGCCGTGGCCTCGCAGCTCGCCGACGCCGCGAATCAGGCCACGGGCGCCGTGACCGTTCATATCGACGCCGTCGCCGGCCGAATCGGCTCGAGCAGCGCCGAGGCCGTCGAGGCGCTGCGCGCCAATACCGACACCATGGCCTCGCGACTCGCGGAGGCCGCCGATGTCGTCCGCTCGCAAGGACATTCGGTCGCGAGCCGGCTCGCCGACGCGTCCTTCCTCATGCGGGATGCGATCGACGGCCATGCCGACGAAATCGTCGGCCGGCTCGGCGCAAAGAGCGCCGAGGCGGCGGAGGCGATCCGCGCCCAGAGCGAGACGGTCGCAGGACGGCTCATCGAGGCGAGCGACGCGCTCGCGCGCGATTTCGGCGAGCGGACGGAGGCGCTGATCGACCGCTTGGAAAGCAGCCACGCGCGCGTCTCCGACACGGTCGTCCCGCGCGGGGACGACTTGGTGGGACGGCTCAACAGCGTCACGGAGCGGCTTCACGAAACCGTGGTCGAGCGTGGCGAGGCGCTCGGCGACCGGCTCGACGGATCGAGCCGCCAATTTGCCTCGCTGTTGCAGGAGCGCGCCGAAGGCGCGGCCGAGGTCCTCGACGCCGCGGCGGAACGCTGGGCGGAGCGGTTCGACGCGCGCGAGGCGCTGCTGCGAGGCGCCGTCGACGGCCAAGCGAGCGCGGTGGAAGCCCGGCTCGACGTCGCCACGCAGCGGCTGTACGAGACCCTGGCCGAGCGTGGCGAGGCCCTCGGCGACCGGCTCGACGGATCCGGCGCGCGGCTCGCCGCCCTCCTTCAGCAGCGCGCCGAAGGCACAGCGGAG
The DNA here is from genome assembly GCA_903932535.1 of uncultured Hyphomicrobiales bacterium. Taxonomy (GTDB): domain Bacteria; phylum Pseudomonadota; class Alphaproteobacteria; order Rhizobiales; family Beijerinckiaceae; genus Roseiarcus. The sequence continues at coordinate 1,608 of CAIZGR010000368.1, read as the reverse complement.
ATCCTCGACGACGCCGCCCGACGCTGGGCCGAGCGGTTCGACGCGCGCGAGGCGCAGTTGCGCGGCGCCGTCGACGGTCAGACCAGCGCGGTCGAAGCCCGTCTCGACGTCGCCACGCGGCGGCTTCACGAAACCCTCGTCGAGCGCGGCGAGGCCCTCGGCGACCGGCTCGACGGGTCGAGCCGGCTGTTCGCCTCGCTGTTGCAGGAGCGCGCAGAAGGCACGGCCGAGGCCCTGGACGCCGCCGCGCAGCGTTGGGCGGAGCGGTTCGACGCGCGCGAAGCGCAGTTGCGCGGCGCCGTCGATGGTCAGGCCAGCGCGGTCGAAGCCCGGCTCGACGTTGCCACGCAGCGGCTTCACGAGACCTTGTTCGAGCGCGGCGAGGCCCTCGGCGACCGGCTCGACGGGTCGGGCGCGAGGCTAGCCGCCCTCCTTCGGGAGCGCGCCGAAGGCGCGGCGGAGATCCTCGACGACGCCGCGCTTCGCTGGGCGGAGCGGTTCGACGCGCGCGAAGCGCAGTTGCGCGGCGCCGTCGACGGCCAGACCAGCGTGGTCGAAGCGAGGCTCGACGTCGCCACGCAACGGCTTCACGAAACCCTGGTCGAGCGCGGAGAGGCCCTCGGCGACCGGCTCGACGGAACGAGCGCGCGGTTCGCCGCCCTCTTGCAGGAGCGCGCCGAAGGCGCGGCCGAGATCCTCGACGAGGCTGCGCGCCGCTGGGCGGAGCGTTTCGACACGCGTGAAGCGCAGTTGCGCGACGCCGTCGACGGCCAGACCAGCGCGGTCGAGACCGTGATCGCGGATTCGACCCAGCGGATTGCGGGAGCCATTTCCGTGCAAGGCGCGGCGACCCAGTCCGAGATCGAGAGGACCGCAGCCGCGTCGCTCGCCCGGTTCGGCTCGGAAGCCTCGCACATCGCCGAGCGCTTTGAAGCGCTGGCGAGCGAGGCGGCGGCGACCGTCGCCTTCGGGGCCGGCGGCGTCCACGACGCCCTCAGCGCGCAGGTGGCGTCGTTCGACGCGCTCGTCGGCGAACGGGGCGGGCAGCTGGTCGCGTCGCTGTCGGGGCAGAGCGAGCGCATGCGGGAATATCTCGAGACGCTCGACACGCTGGTTGGAGAAAACGGGCACAGGGTCGTCGACCGGATCGCCGCCCAATCGGCCGAGATCGACGCCCGCATCGCCGGCCACATCCAGTCGATCGATTCGACGATGCGGGCGCGCCGCGAGGACTTCGACGACCGTTTCAGCGCGCACCTGGAAGACCTTTCGGCGAAGTCCGCCCAGCGCCTCGGGCAGTTCGAGACCGTCTCGTCGGCCCACTTCCATTCCATCGACACGGCGCTCGATTCGCACGCCCGCCGCATGCAGGCTTCGCTCGGCGAAGGCCTCGCGCGGTTCGAGGGCGCGATCGACGGGCGCGGACAGGAGCTCGTCGCCCAGGTCGGCGATCGCTCCGCGGCGCTGGCGAGCGACCTCGAAGCCAAGCTCGCGGCGATCGAAGACACGCTCGTGCGCCGCGGCGGCGCGCTCGACGAACAGCTCGAGCGCCGCAACGAGGAGACGGCGACGCTGTTCGACAACCGCCTCCAGGTCCTCGACGCGCGC
>CAIZGR010000367.1 GCA_903932535.1 uncultured Hyphomicrobiales bacterium | reverse complement strand
CGGGGGCGCTCATCGCCCTGGCCTCCTGGCCAAGAAATCCCTTTCAACTGTCAGCTGGCCAATCTTGGCGTAGAGTTTGGCAGCCTCGCGCTCGCGCTCCTCCTCGCCCTCCGCGACCGCGTCACCGCCGCGGGCGAAAACGCTCGCCACATTGTCCAGAACCTGCTTCTTCCAGAAGTAGATCTGGTTCGGATGCACGTCGCGCCGCTTGGCAAGCTGTGGAACCGTCGCATCCTCGCGCAGCGCCTCCAACGCCGCCTTCGCCTTGAACGCCGCGTCAAACTTCTTGGGTGACTTCGTCATTTCGCTCGCTCCGTTGGTTAAAACAGAGCAGGACGCTCAACACCTTAACGGCTGGTCCCAGAACCGGGGTCCACTTCAATTTGCCGTCTGGAGGAACCGCACCGTTCGCTGCGACGGATTCAAAGTGAGCCGGGCGGAGCCGTTCAGATCACGCCCTTGCGAAAAATGAAGCATCCGTAGGGGCCTGGGTCGGAGGTGCGCACGATCGCATACGCCTGTTTCGCGGCTGCGTAGAACGCGAAGCGGTCGAGGGCGGCCATCGTGACCTTCCGGCCTTCTGCCCGGTCGGCGACCGTCCCGATCTCGGTAAAGATCGGCAGGATCTTTTCCGGGTCGTCGACGACCTTCATGCGAAAGACTGGCGCATCGACGAAGGTGTCGAGCGGCATCAGCGACAGGATCGCCTCGGCGGCGCGCGGAAGATCGCACCCGCTCATGTGAACGACCTTGCCATAGACAGTATGCTTCGCAATGGACGCGGCCGGATGATTGACGTCGCAAAGCACGATGTCGTCCCCGTGTCCCATCGACATCAGGACGTTCAGCAGTTCCGCGTTGAGCGCCCGATCGATCCCTTTCAGCATGGAAGCCAAGCTCCTCTTTCTTCAAACTCGCAAGCCGACTTCAAGGTTCGCGACGGCATTCACTGTGGTTTCGACGCGCCGGTGGGTGGCGAGGCGCTCGCAGGCGCGACAACGTCCGTGACGAGGCTCCGCAGCAGGGCGAAGACGCCGCCAGCCGAGGCGGCGTCCAGCGCGCCGACGGCGATCAGGATGCCGCCCCAGATCGCGAGGGTGAGGAACTGGCTCAAGCCCAGCACGACGCAGGCGGTCGAGATGATCTGAAGGACGACGAGCGCGAGAACGAGCCCGCTCACGCGGCCGAACCCGCCGGCGGGATCGACGCCGCCGAGAACGCACGCGAGGATCGTCACCAGGAGATAGCTCTCGCCATAGGCGGCGTTGGCGGAATCGAAACGGGCCATCATGACGAGCCCGGCGAAGAACGCGACAAACGAGGACAGCACGTAAGTTCGAAGCGTCAGCGCCCTCGTGTCGACGCCGGAAAAGCGGACGGCGCGCTCGTTCGACCCGAACATCGCGATCCGGACGCCGAAGGGCGTCATGGTCAAGAGCGCGCTCAAGGGGGCGGCGACCGCGGCGAAAACGATCAGCGGCATCGGCAGGCCCAACACGGAGCCGTTGCCGAGGAACACGATCGCAGGGGGAAAGCCGGACAGGACCGAGCCGTGGGTCAACCCGATGGCGAGTCCCTTGACCAGGGTCATGCTGCCGAGGGTCGCGAGGATCGGGGAAACGCGGAAGTAGCCGATGACGAGGCCGTTGCCGACGCCGACCGCCAGCGCGACGGCGAGACCGGCGAGAACCGAGCCGATTTCCCACAGGGCCGCGGCGCTCCCGCCGTCGCCGGCCGGCATGAGGGACAGCGAGCCGGCGATCGTCAGGGCGGACAGGTTGGCGGTGGCGATGATCGACAGGTCGATGCCGCCCGACAGCATCGCCACCATCATCGCCAGGGAGAGAAGCCCGAGCTCCGGCAACTGATAGGCCATCGAGCGCAAGCCGAGCTGGCCGAAGAGCCGGTCGCCGATCAGGCTTCCGAACACGACGATCAGAATCGCGATCAGAACGACGAGACGGAAATCCTTGGACGCGACGATGCGCGCGAGCGGGTGTGGGAGGCTCATCTGTCACATCCCCGGAGAATCGCGCCAGCGCCGGCGGGCGTCGCGCGCCATGGCGACGACCGCGACGACGATGACGACGCCTGTCGAAAACCCAGACCAGTAGGACGACACGCCGAGCAGCGTCAGCCCGTTCTGGATGATGGCGAGAAGGGCGATGCCGAGCGCGGCCCCGAGGACGCTTCCCGCGCCGCCAAGCACGCTCGCGCCGCCGAGGAACGCGGCGGCCACGACATCGAGTTCCCGACCCACGAGCGCTGTCGGCGACACCGACTGCGTGTACTGGGCGAGCACGATGGACGCGAGCCCGGCCACAAGGCCCATGTAGCCGTAGACGAACAGGTTCAGTCCGAAGACGCGGAACCCAATGCGCCGCGCCGCGTCCGGATTTCCCCCGAGCGCATACACCTGCCGCCCGATGTTGGTGCGGTTGAGGAGGAGCCAGGTGACGACGAGCGAGGCGACGAGCGCAATCATCTGCAGGTTGATCGCGTATTCCGTCCCGTCGGGCGAAACGGTGAAGGTCCAGTCGACGCCTCGGGTGAACCACTCGGGGAGGGAGAAGATGTCCTGCCCTCTGGTGATGGTGAGCACGAGGCCGAAGATGATGCTCTGGGTCGCGATGGTGACGATGATGCTCGCGAGGCCGAGGGCGTAGACGAGGAAGCCGTTCACGAGGCCGAGGGAGAGGCCGATCGCCGCCGCGATCAGCGTCACGCCGATCCATCCGATGTTGTAGGAATTGGCGACCGTCAGGGCGGCATATTGCGCGGCGGTGGCGACGGCGGCGAAGGAAATGTCGATGCCGCCCGCGATCAGAACGACGAACAGCGCGAGCACCAGCATGCCCGTGTAGGCATAGGAGCTCATGAGGTCGAGGAGGTTTTGAAGGCTGAGGAAATTCGGCCGAAGGATCGACAGGACGACGACCAGCGTCGCGGTGACCATCACGAGCCAGAATTCCTGGCTCTGGCGAAACCCTCGCGCGGCCTTAAGCATAGACGGCCTCCTTCAGTTCGGCTTCCGAGCTGCGGTGCGCGGCGAATTCCGAGATAAGCCGACCCTTCCGCATGATGAGAATGCGGTCGCAGTGGTAGAGCACCTCGGGGATTTCGTCGGAGATGAGAATGACCGCCAGCCCCTTCGCCGCCAAGTCCTTGACGATCGTGTAGATGCCGTCCTTGCCCTGGAAGTCGACGCCGACCGTCGGACTGTCGAGGATGAGAATGCGGGGCTTGGTCGCGAGCCATTTGGCGATCACGACGCGCTGCTGGTTGCCGCCGGACAGGGTTTTCACCGCGTCGTCCGGTTTCGGCGCCTTGATGGCGAGGTCGGCGATCCACGTTCTGACGAGTTCGGCGCGCCGGCTCCCGACAATCAGGCCGAGCGGGCCGGTCAACTGGTCGAGAACTGGCAGGATGATATTGCCGCCGATCGATTGATTGAGCACGAGGGATTGCGACAGGCGATCCTCGGGGACGTAGGCAACGCCCTGCCCGATCGCGTCGGCGTTGGACGTCAGCGTGACCGGGCGGCCGTCGATGGCGATGGAGCCACGGTCGGGTGTGTTCATGCCGAACAGCGACAGCGCGAGTTCGGTTCGGCCGGCGCCGAGGAGGCCGGTCAGGCCGAGGATTTCGCCTGGATAGAGGTCGAAGCGGACATCCTCGTACTGGCCTTCTCGCGACAGGCCCGCGACCGACAGGATCGGTCTCGATCGATCGATGGCGCGCTCTGAGGTCTCGTAGTCGAAGCTCTTTCCAGCCATCAACGTGACGAGCTGCCGTTCCGTCATGCCCTTGGCTTCGTAGGTTCCGAGCTTCACGCCGTCGCGCACGACGGTGACCCTGTCGGCGATCTCGAGCACCTCGTCGAAGCGGTGGCTGACGAACAGCACCGTCATTCCCTTGGCTTTCAGGGACAGCGTGAGCGCGAGAAGGGCGTCCACTTCGTGCCGGGTCAGCGAGGCGGTCGGTTCGTCCATGATCAAGAGCTTGGCGTCGGCGACGATGGCGCGGCAGATCGCGACGAGCTGTCGGCTCGCGATCGACAATTCGGAAACCGGAGCGTCGAGGTCCAACTCGACGTCCAGCTTCTCCAACGCGCCTCGAGCGGCTCTCCGGATGGCGCCCCAGTCGACCGGCCGCACGCCGCCGCGGTGAAACCCGATTCCGATGTTCTCGGCGACCGTCAGGTTCGGGAACAGCGACAGGTCCTGGTAGATCACCTGGATGCCGAGGCGGCTGCTCTGAACCGAGTTGAGATGCGAATAGGCGTGTCCTTCGATGACGATCCGGCTTCCGGGGTCGGGGCTGACGACGCCGGAGATGATCTTGATCATCGTCGACTTGCCGGATCCATTGCCCCCGACGAGGCTATGGACCTCACCCTGCGCAAGGTCGAAATCGACGTTCGAAAGCGCCAGAACGCCGCCGAACCGTTTCGTGACCGACTTGAGCTCGAGGAAGTTCATGACGCGACGACCCATGTCTTTCGTTCGACGGGGCGCAGGATTCGAGCATCGACGCACGCGGACCTCGAGTTGCTGGGGCGCTCCCGGGCTGGTCGGCCCGGGGAGTCGCGCGCCCCGTCAGTTTCAGGTCCTGCCGCGAAGGCGGAGCGTCAAAGGCCCATCTTGACCAAGTCCCCGATCGTCTCCTTGTTGATCGTCAGGATCCGATCGACCTGGACGACGTTGTTCTTGTCGTCCACGACGGCCTTGCCCAAAGTGGGAATCTCGACCCCGGTCTCGATCTTTTTGCCGTCGAGCACCATCCGCGCAAGCGCGACCATGCCGTAGCCGGCGTCCTTTGGGCTCCACAGGAACCCTTCCCGGATGACGCCCTGCATGATCATCGGCTGCGCCTGGGAGGGGATCGTGGTTCCGACGAGAGCGATCTTCTTCTCGAGCTTTCGCTGGCGAAGAACGTTGCCGGCGCCGATCGGGCCGTTCGACCCCATGGAGATGATCCCGCGCAGGTTCGGGTAGGTCTGGAGCACCTCCTGGGTGACCTTGGCGGACTCGTCGATGAAGTCTGCGCCGGGGAAGCGATCGGCGGCGAGCTTCATCTTCGGATAATGCGCCTTCTGATAGGCGATCGCGGCGTCCGCCCACTGGTTATGACCGGTGGTGGTGAGCGTTCCGACGTAGACGACGTACTCGCCCTCTTCGCCAATCTCGCGGGCGAGCGACTTCATCTGCGCTTCGCCATAGGCCTGAGCGCTCATGAGCTCGAGGTCCCAGGTCTTGCCTTCCTGGGTCGGGCCTTCCTGGGTGATCACGATGATGCCGGCGTCCCGCGCGCGCTGAAGCGCCTTGGCGGTGACTTTGACGTCGAGCGGCACGAGGCCGATCACGTCGACCTTCTTGGCGATGAGGTCGTCGATCAGCTTGACCTGCTGGGCCGGGTCCGCCGTCGCCGGCCCGGTCATCGTGGACTGGATGTTGAAATCCTTGCCGGCCGCTTCGAGGCCCTGGTTGAGGATGTTGAACCAGGGCACGCCGGCTTCCTTGACGACGGTCGCCATCGTCTTGGTTTCCGCGGCGAAGCCGGAGGCGCCGAAGTTCAGGGCGTTGAGAGCGGCTGCGCCGCCCATGAGCTTGAGGAGCGTGCGGCGATCCATTTCAATCCTCCCGGTGAGTCGCTGTCGGTTTCGGCCCCTGCGACACCGCGCGTCCGGCGCGGCCTACTGTCGTCAAGAACTTCACACAATCACGACTAACAGTGAAGTTATACGACATGCAAGCAAAATAGTCACCTGCGACATTTTTTCCAAGGCGCCGCCCCTTCAGCACGGGTCGGGGTCTGCGGCCGCAGTGGCCCCCAGAAGGTCCGCGGGCTCGCGGGCGCAATCATAAGCATCGTTATTTCAATTGAGTATCACACAACAGCGGCAGCCGCCGTCTAGCTGTTCCCGGCGGTGAGCGACGCTCCGGAAGGGGCTAGCCGCGTCCATCGCCCCGCCGCCAACGATGAATTCTTGAGCGGCGCCGCGAGAAAGCGCTTGCGTTCGGACAGCCTTTGCATTACGAGTTCACGAAAGCAAATGAAGTTACGTCGAAACGGAGGGAACACCTGTGCACCACCCCGAAACCGCCCCGAGGTTCGCCGCGCGCCTCAATTCGTTCCGCGTCGACGAGCGCAGCTACTGGCCGGGCCTCAACGGGAAAGCGACCACTCTCGACGTCATCGGACGGGCCGCCAAGGTGAAGGGGCTGAACTGCGTCGACCTGAACTACCCCGACCACCTCGCCACCTACGATGAGCGACAACTCATTGATAAAATGGGTGACATCGGCATCGCGCTGAACGGCTACGCGATGCGCTACTACGACGACGACGGCTTCCGGATCGGCGCCTTCACCAACCCCGACCCGAAAGTTCGCAGGGCGGCGATCGACCTGACGAAGCGTGGGATCGACTCGCTAACCTCTGCCGGCGGGCGGCTGATGACGCTCTGGATGGGCCAGGACGGCTTCGACTACTCGTTTCAGGCCGATTATGGCGCGCTTTGGGATCAAACGATCGCAGCCATCCGTGAAGTCGCCGATCACAACCGGGACGTCGACGTCAGCATCGAATACAAGCCGAACGAGCCGAGGTCGTTCAGCCTCATGCCTGACGTGGCGACGACGCTGCTCGCGATCCGCGATGTCGACCGTCCCAATCTCGGCGTCACGCTCGACTTCGCCCATGTCCTGTTCGCCGACGAGATGCCGGCCTATTCGGCGGCGCTGATCGCCAAGCACTCGAAGATCCTCGGCGTCCACCTCAACGACGGATACGCCAAGCGCGACGACGGACTGATGGTTGGAGCGGTGCATCCGATCCAGACCCTCGAGCTTCTCTATGTGCTCGATCGGGTCGGCTACGACGGCGCCATCTACTTCGACACGTTCCCGGACACGACCGGCCTCGACCCGATCGGGGAGTGCGAGGCCAATATCGCGACGGTCGGAGCGCTCAGGCGCGCGGCCGCCAAGCTGGAGGGAAACACGGCGCTCGAACAGGCGATCCTGAGACAGGACGCGGTCACGAGCCAGGGGATCGTGCGGGAGGCGCTCTACGGATCGTGAGCCGTGGGCTTCGCGCGAGTGTGGCAAGCAGAAGCGGAAAGGAAACGCACAGTGAAAGTTAAATTTGTAAAGTCAGCGATCATGGGGGTGTCGCTCGCCTCTCTCCTTGCGCTCGCGGCGCACGCGGATGCGCTGAAGCCCCTCAATTCAGACACTGAGCCGGACCGGATCGACTGGTCGCAGCTCGACGCCAAATTCGGCCCGCTGCCCAAAGCAGAGGGCAAGCTCAAGGTCGGCGCGGTCGCCAAGGCGCTCAACAACGAATACTGGCGCAGCCTCGGCCAGGGCTATGCCAACGAAGCCAAGGCCGCCGGCGTGACCGTCGACCTGCAGGCGGGCCAGGGCGAAGCCGACCAGCTCGGCCAGCTCGCCATCGCCGAGAACATGATCACCAAGGGCTACAACATCCTGCTCGTGTCGCCGCAGACCGACGCGAACCTGACGCCCGCGGTCGAAGCGGCGGAAAAGGCCGGCGTTCCGGTCGTCAACGTGAACGACGCGGTCATTCCGGGCGCCAAGAACTATGTCGGCAACGTCCAGAAGGACAACGGCGTGCGCGCCGCGCGGTGGTTCATCAAGAACCGCCCGGCAGGCGGCAAGGTCGCGGTGGTCGAGGGCATGGCGGGCGTCTACGCCGCCGTGCAGCGCACCGCCGGTTTCAAGGAGACGCTCGCCAAGGAAGGCCCGGGCTTCACCGTCGTCGCGAGCGTGCCGGGCAACTGGGATCGTCAGCTCTCCTATGACGTCGCCACCAACATCATCCAGAAGAACCCCGACATCGTCGGCTTCTACGCCAACAACGACGGCATGGCGCTCGGCATCGTCGAGGCGGTCAAGGCCGCCGGCAAGCTGAAGGACATCGCTGTCATCGGCACCGACGGCATCAGCGACGCCTACAAGTCGATCAAGGACGGCGAGCTGATCGCGACCGTCGACTCGTTCCCGGTGCTCACCGGCGAGGTCGCCCTGGAAACGGCGCTCCGCCTGAAGGCCGGCCAGAAGCTGCCGCGCGTCGTGGCGACGCCCCAGGCGCTGGTCACGAAGGATAATGTCGACCGCTACACCGGCGACGAGGCCAAGGTTCGCAAGAACCTGATGGAAGACGCCGCCGCCAAATAACGGATACAACAAGGGCCGGCCCGCTTTCCGCGGGCCGGCTCAAACGACGTACCGGAGGAGAGCGACATGTCGGCTGACTCCCGGGCTACCGCGCCCGACGTTCTGACGATGACCGGCGTGTCCAAGACCTTCCCCGGCGTGAAGGCGCTCGACGACGTCAGCCTCGACGTGCGGGAGGGCGAGGTCCTCGCGCTGGTCGGCGAGAACGGCGCGGGCAAGTCGACCCTTCTCAAGATCCTGTCCGGCATCTACCGCGCCGACTCCGGCGAGGTCCGGCTCGGCGACCAGCCGTTCGTCGCAACCTCTCCGAAAGCCGCTCGCGAGGCCGGGATCGCGATGATCCACCAGGAATTGCAGCAGGTCCCCCGGCTCGACGTCGCGCAGAACATGTTCCTCGGGGCGCAGATGACCTCGCTCGGCGTCTTCACCGACAAGGCCGAGATGCGCGCCCGCGCCCGCGAGGTCCTCCAGCGGCTCGATCCGACGATCGACGTCACCGCGCGGCTCGGGACGCTGCGCGTCGCCCAGCGTCAGATTGTCGAGATCGCCAAGGCCCTGCTTGCGAAGGCGCGCGTGATCGCGATGGACGAGCCGACGTCCAGCTTGACGCCGCATGAATTCGAACGCCTCGTCGAGGTGATCGAGTCCCTGAAGGCGCACGGGGTCGCCGTCATCTACGTCTCGCACAAGCTCGAGGAAGTTTTTCGCGTCGCCTCGCGCGCAACGGTGTTGCGCGACGGACGGTTCGTCGGGACGGTCGCCCTGAAGGACGTCGACGAAGGTCGGCTCGTCGCCATGATGGTCGGGCGAGCGCTCGAGGTCAGCCATCAGCAAAGCTACGCCAAAGACGAGATCATGCTCGAAACGCGCGGCCTCGGGCGCGGCGAAGCGGTCAAGTCGGTCGACCTGACCTTACGCAAGGGCGAGGTTCTCGGCGTCGCGGGCCTCGTCGGCGCGGGACGGACGGAGCTCATGCGGCTGATCGCCGGCGTCGACCAGCCGACCGCGGGAGAGATCCGAATTCGGGGCCGGGTGAAAGCCTTTCGTACGCCCCGGGACGCGATCGAGAATGGCATTGCGCTGCTTCCCGAGGAGCGGAAGAAGGACGGCATCGTCCCGCAGCGATCGATCCTGTCCAACGTCTCGCTTCCGCGTCTGCCGTTTCTGACCCGTTTCGGGCTCCTGCGACGCGGCCTGATCCGAAGCCGGGTCCGCGAGCTCGGGCGTAACGTGAGCCTGCGGCCCCTCGACATCGACCGCCAAATCCGGGTCTTCAGCGGCGGGAACCAGCAGAAGGCGATCATCTGCCGCTGGCTGATGGCCGAAGCCGACGTGCTCATCTTCGACGAGCCGACGCGCGGCATCGACGTCGGCGCCAAGGCGGAGATCTATCGCCTCATCGAGGGTCTCGCCGAAGAGGGCCGGTCCATCATCGTCGTCTCCTCCGAGCTTCCGGAAATCCTGCGGGTCTCCGACCGCGTGCTCGTCATGCGGCGCGGCGTCGCCGAAGGCGTGCTCGCGCGAGAGGATGCGACCGAACAGTCGATCATGCGCCTCGCGGTGACGGGCGCCCAACTGCAGGGTTCGAACCCATGACCACGCCCCCATCAAGCGCCGGCGCCCAGACTGCGAGCGAGGCGCCGAGCCGCTTCCGGCTGCGCCTCACGGTGCGCGACCTCGGCACCCTGATCGGCCTCGTCGTGATCTGCGCGGTGTTCGCGATGCTGTCGGACGTGTTCCTGACCGAGCGAAATCTCGTCAACATCCTGCAGCAGTCGAGCATCAATTCCTGTGTCGCGATCGGCATGACGATGGTGATCATCTCGGGCGGCATCGATCTTTCGGTCGGGCCGGTCGCCGCCTGCGCCGCCGTTCTCGCGGCCTCCCTGCTCGTCTCAGGCTTTCCGGTCCTGCTGTCGATCTGCGCCGGGCTCGCGGTCGGCGCGATCTGCGGCGCCTTCAACGGCGTTCTCATCGCCTATGCCGGCCTCCAGCCGTTCATCGTGACGCTCGGCACGCTCAGCATCTTTCGCGCGCTGGCGCTCATCTACACCGGCGGCAATCCGATCCTCGGCGTGCCGACCGAGTTCCGCAGACTTTTCGCGTCCGAGATCTGGATCTTCCCGGTGCCGGTCGTGGTTGTCGCCGTGCTCGTCGTCGTGGGGTCCGTGCTCCTCGCCCGCACCCCGCTCGGCGAATATATCTTCGCCGTCGGCGGCAACGAGGAGGCCGCGCGCATCAGCGGCGTTCCGATCGCCCGAACGAAGATCGCCGCCTATGCGATGTCGGGCTTCCTCGCCGCCCTTGCCGCGATCATTCTGGTCGCGCGGCTCGGCGCGGCGGAACCGACGCTTGGAAACCTGTGGGAGCTGGAGGCGATCGCCGCCTCGGCGATCGGGGGCGCCTCGCTGATGGGCGGCAAGGGTTCGATCGTCGGCACGATTCTCGGCGCGATTGTCCTCGGGGCGATGCGCAACGGACTTACCCTTCTGAATGTTCAGGCGTTTTATCAATTGCTCGCGACCGGCGTCATCATCATACTGGCGATGCTGATCGATCGGCTGACTCGCGGGCGAGAATGACAACGCAATTTGACCCAAGGACCGTCGGGCCCCGGATCCGGATGCTGCTTCCGGAACTGACGGTGTCCGAGGCGCGCATCGCGGAAATCATGCTGCGCAGCGACGGGGACGCCGACCTTCCGCTCAAGGCGGTGGCCAAGGAGGCCGAGACGTCCGAGGCGATGGTCGTCAAGACGGCCAAGAGGCTCGGCTTCAGCGGCTACAAGGAGCTGCGCGGGGCGCTGAGGGCCTACAAAAGCCAGCCCCACGTCGATCTTCATCAGGAAGTGACGCCCGACGACACGCCCGCCACCATCGTCCAGAAGGTGTTCCGCACCTCGATCCAGGCGCTCGAGGAGACGCTCGCGATCCTCGACATGGAGGCCTTCGCCTATGCGGCGGAACTCCTGCATCGCGCCCGTCAGCGGGATTTCTACGGCCTCGGCGGATCGGCGCAGATCGCGCGCGACGTCTCGCACAAGTTCCTTCGCATTGGCGTCCGGACTTCGGTTTTCGACGACACGCATATGATGGCGATGTCGGCGTCCCTGCTCACGCACGGCGACGTCGTCGTCGCCTTCTCGCACTCCGGACGAACCTCGGGCCTCATCGAGTCGGTGCAGATCGCGAAGTCCAACCGCGCCAACGTGATCGCGCTCACCAACTACGAGTCGTCGCCGCTCGCCGACCTCAGCGACGTGGTTCTCTGCTCGACCGCGCAAGGCTCGTTCCTGACCAGCGAAAACGCGGCCGCGCGCGTGGCGCAGCTCAACATCATGGACGCCATCTTCATCGCAGTCGCCCAGAAGGGCTACGAGTCCGCGGAAGCCAACCTCGCAAAAACCATGTCCGCCGTCAGCGCCAAGCGGCGCAGCTGAGCAGCGGCGGCAAAGGAGCGCCAATGTCCATGCCGGCCTTCGACGTCATCGTGTGCGGCAGCCTGCATCTCGACATCATGGTCTATTCTCCCAGCCTGCCGAGACCCGACGAGACGGTGCCGGGGACGCGCTGGGGTCAGCAGTGCGGCGGCAAGGGCGGCAACCAGGCGGCGATGTCGGCGCGGGCGGGCGCGCGGACGGCGATGATCGGACGGATCGGCGCCGACGATTTTGGAACGCGCCTTGTCGGGAACCTGAAGGCGGCGGGAGTCGACGCCAGCGCGGTTCTGGTGGATCCGACGCATGGCTCCGGCATGAGCGCGGCGATCGTCCTCGACGACGGCGACTACGGCGCGGTGATCGTTTCGGGGGCCAATCTGCTGATCCCGCCGGACTCGCTCGAGCGGCAATGGCGCGAGCTGGGCGGAGCGCGTGCGCTCGTCCTGCAGAACGAGATTCCCGAGGCGGTCAATATCGCAGCGGCGAAGGTCGCGCGAGACGCCGGCGCCATCGTGATCCTCAATGCGGCGCCGGCGAGGGCCACGCCGGCCGAACTCCTCGATCGCGTCGACGTGCTGGTCGTGAACCGGGTCGAGGCGGAAATGTTCTCCGGAACCAAGGTCGCCGACCGAGACGGCGCGATGGAAGCGCTCCCGAAACTTGCCAAGACCGCGAGGGGCGTGGTCGTCACGCTGGGCGGGGACGGACTCGTCGTGCAGGCGGCCAGCGAGGCTCCGCTGTGGATCGCCCCGAAGCCGGTCAAGGTCGTGTCCACCCACGGGGCGGGCGATTGCTTCGTGGGGACGCTGGCGGCGAGAATGGCCAAGGGCGACTCGCTCCTTCAGGCGGCGGATTTCGCCAACGTCGTGGCGGCGAATTTCGTGGGGCGTGTTGAAGGCGAAGGAACCGAAAACGGTTCCCAGGTAATCGAATCGTAACGCCGCTCACCCGCCCGCTCCTTTTCGCCGGGGGTTCGGCAGGAAGAAGGAACTTCTGGTAAGGGCGAATTCCCAAATCCAGCGGAGCGGAAGCTTTGAGCGCCCCTGCCGGACGCCAGCTGTCCCGCTGATTTTTGCTGTTCCGCGTTGGTTTGTTCAGACCGCCTTTCTGCGCGCGACCGCGGCCAGCGCCTCGATGGCGTCGGCGTCGATGGCCGGGCAGGAAATCTTCGCGAGCGCCGGCGCGTGCACGTCGGCGCTGTCGCCTCTTCCGTATCGACTCGTCACGTCGCCGCCGGCGTGGCCAAGCAGGGACTTCCGAATCTTTTCCTCGATGAGGAGATCGCATGTGGCGTCGGTAAATCAGCGCCGGAAAGAGTGGAAGACCTATTCTGCATTTTTTTGTGCATTTATCCTGGTGGCTGGCCCACCAACGCGACCAGTTCTCGGTGCGCCGGTCGCGTTAGACGCCGAGCTTGCTGAACAGCCGCACGCCCTGTCTTTGCGGCGGCGTGCGACGCATTCGAGAAAGCCGATCGCGATGAGCGTGGGGTGCACGAGAATGCAGCGGCGCGCCGCCTCTGCTTTGAGCGACTTCTGCGGCCCGTCGGCTGCTCCTCCCGGCTCATCGGACCCTGCGCCGCCGCCCTCCTCGTCACCGCGCGTCGTGATGTGGAAATAGGCGACCCCCGGTCGTCCTTGATATCGGAGGTCAGGAGTTGTCCGATCTCTTCCATTCTCGCGCCGGCGAAGGCCGAAATCAGCGGCAGCCGGAACGCTGCCTCGCCGCCGCCGGCCTTGGGGAGCCAAGCGGGATCGGCGTAAAGGGGAGAGGCGAGCAATCGCGTGAGGTCGGCCTCCTCGAACGACCAGCGCTTCTTCGCCGCCGCTTTGGGCAAATGCATGCGGGCGCAAAGATTGGCGTCCAGGACGGCGTTGTGGATAGCGGTATCGAACAGCGCCGAGAGCGAACCTATCCCTTTCGCGTTGATCGTGGCGCGCGCCAGCGTCCGGGACGGGTTGGCTTTCGCCCAGGCGACGATCGCTTCCGGCGGCAGAGCGATGATTTTCGCCGGCGCCGAGCGCGGGAATTCTTCGAGAAGGGTAACTGCCCAGGTTCGGTGACGGCGGTCGCGATTTGGCGTTAGAAATTCGCGCTTATCGCATATCGTGTTGATAGGGTCCGAGGCCTGCTGCGGCGGCGATCCAGAGGGCCGGGTCGCTGCTGGGCATGGCTTCGAGGGTTCGCCGCCAACTCAAGTACGTGGGAAGGTTTTCGGTGGCGACGCCGTGG